>JBOGMW010000069.1:0-17883 GCA_050746805.1 Candidatus Acidiferrales bacterium | reverse complement strand
GGCCGCAGCTTGCCGGAGCCCGAAGTCCCGGATTTCCCGATCCGCGGCTACGAGTTCTACGATTACCGTCATCAACTGGACCATGTCACCTTCGTGAATTTTCGGGACAACGCCACCCGCAAGACCGGAGCAATCTCTTACCTGCTGTATACCAGCTTCGGAATGAGCTCCAATAACACCGTGCAGCACGCGAAATTCATCAACGCCAAGCCGGTGTATTTCCCACCGATGGAGCACAAGTGGAGCAACGATGATTACGGCAATGGGAGCTATAAGACCGCGGTGTTCCACGACGTGGACGGCTCGGTCAGCGGTGTCCCGGACTCCTACATTCTGATCAATGACAAAAATGACGGAATTGCCATCGACAAAGCCTGTGAGATCAAGCCGACCTGGAATGCCGCCGTGTGCAAGGGCGATGTCGGACGCTTGACTGTTGGCGGCCCCGGCCCCGGCCCCGGCGGCGGCGGCGGTCTGCGCGGTTTCGGCGGCGCCCCTGGCGCAGGTCCTGGCAGAGGCGCACCCGCCGGTCCTAGCCCCGGCGCCGGTCTTCGCCTGGCTTCGGTTCGTAGCGGGCCCGGCGCACCGGCTGGTCGGCCCGGCGTCCCGGCTGATCGGCCCAGCGGACCTCCTCAGCCGCCAGTCATTCTCAGCCGCAATGGCAAGGAGGTCACCATGACCGGTGCAACCAACATACGCGCCGGCACCGAGATCAAGGTGACCACCGAAAGGCCGTCCGTGGTACTGCGTCTCAGCGAACTGGATCGCGGCTCGTGGGTGATCTTCGATCTGCCGGGATTCGCCACTGCAGCCTCGGCTACGCCGCAGGACAGCCTGGAAGCGCTGCGCAAGGCTAGCGCCACCTCGTACTACAAGGGCAAGGACGCGCTCTGGGTCAAGGTTGTCTCTAACGGTGAAGGCGCCCGCATTAGCAGCCCTTTCGCCGGAGGAACCAGCGTCCAGGTCAGCCGGTAAGCCGGATCGGGCTAGGCTACACGCGGAGAGATCGTTGGCTACGCCTCGCGCTTGCGGCGGACGGTGGCGTCGATCGCGCCGCGAGCGAGGCGGACCGACATTTCGTCGCCGGGAGCAACCTGATCGAGCGAGCGCAAAACCTCGCCCGAGGCATCATAGGCGATGGCGTAGCCGCGTTCGAGCAACTTCAGCGGGCCGCGCTCCTGCAACTGGACGTCCGAGGCTTCCCAGCGGCGGCGCTTGGCGATGAGCGCGCGATCCATGGCCACGCGCAGAGCCACCGAGCGATCATCGAGCCGCCGACGCAAGCGGCCCACGCGGGCTTGCAGATCGAGTCCAGCAAAACGCACCTGGGCGGCCGCCAATCGTCGCTCTTTGCGTGAAGCAATGCGATTGAGTGCCGAACGAAGCGCATCACGCTGCTGGCTGATGCGTCCGCGCAGCGCGGCAGCACGGCCACGAAGATCGAACGTGGCCACTTTCGCCTGCACCCTGGCGAAACGCTGGTGCGCCGTTGAAAGACGCAGGCGCAGTACATAGCCGAGCTGCGACGATAGGTCGTCCACTTCCTGTCGACGGCGCCGCATCAGTAATTCGAGCTGGCGGAATCCGCGATGTGTTTCCAGGTCGCGCACGCGATGGCGGCGCTGGGAAAGCAGATAGCGAATCTGCTGGACGAGCCGCCGCTGCGATTCCGCGATATGGCTCTCGAATTCCTGACGAGAGCGCACCACGATTTCGGCGGCGGCGGAGGGAGTGGGCGCGCGAACATCTGAAACAAAATCGGCAATGGTGAAATCGGTTTCGTGGCCCACGCCGGTGATCACCGGAATTTCGGATTCGGCGATGGCGCGCGCGACGCGCTCTTCGTTGAACGCCCAAAGATCTTCGAGCGAGCCTCCACCGCGCGCGAGAATAATCACATCCGCGAACTTGCCTCGATTGAAATAGCCGAGTGCCGCGGCGATCTCCTTCGACGCGCCTTCGCCCTGCACCTTCGCAGGAAAGATGCGCACGTGCGCGTTGGCGAAGCGCCGCTTCAGTACGCGCAGGATGTCGCGAACGGCGGCGCCCGTGGGCGAGGTAATCACACCAATGCAGCGCGGCATTACCGGCAGCGGCTTTTTACGCGCTTGGTCGAAGAGCCCTTCGGCTTCGAGCTTCTTTTTCAGCTGCTCGAACGCCACTTGCAGCGCGCCTGCGCCGACCGGCTCGATATAGCTGACGTAAATCTGATATTCGCCGCGAACTCCGTAGACGCCCAGCGAACCGCGAACGGTAACGTGCAGCCCGTCCTCCGGGCGAAATTTCAGGCTGCGCGCCTGATCGCGGAAGCAGACGCAGCGAATCTGTGCGGAGGAATCTTTCAGAGTGAAGTAGAGATGGCCGGACTGCGCCGGGCGGTAATTCGAGACTTCGCCTTCGATCCACACATCCGGGAAAGCGCGCTCGAGAATTAGGCCGATGCTCTCCGTGATCTCGCTTACTTTCCAGATGCGGCGCTCGGGCGCGATATCGAAAAGAGATGGCTGATCCATTGGCTAGTGGCGGAAGAAATTGATGATCCAGAATATCAGCGTTAGCACGACGCTGACCACGAGGCACGTGACGATCGGGAAATAAAAAGTGCTGTGGCGTCCCTGATATCCGATGTCACCGGGTAAGTGGCCCAGGCGGGAAGGCATTTTCACGCCGGAGACGAGCAGCGCGCCTACTACTACGATGACCGCGCCGATCACCAGCAGCAGTTTCCCGAGTTCGCGAAATGGCTCCGTGGGCATGACCGAATTATACATTTTCCTCTTGCGAGGCTATCGCAAGTTAGCGGCGAAGCGTGCGGCGTGAGCGTGTTTGCTATTCCGCGTCGCGATGAACGGTTGCGGGCGAAAAACCGGGGATGCAAACGGAGATGTAGTCGGCGCCTTCGGGTGTCGAGTAGCGGACCCATTCGCCTGCATGCGCAATCACGGCCTGGCCGGCGCGGACGTCTAGGTCGCCGCTGCCGCTGGAGACGCGCAGCGTGCCACTGAGCACCAGAGTGTACTCGTCGAAATCCGGCGTTTGTCCCGGCTCGACCCAGCCTGCGGGGCTCGTCATGTGCGCGACGCTAACGCTGGCCGTGCCGGAGTTCACGCGGCCGATGTGTTCCTGGATAACTTTCGGCTTGTTGCCGGCGGCTTCGATGCGGGTTGGCTTGTCGATTAGAGTGGGCATTAGAACCTCTGCTTCTAGAACGGTGCCTGCTAGGTTTACGCCAAGCCAGTCTCAAAAACTAAATTCAATTCTGCTGCGCGAGCAAAGGCTCTGAAGTCGCGATCGCGAGTGATCAATGGAACTGCCGCGTCGAGACAGCTCTGTGCAATCAGGGCATCGCCCAGCCGCGCCTTGCGCCGGCCCGCGAGAACTTTTGCACGAAGTTTCCCGGCGCGTATCCAATAGTCGGCTGCCGGATCGATTCTCGGGATGTCCGTGAGCATCTCGGTCAAGCCAGAGGGGAGCCGTGGGTCACTCAAGAGCTCCGTGAGCACGATCGGAGGCATGATGACCTGGCGGTCGGCGAGGGACTTGTCGAGGAGTTCAATGTCCGCCCCGCGATCACCTTCTAGGAAAGCGACCCACGTGCTAGTGTCGGCCGCGATCACCGGTCGGCCTTTAGCTGCGCAAGGGGACGCGAGAAGCGGACCTTCCCGCGCATCTGCCGAAGCCGCGCATAGGCCTGGGATGCGGCTACGAGATGCAGGCCGGTGCGGACGGTCTCGGTTACGCCCGCGCCGCTCGCTTTTTGCGCCTTTTCAAGAAGCTCTGGAGGAACTTCCACTGTAATTTTACGCGCAGCTTTCATAACTCAATTGTACCATATCGAACACCAGCATTCAGTATGGTGTTAGCATCTTGCGTGCGCGATCACGGGTTGGCCTGCGGCTTCTGATACTTGCAGCTGGCGTTATAATTTCCTCTGTGCCCAACGACTCTCAACGCTGCGATGAGTGCCGAGCCATCCGTGACGAGCTAGCAGAAGCCTATGCTACGGGGTGGACTGCGATGGACCAAGCGCCCAGAGACGCGGCGAGCGCAGTACGTGCGATGATAAGTGGCACTGAGGAAGACTTTCAACGAGCGGCAGAACTGTCTTCCAAAGCGAAAGCCCAAGAGCGACCGAAAATCCAAGCCGCGCTCATCAAAGCATCCAAGCACCAAGCGGCTACAGGGCATTACATAAGTTTGCTCCCTCCCCGATAGAACTGCTGTTCGCCAGGCCAGATTGCAGCAGTTCAGATCAACTCCATGCCGGAGAAAAAATAGCTGATCTCAAACGCGGCTGTCTCGGGTGCATCCGAGCCGTGCGTGCAGTTGTACTGAATGCTGGTGCCCAGGTCGCGGCGAATCGTGCCGGGCGCGGCTTTGGCTGGATCAGTAGCGCCCATCGTGTCGCGCCATCTGCCGATCGCGCCTTCGCCTTCGAGAACCATTACAACAGTTTTGCCGGAACTCATGAAATCGGTCAGCTCGCCAAAAAAAGGCCGCGCGCGGTGGACGGCATAGAAGCCCTCAGCCTCCGATTTCGTCAAGGGCAACGTCTTGATGGCGACGATCTGAAATTTCGCGGCGTGAATGCGGCTCAGGATTTCGCCGGTCAGGCAGCGCTTCACGGCATCCGGTTTGATGATTGCGAACGTTCGTTCAATTGCCAAAGGATGATTCCTCCTGGGACGCGGCTATCGGCCGCGTTTTCTCGGCATCTTGGCCGATTTCCTCGCAACCGGTTTTGTCTTAGTCGTCGATTTGGATTTGCCGAGCACTCGCGCGAGCGTGTGGCCGATTTCGGCGGGGCTTTGAACGGTGTGAATGCCGGCGGCGCGCATGGCGCGATATTTATCGGCCGCGGTGCCTTGGCCGCCGCTGATGATCGCTCCGGCGTGGCCCATGCGACGGCCGGGCGGGGCGGTTTGTCCAGCGATGAATCCTACCACCGGCTTTTTTACGTGCTGCTTGATGTACGCGGCGGCGATCTCTTCGGCGTTTCCGCCGATTTCACCGATCATCACGATGGCGTGCGTGTCGCGGTCCGCGTTGAAAAGCTGAATGGCGTCAAGGAAGGAAATGCCGATGATCGGATCGCCGCCGATGCCGATGCACGTGGATTGGCCGATGCCGAGCCGCGTAAGCTGATCGACGGCTTCGTAGGTGAGCGTGCCGCTGCGGCTCACGACCCCGACGTGACCTTGTTTGTGAATCGAAGCAGGCATGATTCCGATCTTGCACAAGCCAGGAGAAATGATGCCGGGGCAGTTCGGCCCAATCAGGCGCGAGCGCGAATTTTTAAGCGCGGCGGCCACGCGGACCATGTCCAGCGTGGGAATGCCTTCGGTGATGCAGATGACGAGAGGCAACTGCGCATCGAAAGCTTCGAGAATCGCGTCCGCGGCAAACGGCGGCGGAACGAAAATCACGGAGACATTGGCGCGCGTTTCGCGCACGGCTTCGGCGACGGTGTCGAAAACCGGAACGCCGAGATGTTTGGTGCCGCCCTTGCCGGGAGTGACGCCGGCTGCAACTTTCGTCCCGTAGTCCAGCATCTGCTGCGCGTGGAAGCTGCCTTCGCGACCGGTGAGCCCCTGAACGAGCACGCGCGTGGATTTATCAATTAGGACGCTCATCGCGCGCCTCCAGCGAGAGCGACGACTTTTTCAGCGCCGTCTTTCATTCCAGTGGCGACGGTGAAGTCCAGGCCGGAATCGCGCAGTATCTGCTGGCCGCGCTCGACGTTAGTGCCTTCCATGCGCACGACCACGGGAATTTTGAACTGTAGTTCCTTGGCGGCATTGACAACGCCGCTGGCCAGTACGTCGCAGCGCAAAATGCCGCCGAAGATGTTGACGAACACCGCTTTGACGGCGCGATCGCTCAGCAAAATACGAAACGCGTTTTTCACCTGCTCTTCGGATGCTCCGCCGCCAACATCGAGAAAATTCGCGGGGCTGCCCCCGGCAAGCTTAATGATGTCCATCGTGGCCATGGCTAGGCCCGCCCCATTTACCATGCAGCCGACGCTACCATCGAGCTTGATGTAGTTGAGCTTGTACTTCGAGGCTTCCACCTCGAGCGGAGTCTCTTCGTCGAGGTCGCGGAGTTCAGTATATTCGGGATGGCGGAAGAGGGCGTTGTCATCGAAATTCACTTTGGCGTCGAGCGCCACCAGGCGGCCATCGCCGGTGACGACGCACGGGTTGATTTCGAGCAGCGAAGCGTCCGTTTCAAGGAAAGCGCGATAAAGGGATTCGAGAAATTTCGAAGCGGCGCCGACGAGTTCGTGCTGCAGGCCGAGGCCGAAAGCGATCTTGCGCGCATGATACGGTTCGAAACCGGTTTCCGGACGAATGGCCTGGCGCAGAATTGCTTCGGGCCGGTCTTTGGCAACCTCCTCGATTTCCATGCCTCCCGCCGCGCTGGCCATGATCACAGGCGCGCCCGTGGCACGATCAACCAGGATGCTGAGGTAGAGTTCGCGCTTGATGTCGAGGCCTTCTTCGATCAGCAGGCGACGGACGACGCGGCCCTCTTCGCCGGTTTGGTGTGTGACGAGTTTCATTCCCATCATGCGCTCCGCAAACGCGGCGGTTTCGCCGGGCGATTTGGCGATTTTCACGCCGCCGGCTTTGCCGCGGCCTCCAGCATGGATTTGAGCTTTCACTACCACGACTCTGGTGCCCAGCCGCGTGGCAGCAGCGCTGGCTTCCTCCGCTTTGAAAATCACTTCGCCGCGCGGAACGGGCACGCCGAATTTTGCAAGGATGGCCTTGGCCTGGTACTCGTGGATTTTCATGAGGATTTTATCGGCAGAACTGGCGAGCCTCTCGAATAATGGAATAGTGCTAGAATTTATGAACGCATAAAGCCGTCTAGTTTACTTGGAACCGGCGGGTAGAGGCAAGCCAAGCGGGAAAAGTTTCGCGATCAGAAGCTGAAAAATGATTCCGGAAGCGCTGGAAAAAATCGTCGCGGGAGAGGATCTTTCCCGCGTGGAAGCGGAAGCGGCGATGGAGCAGATCCTGGCCGGCGCCGCGAGCGATGCGCAGATTGCGGGGCTACTAACCGCGCTGCGAATGAAGGGCGAGACCGTGGATGAGCTGGTAGGATTCGCAACGGCGATGCGCCGTCATGCACCGCCAATCGTCCCCGGGAGGCCTTGGGCTGCTGACGAGGCGCTTGTCGACACCTGCGGCACGGGTGGTGATGGCGCCGGGACTTTCAACGTGTCCACGGCCTCGGCATTTGTGGTGGCAGGCGCAGGCGTACGCGTGGCCAAGCATGGCAATCGGTCGATCAGTTCCCGCTGCGGTTCAGCCGATGTGCTTGAACACCTGGGCGTGAGAATCGATTTGCCCGCGGAACGCGTGGCGGAAGCGATCGAAGAAATTGGGATCGGATTTTTGTTCGCGCCGGTTATGCACTCAGCGACGCGACACGCGATGCCTGCGCGCCGCGAGCTGCGCATGCGCACCGTGTTCAATTTGCTCGGGCCGCTGACGAATCCAGCGGGCGCCTCGGCGCAGGTGGTGGGCGTTTACGACGCGACCTTGACGGAGTTGCTAGCGCGGGCGCTGGGAGAGCTGGGCGTGCGGCGCGCGATCGTGGTGCACGGCGCCGACGGCCTGGACGAAATCTCGATCGCGGGCGAGACGTATCTTTCCGAGCTGCGCGACGCTGTGGTGCGAAACTACACGGTGACGCCAGAAGATTTCGGGCTGCACCGTGCGCCGCTGGACGCGATTCGCGGCGGTGACGCGAAGCACAACGCGGAAATCATCCACAAGGTTTTTGGACGGTCGCTGCTGTACCGCGTCCATGGGCCGCACCGGGAAATCGTGCTGGCCAATGCGGCGGCGGCGCTGGTGGCGGCCGGACGCGCCACGGATTTTCTGGCTGGCGTGAAATTGGCGGCGGAATCAATCGACTCCGGCGCTGCACGCGACAAGCTCGAAGCGCTGGTGGCATTTTCGGCGGCCGAGGCACAGCGCGGCCGCGCGGTCTCCTGACCTCCTTCGGAGCAAATTATTCTCTGGACGTCGCGGTGAAAACCGCGATGCGGGGCTCACTGCTGCGCTCGGCCTCGGGTCCCTAGCGTGGAAGGGCGTCTCACAAAATCAGCCGCGCCTTGCGGTTTGTGAAGCTTCACACACCTATTCCACGACTCGGTCTAGCCTACGTTTTCCACCAGGACCGATCCAGAACCTTTCATGCCATGCCGAAAATGATGGAGATGAGAGCAGGCATCGGCGGCCTAAAGACGCTGGCCGCAGCTGCCGGTGGATCTCGCCAAAAACTATCGGCGTCCATTGGACGGATCGGGCGAGGTAGAGGAATACAGATCGATCAGAAGGCCGTTGCGTCCGAAATCCACTGAGTAGCAATTTCCGTCGAGATTGTAGGTTCCGCTGCAACGTGCGGTGTACTGGCGGCGCCGGGGCGATTGAGCAAATTGCCAGATCGACGCGAAGGGCAGTCCGCTTTTTGACGGCGCGGGCGGATGACCGGATATTGCGCACCCGGGAGACGGCGGACAAGCGTCGTTGTAAACAAAGAAAGCAATGGCGCGGTGTTGGGTGCGCCGGCGGATATCCTCCGCGCTGATCACCATGCCATCTTTTCCCGCGCTGGCCGCGATTCCCGAACAATAGATTCCAGCACGAAAGTGCGCGGCTTCGATGCCGTCGATCCAGGCGAGCAAATAGGCGATCTGATCGGGTTCCATTTCGCCGCCTTCTTCCTGATCCAGAAAAATAATTGTGCCGGGATGAAAGCCTTCGCGAATCGCGGTGTGAACGGCAAGCTCCGCATCGGACGAGCCGAGATGCTCCGCGCGTGCAGGAGTTTGCAATTCGCGCTCTAACCGGCCGTTGAATAGCACGAGGAATCCGAAGCCGGCATGAACCAGCCGCGCGCGTTTGCCGGTCCACGAAATGGAAGCGCCGCCCGGCGGCTCGTTGAGCCAATAGCCGGCGAAATAAAATTCGCGGCGCAGCGCGGATAGGGCTGCGTCGCCCGGATAATTATTCGCGTCAAAACCGAGGTACGCTCGGTGCGCTGCGGGACGGCGGGCAGTCCGGCGCAAAGCGCCGATGGCTGGCATAAGGGAGATTGCAACAGCGGCGGCCACAGCAAGCGAGCGCCACGGTGCCGAACGCATCGCTAGACACTCAGAAAATTCTGCAGCAACTTGAATCCGATGGCGGTGAGAACCGACTCAGGATGGAACTGCACGCCTTCGACTTTCATCTTACGATGACGCAGGCCCATGATGATGCCATCGGACGTCTCGGCGGATATTTCGAGCGAGCGCGGAAGCGATTTGCGTTCGACGATCAGCGAGTGATAGCGCGTGGCGACGAAATCCTGCTCAAGACCGCGAAAGATCGTCCGTCCGTCATGATGAATTTCGCTGGTCTTGCCATGCATCACTTTTTTCGCGCGGACTACATGACCGCCAAACGCGGCGCCGATGGCCTGATGCCCCAGGCACACGCCGAGGATGGGAATTTTCCCGGCGAAGTGCTTGATCAGCGGAACGCTGATGCCCGCTTCCTGAGGCGTGCACGGACCGGGAGAAATCACAATGCGCTGGGGGTGCATGTGCTCGATTTCTTCGAGTGAGATTTCGTCATTGCGGCGCACCTCGAGTTTTTCGCCCATCTGGCCGAGGTACTGCGCCAGATTGTATGTAAAAGAGTCGTAGTTATCGAGCAATAGGAGCATTAGGAATCTCTAGAATAGCGCAGACGGACTAATCCGCGCGAGCTCCAGTGGCGATTTCCAGCGCGCGGATTAGCGCGCGGGCTTTGTTGAGGGTCTCCTGATATTCCGTGTCCGGTACCGAATCCGCAACGATACCCGCGCCTGCCTGCACGTAGACGCTGCCGCTCTTTGCCACCAGCGTGCGAAGCCCGATGCACGAATCGAGATTGCCGGAAAAATCGAGATAGAGAATCGCTCCGCCGTAAATGCCCCGACGGGTGGGCTCCAGTTCGTCGATGATCTGCATGGCGCGGACCTTGGGCGCGCCGGAAAGCGTCCCGGCCGGGAAGCAGGCCATGAGCGCGTCGAAGCAGTCCACATTCTCGCGCAAGCGGCCGTGTAGGCTCGACGCGATGTGCATCACGTGCGAATAGCGCTCAACGAACATGAGCCGCTCGGGTTTCACGGAGCCGTATTCGCAAACGCGGCCCAGATCGTTGCGCCCTAAATCGACGAGCATCACGTGCTCGGCGCATTCTTTTGGATCCGCCAATAGCTCCGCTTCGAGCCGGCGGTCCTCCTTTTCATCGCGGCCGCGCGGTCGCGTGCCGGCCAGCGGACGGTAATACGCGTCGCGCTCCTGCACTTTGACGAGCATCTCGGGCGAGCTGCCTACCGCGGAGACGTCGCCGAGTTTCAGGAAATACAGGTAGGGCGAGGGATTCACTACACGCAGCGCACGATAGATTTCAAACGGATCGGCCGAGGTGCGCGCTTCGAGGCGCTGGCTGAGCACGATCTGAAAGGCATCACCGGCGCGGATGTACTCCTTGGTTTTGCGGACCGCGGCCGTAAATTTCGACTTGGACATGTTCGATCGCACGCGGAGATGCTTCGATTGCGGCGCCCTCGCTAGCCTCGGCAGCGGCCGATCGAGCACTCGGCGCGTGCGGCGGATTTCGTCAACGGCGGCATCGTATTTTTCCCGCAGCCTGCCGGGGCCTTCGGTGAAAACATTGCGAATAATCCAGACGCGATGCTGCACGTGATCGAAGGCCACCAGACCGAGATAGAACATCATCACGCAATCATCGAGATCCATGTCGTCGCGGGCGCTGGCCGGGATGCGCTCGACCAGGCGCACCATGTCGTAAGCGAAGTAGCCGATTGCGCCGGCGATCAGCGGAGGGAGTCCCGGCACGCGCACGGGATGATAGCGGTTGGTAAGGCGGCGAAGATGCTCGACGGGATTGCCTTCCAACCGCGTGCGCTTGCCAGGGGATTCGAGCGCGCATTCCCTGCCGCGCGAGCGAAACACCTCGGACGGATTCGCACCGACGAAGGTGTAGCGAGCGATGTTTTCGCCGCCTTCCACGCTTTCGAGCAGAAACGAATACTTCGCGCCGCGAGCGAGGCTCAGATGGGCCCCGACGGGCGTGAGAAGATCCGCAGTGTAGTTCTCGTAGACGGGTACCAGGTTTCCCTGCCGCGCCAATCGCGAGAACGTCTTGAAATCAGGCTGAATCATCTCGCGACCTGGGATTTCCTGCCCCTTTTCGATTCGCGCCGAGCGCCTCTTCACGCGCCAGAGCGCGAAGCACGGCACCGCGCATTGCTTCCACGGGAGCGCGCTCGCCGGTCCAAATCTCAAATTGTGCCGTGCCTTGCGCCACAAACATCTCCACGCCAGATACCGTTTCGATTGCGCGCTGCTTTGCCAACCGCAGCAGCTTCGTAATTCTAGGGCGGTAAATGGTGTCAAAAACCAACCGGCAATTCAACTCGCGGGCCGTTAGCGGCGAGTCCGCAGTGCGTGGATGCATCCCCACGGGCGTGGCGTTGACGATCGCGTCGAAAAACTCGCCGCGAATGCGGGCGCGGGTAATCGCCTCGCCGCCCGCCGCCCGCGAGAGCGCTTTCGCCCGCTCCGGACGGCGCGCGGCTATACACGGGTTCGCGCCGGATTGAGCCAGGGCGAAGGCAACCGCGCGCGCCGCGCCTCCGGCTCCGACGATCAGCACACGGCTTCCGCGCAGCGGCATGCGGCTTTCGAGCGAGCGTAGCACCCCAACGTAGTCAGTGTTGTAACCATAGAGTTTGCCTCCGCCCCGGACAACGACGGTATTGACCGCGCCGATTCTTGCGGCGAGCGGATCGCAGCCGTCGAGATGATGCAAGATGCGCTCCTTGTGAGGAATTGTGACGCTAAAACCGCGAATGCCCAATGGCCCGATTTCGTGGACAAAATCGCGCAAGTCGCGGACCAGAAACGGCAAATACATGGCGTCTAGGTGACGCGCTGCGAATCCGGCGTTCTGCATAATCGGCGAAAGCGAGTGGCCCACGGGATCGCCGATCACGCCATAGATCGGTGTCCGCCGAGTGAGCCGGTCGGTGCGGTAAACGTGCTTAATTTCGTCGAGCGAGACCTGGCCGGGCGCGGTGGCATTTTCGACGGGCGCGTACGTGAATGAGCTCCCCTCCCGGACGGCCAGCAATCGCGCCGGCAGCGCCACGTCCCCCATGGGCACGGCAACGATGTTCTTGCGTTTGGCGGCGACCGTGAAAATCTTGCGGGCATCTCGAAGCGATCCGCAATGCGCGGCAATCTTGATCGCGTCGGATCGGCCACCGGACAGTTCGTTCGCTACACGATCGAGGTTCTTGGGCACCCGGTCGAAAAAGTGAGCTGAGGTGAGCTGACGGCCTTGGCCCAGCAACACCTGCAGCAACCCCGGCGGGCACCGCCGTACGCTTTCGATTTCGAGGTCGTACCACTGGCAACCTGCACCGATGGCCCCGACGAGGTGCGCAAGTTGCGAAGCGATCTTGCCGGCGTATTTGCCGCCTGCCTCCCGGCGACGGCAAGTGGCAATCAGGGTCACCCCCCGATCCACTGGCGGCAGGCAGTGCAGAAAGCGGCTGATTTCGCGATCATTGGCCAGCCAATCGAGGCGCAATTCGACGGTGCGAGTCTCACGCAAGGCCGCGCGGAACTGGCGGCGCATGTCGGCGGCATGGCTGGCGGCCACCACGGCGCAAATTTTGTCGTGTCCTAACACCCTTGTTTCCAGTCCGTTCTGGAGCTTTCTACCCCGTGCCAAACTGACAGAAAAGGGAGACTTTGCTTCTATCATGGCGGTACACAATGTGTAAAGCGGTGCAGACCATTGCCTTGACGCACCTATAGGCGGATGCTACGGTCGCTCCATGGGGGCGCCTGGTCGCAGGCGCGGATTACTCACCAAGGAGCGAGTATTATGCGTGGGAAGATTCTCGTTGCTGGCCTGTTTTTAGCAGTCTCGGGAGCGGTTGTTTCCGCTCAGAGCAAGCCCATGTTGCCGAGTCCCGGCGTGGTGTATTGCTCCGGGATCGTGACCAACGAAGCTGTCCCGCGCAGCGCCTATGTGATCACCGGTGAGGGATCGAACTACAGAATCGTCTTCAGCAATGGGGACGATGTCTTCATAAACAAAGGCTCCGACGATGGCGTGAAGGCCGGCGACGAATTCCAAGTGGTGCGCGAAGTGGGAGATCCGTATGTCGTCCAGTGGACGGCGTGGGAGAAGCAGATCCTGCACAAAATGGGCAACGTCTGGACCGATGTGGCGAGACTGCAGGTGATTGTAGCGCGCCCGAAAGTATCCATAGCTAAAGTGGAAGACGGATGCGACTTCGTGCAACGGGACGACGTGGTGCTTCCGTTTACCGAACGCGAGGCTCCGCCAATCAAGATTGAGAATCATTTCGACCGTTATGCTCCGCCCAATGGCAAACCGATGGCGATGATCATCACCGGGAAAAACTTCATCGACGCCATGGGAAACCAGGACGTTGCCTACGTGAACCTAGGTGCGGGACAGGGCGTGAAAGTGGGCGATTATTTCCGAATCTTCCGCTATCAGGGAACGCAGCACGAAACCGCGTACAAACCGCCGCGATACGCTTTCGATCAGGATTTCAACATGGGTACAAAAGACGTCAACATCGTCGGCTTCGGAAGCGTGCCGAAGAAATGGAATTGGAACAACGTGCCCCGCGAGGACGTTGGCGAAGCAGTGGTTTTGCGGACGGCGCCGAACTCGTCAACAATTTTGATCACGTTCAGCTTGTCGGAGATTTATCCGGGAGATTACGTCGAACTGCAATAGTTCATTCCGCCAGCGGCGGCTGCGACTCCGCCGTTTCGGCGGAGTGAAGCTCCGATTCCGAGAACACCTCGGCGGTGAATGCTTCGATTCGGGCGCCTTCCGCGCGCCAGGCGGCGCGATCCAGCCCCGCTTTCAAGCAAGTTTCCTCAAGAAAGCGCGTCGCATCCCAACCGTATTGAGAGGCTACTTGCGGCAGCAATACTCCACGCTTTGACCGGCTGGTCACCATCAGGCCGTGCTTGCCAATTTCGATGTGTTCGTGAGCAATCACTTCTAGCTCCGATAAAATCGAAAGCTCGATTTTGATTTCGGGAATTTCGTGAGGTTCCACGGGCCGAAAACGTGGATCTTCGAGCGCAGCCGCCCGGGCGCAGTATGCGACCAGCGGCACGATCGGCTGCGGAGCACCAATTTGTCCGATGCACCCTCGCAAGAGTCCTCGACGATGCAGAGTGGCAAAGGCGCCGGGAGAAAGAAGTGATTTCGTTATCGGCGAGAAAATATCGGCGGAAGTCCGTCTCCGCACGCCTTGAATGAGGGATCGTCGCGCTACTTCAAGAAGAAGCTGTTTTTCCCGGCTAGGGAGTGGGGACATCCTGAGGCTTTTCCTTCGGCTCCAGAACGACTTTGGCCACGGGCCGGCTGTCGCGCCGGCGTTGCTCGACCCGCACGTTAATCTGGCCCCAGAACATCCCGAAATAGTGAATCGCCGAAGCGACGGCGCTTAGGACCACCAGCCACATGAGCGCTGTGCCAAGCGGCATGAGTGCCGGGTGATTTGCCGTCATAATCACAGCGCCTCCGGCGATCACTTGCAGAATCATTTTGGTCTTGCCAAGGGCGGTGGCCGGAATCACCAAGCCCTCGACCGAGGCGATTTCGCGCAATCCCATCACGATAAATTCTCGGCCAATAATTACGACCGCCATCCATGCGGGCATCAGATGCATCCACACAAGCGAGATGAACGCCGCTGAGATCAGGAGCTTGTCCGCTACCGGATCGAGAAGTATGCCGAGGGTCGTGATCTCGCGCCGCTTCCGCGCGATGTAACCGTCCATCACATCCGTCGCAGCCGCCATCAACAAAATCAACACACCCCAAACCTCAAAGTGAATGGGCAGGCCCCAAAAATTCCAATTAGGCTGGCGCGTAAGCAGCACAACCACGAGAAGCGGAACAAAGAAAATGCGCAGCACTGTGAGGCTGTTTGGCAGATTCATGTCGCTCTCGCTGCGGGAGATAGAGGAATTCATTTCTGGGCCCGACGATGGCTCAACTAGGCCCACTATAGTCCTCGAGGGTGTCGCAGTCAACGCGTAGCCGGACGACTGCGTTCCGGTCAAAACGAGTGCTGATTTCTAATTCGATAACTCTCACCGATAGTAACTCTTAGCTGACGATTTGCTGCAAAGCTGTGCAAAATCCGCTCCAGAGCCAACGGTTATCTCCGCCCGACGCTCGCAGCAAGAAAAGAGCGGCAGGCATTTCCGTAACCTACTGCTGCTAAGGCACTTACAGCTAGGTGGTTCTAGCTAGTCTGATAACGGAACCCAGCCTGGCGGCATCGTGGAGCGGCGCCTGCGGTTCAAATTTTCCACAGGAATTTCCACAGAGACGAATCGGCCGGGCGACCGATCAGCTCCATTTAATCAGTTTCGATGGCCTTCGGGGGACGTAGCCACAAGTGCTAATCGAGGACGAGGTGCCGAAGTCCGCGCGCGGCCGACTGTGGGAGTTCCGCATCCAGCAACAAGTGCCCGTCAACAACCTGCGAATGCAGGACGCGGCCTTGCGCCTGGACCTGTGAAAAGTGCCTGCCGTCCGAAAGGGGAACTCGCAAACGGAGCCGCACAAGCGGATCGAGCGGCAGTACTTCGTCGATACGCTCCAACAGCTCGCCGAGCCCTTCTCGGGTTACCGCCGAGGCGAGCACTACCACATTCGCGCGGCCGTTGGATCCACGCAGAGATCTCACTTCCTCTTCGGACAAGCGGTCGATTTTGTTCAACACGTGCACGCGCGGCCGGTCTTGCACGTCTAGGCCGCTGAGCACCTTTAGCACTTCGGCATCCTGCTCGGCGTGGCGCGGATTAGAAACGTCCGTCACGTGAACCAGCAGCGCTGCTTCCTGAACTTCTTCAAGCGTTGCGCGAAACGCGGCAATCAGGCTCGGCGGAAGATCGCGAACGAATCCTACCGTGTCCGAGCACAGCACGCGCCGGCGAGACGGCAAGCGAATCGCGCGGATCGTAGGATCGAGCGTGGCGAACATTTTCGACGAGGTCAACACATCCGCGTGCGTGAGCGCGTTAAACAACGTTGATTTCCCCGCGTTCGTATATCCGACGAAAGCAACCATGCCGAGCGGTACGGCTTGGCGCGCACGGCGGCGGGTCGCTCGCTGGGTGCGTACCGCTTCAATCGCTTGCTGGATTTTTCGCACGCGTTCGCGGATTTTGCGGCGGTCGGATTCGAGTTTCTGCTCGCCGGGTCCGCGTGTGCCAATGCCGCCGCCGAGCCGCGAAAGTTCTTCGCCACGTCCTGAAAGGCGAGGCAGCAAGTAATTCAGTTGCGCGAGTTCCACTTGAAGCTGGCCTTCGCGCGTGTGAGCGTGGGTAGCGAAAATATCAAGAATCAGCTGGGTGCGATCAATCACTCTCCCGCCGGTGCCCTTCTCCATATTGCGCAGCTGCACGGGGGTGAGGTCGTGATCGACGATCACTAACGGAACGTGCCGCGACTCAGCCTCGGCGCGAATTTCCTGCAACTTGCCGCGACCCACGAGGGTGGCCGGATCAAGGGCTTCCCGGACTTGGAGCACTTCTCCCGCAATTTCCGCGCCGGCGCTTTCGGCGAGTTCTTTCAATTCGACCATCGAGTCGCGGCTGAAGGCCGCCTCGGTTCCCGGTCTGCGCGCTTGCCCTTTGAGGGCTACGCCAACCAGCAGTACACGCTCGGTCCGATTCACAGATTGAGCGGTTTTCATTCGATGTGTTTAAAAGAGAGTGGCCGGCCAGCAGCACAGTTCAACGCCATATTGCATTATTATACGCCGCTTGAGCCCTTGGGGAACCGCTTAGGTATAAGGAACAAGCTAGGGAGGTTACTTTACCGGAATGGCATTCCCGGATTGCCTGCCGAAGGCCAATGTCGTAGGCTGTAGCGGGTTTCGGGAACCTCGCGGCGCTCATCACGCCGCAAGATGGAGCGGCCTGCGTCCCGGACCGCGAGGGGGGCCTAACTGCACGCTGCGGCAAGCGACCTCTTGGGTCGTGGGCAGGATCGTCCCGGGAATCGCCGCCAGAAGAGGAGCGTATGCGACGGCGGCGCGACCAAAGAAAGCTTGAGGAAACCGCGACTCGCCCTTTCCTCAAAACCTGGCTTTTGTCTGCCTGGCTGCGCGGCTTTGATCCAGCGGATCGACGAGGTGGCATCCGTCAGCCAGAAGCGTATCTCGCGGTACGATCGCATTGATCAAACTATTTAAGGTCATCGTCGAAAAACGTTCTGTTTTACTGCGCATCGTTGGCTATGGCGTGGCAATTGCCTCGCTCATCTGGGTGCTGCGCGATTTTCACATCGTTCGCGCGGTGCACGACATGGCTAATGCCGATTGGCGCCTGGTGCTGGCGGGGATCAGCAACGTCGGCCTGTCGTCGGGCCAGTATTCCACCTACCAGTACACCACGAATGCCGGCGGCTACATCACCGGTGTCATCGAAACGAGCGACAGCCCGCTCGCCTACCCGGGCCACGCACAGCAGCTCAGCACCTACAACAATCTCAACCAGATCGCGCTCCGGACGGGCCAGCCGCTGCGCTATGACGCGAACGGGAACCTGCTCTCGGACGGGCAGCGCGACTATGCCTGGGATGCCGAGAACCGGCTGGTCGGCATCACCTACCTGGGGCAGCCCGGCAAGGCGACGACGTTCAGCTATGACGGGCTGGGCCGGCAGACCGCGATCAGCAGCACGCCGGCGGGCGGCGGGACCCCGGTCACGACCTCGTACCTCTGGTG
>JBOGMW010000068.1:0-34253 GCA_050746805.1 Candidatus Acidiferrales bacterium | reverse complement strand
GCACCAGATACTTCACCAGCAGATCGCTGATGCCTTTTCCCACGTCCACATTCGTCCCGAAGACCGCCGAGGAATTCGTCTGTACCGTCGCGTAGTCGAAATCAAACACCGCCACGCGCTTCTTGCGTCCCTGTGGCTGTGCGGGCGCAGCAGGCGGCGCCGCCGCCGCTCCCGGCGCATTCGAATCTTGTGCTTTAGTTCGTGGCGTTGCGGAAAGCACAACTATCAAGACACACACGAATAGAAGCGCTAGGGCCCGAATCGTCGTCTTCATCTGTTCTCTCTCCTCGATCGCGGTGGGGAACCGCATCCGTCAGACATACTCAGCTCCCAGCAACACTTCCGCGCTGGGGAGACACGCTCGCTGCGCGCATGGTACGCAGCCCCTCCCTAATCTGTCAAGAATTGGCCGATGTCTCGTCTGAGCGACGTCGACTGCCGTGTGAAGGAAGTACAGTTCCTGGTCACCTGTACCTTTTCTGTACCTTTGACCAGTAGGCACGAGCTCTCCAAATCTGTTAGCGTCAGTTCGGGACAATGTACGCGCTGTCAAAATTGGGCGCAGGGAGAGCCTCCTGGCGGGCGAGGCCGATCCTCGCCCTCACAACCGGACCGGCGTCAGCCACCCTCCCCATGTTTTCAGGGCGTGGCGATCACTGCCGTCTAGCCGTTAGGTTCCGAGGACTTCGCTCGAATGGGGGTTCCTCGTCACGTGTGGAACGCGCGCCAAAGGGTGGAACAGTCAATCGGCCTTCGAGGCACCTAAGTGCCAGCAAACAAATGACCGAGCGCATGCAAGGGCGGAACGTCCCGGTGCACGCGAATTTTAGGGTGCGGCTCTCCTGCGAGCGTATAATCGCCCGCGCTCACGCACCGCGAAGGCGGCCAAGTATGTCGCAAAAATTCCGCGCGGAAAATGTAGGCAGCCTGCTCCGTCCGCCTGAGCTACTTCAAGCCCGCGCTGCACACGCCCAAGGCAGTCTCCCGCTCGACGAGCTTCGCGCCATTGAAGATCGCGCCATCCTCGATGCCGTCGAAGGCCAACGCCGATGCGGCATCGATATTTTCACCGATGGCGAGCTTCGCCGCGGCTCTTGGCTCACGGACATGGCTGAAGCAGTCGAGGGTTTCGTCCCAGATAAAGTGATCCTCGATTGGAAAGGGCCCGGCGGCGGCACTGAAGGCAGCACCGCGCAAGTGGTCGGCGCGAAACTGCGCAAGCTGCACAAAATGACCGCGCACGAAATCCCGCTGCTGAAAACAGCCGCGCGCGGCCCGTTTAAGATTACGTTGCCCGCGCCTTCGAATTTCATGGTTGCGAGCTACAAGCGCGGCATTACGGATCGCTTTTATCCAACCCATGCCCATCTGCTGAGCGAGATCGTCGAAATTGTCCGTGATGAAGTGCAGTGGCTCGTGCAGCAAGCCGTCAACTACATTCAGTTCGACGCGCCATACTATTCGCACTACCTCGATCCGGTGCAGCGAGATCGCATGCGAGCTGCCAGCGTCGATCCCGACTGGGAGTTCAGCGCCGCCGTTGCGGGAGACAGCGCCGCGCTGAAAGACGTGCCGCGCGACAAAGTCACGCTCGCGGTACACGTCTGCCGCGGCAATAGCCGTAGCCGCTGGTACACCGAAGGCGGTTACGACGCCATTGCTGAAAAGCTTTTCAGCGAACTCGACATCGATAACTTCCTGCTCGAATACGATAGCGAACGCGCCGGAGGATTTGAGCCGCTACGCTTCGCGCCGCGCGGCAAGACCATAGTTCTTGGGCTTGTCACCACCAAACAGCCCAAGCTCGAATCGCAGGACGCGCTGCGCCGCCGCATCGACGAAGCTGCCAAGTTCGTCCCGCTCGAAAATCTCGCCGTCAGCACGCAGTGCGGTTTCGCGTCCGTTGCCGCCGGCAATCTTTTGTCAATGGACGACCAATGGCGCAAACTCACGCTCGTCGTCGATACCGCGCGCAAGGTATGGGGATGACTGGTGTCGCGAATGCACGTCCCGAAAGAGAGGTCAGATGAGCGTGAAACAGGGAAGCGCGATCGGCCGGAGTTGTGCCAAAGGTGACGGCAAGCCCGTGCCGCAAAGCTATGGTCGGCGTGGCAGTGGGACATGGCAAGGTAGGTGATGGGTGACGGCGAGTAGCTGATGTGCGCGAGCTGCGACTTTAGCGTGCGCGTGGCGGTGAAGCCCGATCAGCTGGCGAGCTTGGCCGCTCTGGAGACGCCGCGCGGCGTCGAGGACTCGGTGAACATCTGCAGCGCCGTTTCCACAAAAGCCAGGACGGTTGCCGATTTTTCGGTTTTGCGCCAGGCGATGGACACGTCAATTTTCGCGTCGGGATCCTCGATCGGAATCGCCGCCGCCACGTTTCCATTGTCCACGCGCGTGTTGATCTCGTCGCCAACAATGAAAATTCCTTTGTTCGTCGCGAGAAGTACTTTGTGCACTTCGCCGTGCGATCCTGGATCGGCGGCCAGCGGGCTGATGCGCGGGTCGATGCCGGCCTTGGCGTATAGTCCGAGCGTAATATCCTGCAGTCCACTGCCCACGTTGCGATCCGGCAAAAACAGCGTCTCGTCCGTGAGATCCCTCATGCGCACGGATTTGCGTTTTGCCAGGGGATTCGTCTTGCCCATCAGTACAACCAACCGCTCCTCATAGAGAACCTCTGAGGCAAGCACCGGATCGACGGGCGGCCGCAAAAAACCCACGTCGATTTGGCTTTCTCGCAGCGCGGCGTTTTGCAGCGTCGAGAAAATGCCCTGGCATTGCACTTCAACTGTGGTATGGCGCTTCGAATGCTCCATCACGATGCTGCCGACGGTATCGCCCAGATGTAGCCCCACTCCCGCGCGAACGACGCCCAGTTCGCCGGCTTTCGCCAGGCGCAACTGTTCGGATACGTTCGCCGTATGTTTTAGAAGCGATTTCGCCTCCTTTAGAAATAGCCGCCCCGCGCCGCTCAGAGTCACCCGACGCCGGTCGCGCACGAACAACCGCACTCCGAACTCGTCTTCGAGCTGTCGGATTTGCCTGCTCAATGGCGAGACGGAGATGTGCAACTCTTTTGCAGCCTTCGAATAGCTAAGGTGTTCGGCTACCGCAATAAAATATCGAAGCTGACGTAGTTCCATATTCTTGCCCCAGTTCGCCCATAACCCCGGACCGTTGATTTTTCTCATTCAACTTAGCCCACCCCAACGTATTTGCGTATTGTGTCACAGAGTCGCCCAAAATAAGCAATGGACATGTTTTGGAAATTCTTGTGTAGTGTCTCGGGTGATTGGGTGCGGTACGGGTTTCGATTTAACGGGTTTAGGGTGGGTCCATCAGCGTAAACCGGGTTTCCATTGGCTCTCAGCGAGTGAGTAACCGAGCCTGCGTGTTCGAATCCGTTTGAACAACACCTAATTTCAGAGATTTCCAAGGTCCGCGAGGCGGGCCACGAGTCAAGGGGGAAAGATGAAGTCAATTCGTTTGCTTTTGGCGTTGATTCTCGCGGCGGGACTGTTTGCAATCAGCGCGCCGCAGCTTCTGGCGCAGACGCCCAGCACGGGCGCCCTTACCGGCACGGTGACTGATCCATCGGGCGCCGTCATAGCCGGCGCAACGGTAACGTTAACAAACACAGGCACAGGGCAGGCGCGCACGGCCACAACTGATGCGAACGGCTCTTATAAGTTCGGACTGTTGGACCCCGGCACGTACTCGGTGCAGTTCTCTGATACCGGGTTCAATACTTTGACGGTTCCCACGGTTGCGGTGAACGTTACGGAAACTGCGGTCCTGAATCGTAAATTGGAGCTCGGCGCGGCGTCAACATCCGTGACTGTCCAGGCCACGACCGAAGCAATTCAGACGCAGAATGCCGCGAACGGAGGCGTTGTTTCGGGCCATGAGATTACATCGCTGCCGCTCGTGTCGCGCAACTATACGCAGGTGATAAGCCTTTCGCCGGGCGTCGTGGCGAACGTATCGAATTCCGCCGCTGTGGGCAACGGCACGCAGGACGTAAGCGCCAATGGCTCGCTGGCCAACGAGAACAACTACTCGATCGACGGCATCTCGGTTGTGAACTCAGTAAGCGGCAACGGCGAGCAGGAAGGCAGCTTCCCGGGCATACCCGTTCCCAATCCGGACACGATCCAAGAATTCAAGGTTCAAACTTCGCAATACGACGCCAGCGCCGGTCGCAATCCAGGCGCGAATGTGAACGTCGTCACGAAGACCGGCACGAACAATCTTCACGGCGATGTGTGGGAATTCAACCGCAACAATTTTTTCAACGCCAACGACTTTTATTATAAGCACAGCGAGCTGAGCGCGGGCGGAAGCGGCGTGAACGCGCCGCCCAGTCTGAAGCAAAACACGTTTGGATTTACGCTCGGCGGCCCGATTATCCACGACAAGCTTTTCTTCTTCGGCTCCTACCAGGGCTTCCGGCAAGTGAACGGCTTTGGTACCACAGGCTTCGCATCGGGATACGAGCCGAACGTTGAACTTGAGCCGTGGAACGACTATGCGGATCTAGCCAGCGGTGTCTGCAGTGATCTGCGTTGCACTAACAACGTTGCTGCTTATCGTGCTTATCTCGGCAGCGCGTTCCAAGGCCAGGCAGGATTTGCTCCACTCTTCGGCGGCACCGGGGTAACGATCGCGCCGGATGGGTCGAACATCACGAACACGGCGATTGGCATGCTACAAGCGAAAGGAGCGGTTAAGGGAGGCTACAACAGTGGCTTTTATTTTCCGAGCGCTCCAGCATCCTGCGGCGTGGCGTCTTGTCTACAGGCCATTTCGATCCCGATATTCGCTCGCGAAGATCAGTACATGTACAATACGCAGTATAACCTCGACAGCAAGAACACTCTGTACGAACGCTTTTTCTACCAGAAAGATCCCGAATTCGAGCCGTTCAATTGCTTCATTTTGGCCGGTAACTGCAACCCGGGCGCTCCCATCAATGCATACTATGGAAACTATCTTGGTTCCCTGGAATGGCAATGGCTTCCAACCTCGACCATCGTGAACCAGGCGAGATTTGGGTTCCGCCGGGATATTGAGAACAACACCGACCCCAACTCGGGTCTCAACACCTGCAGCCTTCCGAACGGTGCGTCGATTATCCCCATCGTGAATAATGGCGCGCCCTGCGGCTCGATTTCGACTCCGGCGCTGGCCCAGCGCTTCACGGAAATGCAGGAGCCCCCGATGCTCGATATCCTCGGCATCGGTGGCGTGCCATGGAGCCAAGGCGGCAACTTCTCGATGATTTCGACTAACTTCGTCGACACGCTCGATTTCATGGATACGCTCTCGTGGACACACGGAAACCACACCATTCAGGCAGGATTTGACGCCACCCGCGTGGAATACAACAACACAATCCCCGCCTCGGGCCGCGGCGAATTGCTAATGGATAGCACCGCGGATTTCCTGACCAGCAGCGCGGGGCCGGCAATCGACGGCACGGCGGCAACGCCGACAGGCGGGATAGCGCTGGGCTTTGGGCTGAAGGGACCGTTGACTCACTACAATCGCTACAATGACTTCTCGGTATACGGCGAGGATACCTGGAAGGTAACTTCTAAGCTCACGGCGAACATCGGTCTGCGGTGGGAGTATCAAGGTTTCCCAGACGACGTCAGCGGGGAATTCACAAACGTATGGCCTAGCCAGCTTGCAAAGATTAATACCGGGTCGGCATTTGCGGCGCTCGGAGCACCCGGTACACTCACGGGCTTCGTGGTTCCCTCAAACTTCGCGGTGAAAACCTATGGCCTGACGGCTCCGAGCGGTGCGACGGGCGTCCTGGTCAACGGGAATAAAACGCTGTTGCCGGGAAGTCCGATGAACGAGTTTGCGCCGCGCTTGGGAATCGCATGGCAGCCGTTCGGCGCCAGGTTTGTGGTTCGTGCAGGTTATGGCTGGTTTTACGACACGCTCTACACAAACCTCATGATCGATAATCAACTGAACCTGCCTCCCTATTCGGGATCAGCTTCCGGTCCATCTCCGGCAAACCAGACAAACGTCCTGCATTCGCCATGGGCAGCAGGCGCAGGTCCGCTCGCGTGGACTCCGCGGTATATGGCGCCAGGAGTTACCGACCCCTACACCGGCGCGCTTTGCCCAGCGGGGATTTGTTCTTCCGGCTTTACGTACACGCTGGACGATCCGGACATGTCTCAGCGCGCGCCGCTAACTCAGGAGTACAGCCTCGATCTACAATACGAGTTTGCCAATGGCTGGGTGGCTGATATCGGTTACGTGGGCAGCCACAGCACTCACCTCTACGATTGGTCACGAGCCATCAATGTGGCCCACCTAGTCGCGGGAGCGCCGAACGGCCCGACGGCCGCCGCCGGTCCTCAAAACGCCGAAATGGTCGCCGCCTCACTGCCGTACAACGATTCGGCGAATCCGACCCCGATTACGACCAACACGATCGGTACGTTCACAAGCAATGCCAACGAGCGCGTCAGTTATCTCGGTTACGCCCCGGGTGGTGCGGTTGCCACGCAGACGTTAGGCGACGCGCTGTACGACAGCTTGCAGGCGCAGGTGAAGCACCAGTTTACAATCGGCTTCACACTGCAAGTGGCCTACACGTGGAGTAAGGAGCTCACCAACGTCGACTCGAACGAGGCCGGCACCGGGATTACGCCGCTTGGCCAGGTGCTCTTCTCCGGTGCGAACAACAACGACCCCCTGGACCTGACGCAGCAATATGGTCTAGCTTCGTTCAACCGCTCGCAGAGGATGGTCATCAGCTACGTGTACAACATCCCATATAAGAATACGCGCGGCTTCACGGGCAAACTGCTGGGCGGATGGAGCGTTTCAGGCGTGACGACGATTCAGAACGGCTTGCCGTTCTGGATTACGGATGCCAACGGCGGAACCATCTACGGTGCGGGCACGTCGAGAGCCGCTCTTGCGGATCCCGTCGATTGCAACCCAGTCAGGTTTAGTTGCAAATCGGGGATTTCAGAGGCCACATCGGGAAGCACCACGCAACGCGCGTTCCCGGGTACCGGCCACTGGGTTAACGCTAATGCCTACACGTCCTTGTGCATCAGCTGCGGCACTCCACTTCCAGCCAGCTCGCCGTATTGCATCGGAGGCACGCCAAATCCAGGCGGGTCTTCCTCAGCGCCATGCGGTAGCGCTACTGCGACCTTCGTGAACGCCGGTACCGGTTACGGCAACGAGAGCATCGGAGCGCTCCTGGGACCAGGTCAGTTCAACTTTGATATTGACTTGGACAAGGTGACGAAGGTGACGGAACGCACGTCGCTGGAGTTTCGTGTCGAGGCATATAACCTCTTCAATCACCCGCAATTTAACGAGCCGATCAACACGGCGATCAGCACAACGGCGCTCTTCGGGCAGATTACTTCGACCGCAGTGGCGCCGCGTGTACTGCAGTTCGGACTGAAGTTTATGTTCTAGCTGCGAAAAAACGAAGTTCAACCGGCCTCACTTTCCGGAACACGGGAAGTGGGGCTTTTTCTTGGGCGACTACAGCACGAACAGCGCTTTCGGCAAACGCAGGGCTACCACCAACTCGCGCGGTGAGACATCGATGGTGCTATACTACGCCGCAGCAATCCTGACCGGATTACGTGCCGCGGAGAGGTGGCCGAGAGGCTGAAGGCGGCGGTTTGCTAAACCGTTGTACTGGCTAAAACCGGTACCGGGGGTTCGAATCCCCCCCTCTCCGCCATTGCTCAAAATCCCACGAAAAACGGCACGCGTAATTGAACTTAACCTCGGACTGACGAATGCTTCACCTCAATTCTCGAGCATTCCCCGACTTACAGCGACACAGCACTTACATTCCAGCCTCTTTAAAAGCATATCGCTGAGTGTGCGGAGCGCTCGTTAGGGCACGCGCGATCTGGCGCCATACGACCATGGCACTATTTGATAATTACTGCCTTGCGCTCCGTGCGGGCCCGAGGCTTAGAATGCTCTGGTGCTGCGAAGGTGTGACACCTTCAGCGTCCTTCGCCTTTGGACAGTACACCAGCGAACGCGAGTTTTTTCGCATGAAGAAGTTGGCTGAAACGTTTGCGCAGAAGTTTTGTGCAATTCCTGATGCGCAACGGTCCGTCGCGACACTCGCAGGAATCATTGCAGGGCAAGAGAAACGGAAGCAGCATGACGCGCTTGAACAGCACGCGGGTAGCCTAACCGAAACATACGGACGTGAAAAATTGCAAACCTGCATGGAGGCGTTCCCATGAATCGAATGAGGCTGCGAGGTTTTCTTATACTTTTTGCGGGGTTGGGCACATTCGTTGCGGTCCCGCTTCTGGCCCAGCAACCTCGGTCCGAGCCGCAGGCGCAGGAGAAGGTCACAGTAGCGGCTCCGTCCTGGCAGAAGGGCGCGTACTGGACTGATTTCGACCACCGGCTGCTGTTCGATTTCGGCGATCTTGCACACTTTCGCGAAGCTGACCGGAAGCTCGGCCCGCCGACGGCCGGCGAAGATCGCGTCGTCTTCATGGGAGACTCGATCACGGAAGGCTGGAACCTTCAAAAATCCTTTCCCGGCAAGCCATATATCAACAGAGGCATCAGCGGACAGACATCGTCGCAAATACTTCTACGCTTTCGCCAGGATGTGATTGATCTTAAACCGAAGGTGGTAATAATCCTGGCTGGCACCAACGACTTGGCCGAGAACACCGGCGTCGTGACACTGGGACAGGTCGAAGGCAATCTGATGTCGATGGCCCAACTCGCGAGGAGCAACGACATCGGCGTGGTGCTGTGTTCGGTGTTGCCCTCGGTTCGTTTTCCGTGGCATCCCGAATTGCCGGATCCTGCGCCCAGAATCGCGGCGCTGAACAAGATGATTAAGGATTACGCGACGGATAAAGGCTACGTGTACGTCGATTACTACTCGGCTATGAAGGACCCGGCTGGCGGCCTATCGCGCCAATCGAGCCCGGACGGCGTGCATCCGTCGGCGGCTGGATACGCTACTATGGCACCGCTGGCTGAATCCGGAATAGCGAAGGCTGAAGACAAGAGGTAGCGAAGGACATCCAGAATGTGGCATGAATCGCGGCACTTCGCTATCCCTTTCGAATTGCCCGATACAAGCGGCGGGACGAGTCGGCATCAATAGCGTTAGCTTCGTGATGGGCGTTTCTTGCAGCGGCCCGCGACAAAACTTGAACGCGCTGCGCTGAGGATTGGAGACAAACGTATGTTCATTCGTTCGATGTTTGCGGGGCCGAAAACTATTTTACTCGCTGCCCTGCTTGTCGCTCTGCCGGCATCCGCCGACCAACTGCAGATGAAGGTGACTGACAGCGGCTACCTCAACGCGCGTGGCGTGAGCATAATGCTCTATAACGATAGCTACAGCCCCGTCTTCTTCGACCAGAAGGACGCAGCCATGCAGATCATTCTGCACGGCCATCGCATCGCCACGAATGGCAGCGTGCGTCTTTCGCCAACGCCGGAGCAATGGGACGCGATCCCTCAGCTTAAGGGACATCAGGCGGACAAGGAACATGACGACCTCACCGCCAATCTTTCCTATCCCTCATACCAATTGAACTATCAGGTGATCGTCACCGCCGAGCCGGGGGGAGTGCGCGTGAGCGTGAATCTGGATAAGCCGCTGCCAGCATTGCTGGTGGGACGGGCTGGCTTCAATCTGGAGCTTTTGCCCTCCATCTACGTGGACAAATCGTACGAAGTGGACGACAAGACGTTCGGAGTGTTTCCGCGTTATCCGGAGGACCAGATGACGAAGGTCCCTCCCAAACCCGGCGAGCCGCAACAGGTGTGGTATGTGGAGCAGTGGCAAAAAGCCAAGGGCTACACGCAGCCGCTTCCTTTTGCAACCGGCGAAAGTATGACGATGGCTGCGGCAGACCCGCTTGACCGTATCAGCGTCACATCGGAGACAGGGCCGCTGCAACTTTACGACGGGCGGGATAAGGCGCAAAACGGCTGGTTTGTGCTCCGCACACTGATTCCCGCCGGCAAGACGCGAGGCGCTGTGGTATGGCACATCCGGCCGAACTACATTCCGAACTGGACCCGGCCGCCGATGATCGCACATAGCCAGGCAGGGTACGCGGCGGACTTTCCGAAAGTCGCCGTCATCGAGCTCGACCCGAAGTTCAACGCGCCCAAGACCGCAAAGGTTCTGCGGCTCTCGGACGACGGCTCGTACAAGCAGGTTTTCGAAGGCCCGGTCTCGGCACCGATGCCGTGGCTGCGCTACGACTACTCCAAATTCGATTTCTCCTCCGTCAAAGAGCTCGGCCTATACGTGATCGAATACGGCGGCGAGCGCTCGGAGATGTTCCCCATCGCGCAGCGTGTGTATGGCAGTACTTGGCAAACCACGTTGGACGGATTTCTGGCGGAGCAGATGGACCACGTTTCCGTGCGTGATGCGTATCATTTGTGGCACGGCGTCGCGCATCTGGATGACGCACGGCAGGCCCCGCCAAACACATCCCACTTCGACGGCTACCAGACGGGCCCGAACATCTATTCCCCGTACAAGACTGGGGAGCACATCCCGGGTTTGAACGTCGGCGGATGGTTCGACGCAGGCGATTTCGATAACGATGCTTACGGCCAGTACGCGACCATTCAGAATTTGTCCCTGGCGTACAACACGTTCCACATGAAATGGGACGAACTTGCAGTAAACGAGAAGGCAAGGACGGTCGTAATGCACCAGCCGGATGGTATCCCGGATGCCGTCGAGCAAGTGGAGCATGGCGTTCTGCAAACGCTCGCGCAGGTCCACGCGGTCGGGCACCCATTCGAGGGCATCCAGGCTCCCTACCTAATGGGTTACACGTTTGTAGGCGATGCCGCTTCGCAAACCGACGGCCGGATTTACGACCCCAAACTTGGACCACTCGAAGTGAAGGGGAACTACTCCGGCAAGCCGGACGACCGGTGGGCCTGGACGGAATATAACGTGGGCATGCAATACGGTGCCGCAGCATCCCTGGCTGCGGCCTCCCGTGTGCTAAAAGGTTGGAACGACCCGCTGGCAAAGGAGTGCCTCGATACAGCCATCAAGCTGTGGAACGACGCTAAAGTGAACCCGGGTCCCAGCCGTTTCCGCGGAGCCGGGCGCTTCGGATCGCCCGACTGGACGGCAGCGCTGGAACTGATGATTGCCACGAACGGCTCGGAGACTTACAGGCAGCGCGTCGAGAAGCTCTTCCCTGCGATGCTTCAGCGGATCGGGTTCGGCGGCTGGGAGGCGGTGCGAGCATTGCCTTATCTGGATGCCGACTACCGGGCCCAGTTCAAAGCCGCGCTACAAGCCTATATCCCTCAGTTGAACCGCGAACTGGCCGCCACGCCTTTCGGCGTACCAGCGACACGAGGCTCTTGGGGCGGCTCCGAGCAGGTGGCGAATTTCGGCGTTGAGATGTACTTCCTCCACGAAGCGTTTCCGGATATCGTGGGCCCAGAATATACGCTCCGCGCCGCCAACTACCTGCTCGGGACGCACCCCGTTTCCAGCGTGTCGTATATTGCGGCGATCGGCACAGCATCAAAGCTGAAGACGTACTCGAACGATCGCTGGGACAATAGTTTCATTCCCGGCGGGATGATTCCGGGTTACGTCGTCATCAAGCCCGATTTCCCGGAATGCATCACCAACTTCGGGCTCCTTTGGTTCGAGGACGAAACAACCGTCTCGGCCGGCAGTAGTTGGGTTCTCGAGGCGAACGCGGCTGAAGCCATCGTAGAACAAGAGCTGGCGGACGAGCATAAGTGAATCGGTTTTCGGGTTACCGGATAGGGTCGCAAGGCGAACTACATTTACGGAGATCGACGAAGAATTTCCGGTGCTGAATTTCAACCTAGTTCGCTAACAGGAATCACGGTTGGCTCGAACTATTGATATCAAGCGAGGCGCAGCTTGAAGGCCACGGCATAGTCGAAGGCTGGTTTCTGCCGAGGCCGGTCGATGTGGAGTCCCTGCGCGGTTTGTTTGAAGTGGATTTTTTCTGACGAGCCCAACAGTTCGACGTGCGTAACTTTCACGGGCTTGACGGCCGCCGCGCCGAACGAGTCGAGGACGACCGCGTGCTCGGGCCAGCCGAGGACGATAGCGTAAACCACGCTAGCGGCCTTGTTACGCGTAAAGCGGACATCGCGGGCGTCGAGTTCCCCTGCGGACTTCCCCTGAAACGAACCTGCTTTAATCATGTGAGGCCCTTCCCCGAACACGGTCCACGGGCGCGTCGCATAAATGGCTTCACCGTTGATTTTGAACCACCCGCCGATACGCTCCAGAATTAAACGCTCCTTGCGGTCAATGGTGCCGTCGGGCTTGCCAGGAATATTCAAAAGGAATGTGCCATTCTTGCTGACCGTATCGATCATCCAGTGAATGACTTCCTGGGGCGGCATATAACCGCCGTATTCCCCCGGTTTGTCGAACAAGGCGCGTTGGTAATGCCATTGCCCGATGCAAGTCTCCGATTGCCAAGGGTGCGGAAGGATATCGGCGGCGAGACCGCGCTCGATATCAGCCACGACAGACTTGGTAAGATTGGACGGCACATTTTTGATAGTAATGACGCCCTGCATCTTTCCGGCGTTGGCAGCCAGATTTCGATTGTAGTAATACGCCCCAATGTTCATCCCGCCCCAGCCCAGCGGGAATAGCGGATTGTCGAAATAGAGCAGATCTGGATTGTGCTGATCCACCAGATCGCGAGAACGGTCGTAAAAGTCTTTGACGTAGGAAATGTCCGGAAGTGCGTCATAAGGATGTTTGGGCGCGTAGAGTTGCTGCGGATCGAGTCCTTCCCACCACTGCTCCCGGCCCTCCGCTAGCTCTAGACGACCATCGTAGGGACGGCCGGAGGAATCGGCACCGTGACTGGTCTGGAACCACCACCAGTTGCGGGCCTGGTGCACCGTGACGCCGAACGGCAGATTGCGCTTACGCGCCTCGACCGCCCAAGCTCCGATCACATCGCGGCGTGGACCAATATTCGCGGCGTTCCACGGATGATGATTCGAATCCCAAATGTCAAATCCGTCGTGATGGTTAGCTAGCGCAACAAAAAACTTAGCTCCCGCACTCACATACAAATCCATGAGCTCAGAAGGCTGCCAATTCAGAAGCGTCCACTGCGCGCAAAGGTCTTTGTAACCGAACACGGTTGGCGAGCCGTAATGGGCGAGCTGAAACTTGTTCTGGTCCGAGCCCTGCATGTACATGTTGCGCGCATACCAGTCGCCGTCTTCCGGAACACATTGAGGGCTCCAATGATTCCAGATGCCGAATTTGGCGTCGCGATACCATTCGGGGCATTCATATTGTAGAAGTGATTCCCAAGTGGATTTGTACGGCCCCTCGCCTGCCAAGTGCGGAATGGGTGAAATCATGGGCACGCCGTCCCACGAGCCGCCGGGCACCGGCAATGCAGGCGGATCTCCCCAGCCGGTAGGTTTCCAATCAGCGTTGTCTAGCCGTTCGGAAACGATTTTGCCGTTGCGCAAGGCATAGAAGACGCGAGCGCTCACTGGCGTAGCACAAAAGCGGGCGTAGTCCCCGCTGTACAGGTCGAAGTCCGCTGCCGATTTTTCAGCGGTTTCTTGCCTACTAACTTTCCTCGCCCCGGGCAACATAGAACCGAATGCTGTCGTCTTGCCGCCAAGAAATGAAACAGTAGCTGTTTGAGCGGCAAGGCCGCCGAGCAATTTAAAAAAGTTTCTGCGTCGCATCAATTTGCGTCTTCTCCCGATGTTCTGCCCCGCCATGCTACGGCGAGACCACGGCCAATAGCAAGACGTCGAGCAGGCATTTCAGTACTTACGTGCTGTCGAGACGTTTTTTTCTCACCACCAGACGCGAAACCGAAGAAAGAAAATTTCAGTCTCCCAACAAAACTTTTAGCTGGAGGCCAAACATGCGTTCGGCCGTTCGCGCCTCCGCCGCTTATGATTCTGGGTTGACAGTTCGAATGAGCGCCACTATCTTCGTTCCGGGCTTGGGAAACTGCGGCGATGTTCGCTACCTTCGTGCCGCTGCGCTTTGAGAATTATGCTCGGGAGAAAAAACATGACTATTTGCGGAAAGCGCACCTTGTTAGCCCTGATCGCCTGCATTGCCCTCATGTGCTGCGCCGCCAGCGCGCAGGACATTTCGAAGCTGCCTTACATGAATTCCAAATTGCCGGCCCAAGAGCGCGCGGCTGACTTGGTTCACCGAATGACGCTGCCCGAGAAGGCCTCGCAACTCGTCAATCAGGCTCGCGCCATCCCGCGGCTGGGTGTGCCGGCGTACAACTGGTGGAGCGAGGCGCTGCACGGTGTCATGGTAAACGGCACCACGGAATTTCCCGAGCCCATCGGCCTGGCCGCCACTTTCGACGAACCTGGCATTCACGAGATGGCTACTGCCATCGGCATCGAAGGACGCATCGTGCACGCTAAGTCCGAGCACGATGGAAGCTCGACGATCTTTCATGGCCTTGATTTCTGGGCTCCGAACGTGAATATCTTCCGCGACCCGCGCTGGGGCCGGGGCCAGGAGACCTACGGAGAGGACCCATTCCTTGACGCGCGCATGGCCGTTGCATTCGTAACGGGAATGCAAGGGACTAATCCTCGTTACTACCAGGTAATTTCCAGTCCCAAGCACTTTGACGCGCACAGCGGGCCTGAGCCAATCCGCCACTTCGCCGATTATGACGTTAGCAAGCACGACCTAGAAGATACGTACTTGCCTGCGTTCCGTGCCGCCATTGTTGAGGGTCATGCGGGATCGATTATGTGCGCGTACACCGGCCTCAATGGTGAGCCAGATTGCGCCAACCAGTTTCTGCTGCAAGACACGCTGCGCGGCGCGTGGCAGTTCCAAGGGTACGTGGTCTCTGATTGCGACGCCGTTAGCGACATCTTTAGCGGCCATCATTACCGGCCCACACAGGCTCAATCCTCCGCCATCTCGCTCGAACGCGGCATGGATAATGAGTGTGCCGATTTCTTCACGAAAACCACGGACGACCACGACTACAAGCCGTTCATCGAAGCGGTGCAACAGGGTTATCTTTCCGAGAGCGCGATCGATACCGCGCTGATCCGGTTGTTCACTGCGCGGATCAAGCTGGGCATGTTTGATCCGCCCTCGATGGTGCCCTATGACCACATTGACCCGAGTCAACTTAACAGCGCGGCACATCGCGAGCTGGCCAGGCGCATCGCCGATGAATCCATGGTCCTGCTGAAGAACGACGGTGTGCTTCCGCTGAAGCCATCGGTAAAGCGCATTGCCATCGTCGGCCCGCTTGCGGATCAGACCGCCGTCCTGCTGGGCAACTACAACGGCATCCCTACGCACACGGTCAGCATGCTCGAAGGAATGAAGGCTGAATTTCCCAACGCGAAGATCACCTATGTCCCTGGAACCCAATTCCTTTCAAACGACGGAGGGAAGCCCGTACCTGCCTCGGCGCTCACGACGCGCGACGGCAAGCCGGGCCTCGATGCCAGCTACAGTTCAGGCGCGACCGAGGGCCAAGAATCCAATCCTATTGCTTCCCGTGTGGAAGACTCTGTGGAACTGAACAAAAACAATCTTCCAGAGCAGGTGAAAGGGAATTCCGCTTTCACCGTGCAATGGACTGGATTCATCAATGCCCCTGAAACTGGCGAATACCTAATCGGCATCAGAGCGGCGGGCTTTGCCCGCGTTTTGCTGAACGATCGACAAATCGCGCAGACGTCCGGTAGCGGCGCCAACGGAGCCCAGGTACGCCTCGGCCAAGTGCACCTGGAGAAAGGACAGCCAGCGAAGCTTGAAGTGACATATGGACAGATGTCCGGTGGCCACCCTTCAGCCCAGCTACTGTGGGCTCCCGTCAGCAACGCGCCCGATCCCGCCGCCATTGCTGCTGCGAGAAATGCGGATGTGGTCATCGCCGTGGTCGGCCTCACCAGCCGACTCGAAGGTGAGGAGATGCAGGTTGACCAGCCCGGTTTTCTTGGAGGAGACCGCACCAACCTCAAGATGCCCGCACCGGAAGAGGCTCTGGTGCAGGCTGTAGCCGCAACCGGCAAGCCTCTGGTCGTCGTGCTCATGAACGGCAGCGCGCTGGCCGTTAATTGGGAGAAGGCGCACGCCAACGCCATTCTGGAAGCTTGGTACTCCGGCGAGGAAGGCGGCGCCGCCATTGCGGACACCCTGAGTGGAAAGAACAATCCCGCCGGGCGTCTCCCCGTCACCTTCTATAAGAACATCAACCAGTTGCCAAACTTCGAGGACTATTCCATGAAAGGCCGTACCTACCGGTACTTCGATGGCCAGCCGCTGTGGCCTTTTGGATACGGCCTGAGCTACACAACATTCAAATACAGCGATCTCACCGTGCCGAGCGCTCCAATCAACGCGGGCGATCCACTGGACGTGTCGGTGACGGTGACAAATACGGGGGAACTCGCGGGTGACGAGGTTGCAGAGCTCTATCTGAAGTTCCCTGGCGTGCCGGGCGCACCGATCCGCGCACTCCGCGGATTCCAGCGCATCCATCTCGAACCCGGAGCCAGCCAGAAAGTGAAATTTCACCTGAAGCGCCGAGACCTCAGCATGGTCACTGACGCAGGCGACATTATAGTCGCCCAAGGTCAGTACACCGTGTCGGTCGGTGGCGGTCAGCCCGGAACTGGCGATCCGTCCGTCAGCGGCAATTTCGAGGTTAACGGCCAGATCATGCTGCCGCAATAAGCGCTGTTGCTTTTGCGTATAGCAGAAGAATGCGAAGCGGTCAGGGCACTTCTTCAGCGCCCTTTAATCTGCAGAGCCTCGCCCGAATACGAGGCTTCGCCATCGCTCGCGGCTGAGATCTCAGCGCCAGCGCCATGGCCTTGGCGGACGACGACCAAGCGAATGCGAACGCGCTCGGGCATTCCCGGATAGCTGCCCAGTGCCTGTTTTAGTTCCAGCGCACCCGCAGAGTCATCCCAATGCATGCGAACGATTCTGCGTTTTCCCTTTTCGTAGTCGTATGTGTCGCCGGCGTCGCTGTACCAATCGAAGTCGCCGTCCGCGCCGGGATACACGCGCACTTCCAAGGTATCTACTTGACCATCCGCATCTTGAACGACCGGTCCGAGCGGCAAGATGGAGCCGCCTCTGACATAGACGGGAATACGGTCCAGCGGCGCAGCCGCCTGAATGGTCTGGCTCGCGGGAAGGCTTGTTCCGCTCCAGAAATCGTACCAAGTGGGGGCTTGTGGTAAGTAGACCGCGCGGCTAGTCGCACCTGATTCGGTGATCGGAGCAACCAAAAATGCGGGACCAAACATGAACTCATCGCCGATGTCGCGCACCTTGAGATCCGTAGGCCAGTCCATAGGCAATCCGCGTTGCATGGTGTAATCCTCGTTGGTGACTCGCCAGGCAAGCGAATAAATGTAAGGCAGCAGGCGATAGCGGAGCTTGTCGTAGAAAATGAGCGTGGGGGTCTGCGGCCCATAGCTGAATAGCTCGTTGGTGTTGTTGACGCGGTGCCCGTGCGTCCGGAGGATAGGACAGAAGACGCCATACTGAAACCAGCGCAAATATAGTTCCTGGTAAGAGGGGTCGCGAGTATCGCGCTCGTAGGGCCAGCCATAGCCGGCAATGTCGGTGGTCCAATATGGGAGCCCCGACATTTGGTAATTCAAGCCTGCCACGATCTGGCGACGGAGGGTCATCCAAGTGCCAATGACGTCGCCAGACCACACCGTCGTAGCGTAGCGTTGCTGGCCGAAGAACGCGGAGCGAGTGAGAATGAATACGCGCTTGCGGTCAGTAGTTTTGCGCCAATGATCGTAGACACCGCCGGTGTGCATGAGCGGGAAGACGTTGGTATAGCGCGCTCCGTTGCCAATGAACAGCCGCAGGGCATCGAGAACGGCGTCGCTTTGCCCGTTCCATATCTCTGGTTCGCTGCTGTCCAGCCAAAAACCATCCCAGCCCTCGGCGAATTTAACGCCAACGAGATGGTCCCAGTAGTAATCGCGGGCGGCCGGATTAGTGGCGTCGTAGACATCGGCCCCGGGAACGATAAAGCCGCGGCTTTTCATCTCCTGATAATTATGCGAGCTCAGGTCAAACTTAGCCCAAACGGAGATCATCGCATGAACTTTTTCCGCATGGAGCTTCCGCAACGCGGCCGGCACGTTTGGCCACGGTTGGAGGTAGCTTTCAGAATATTCCGGGTCGCCCTGCAGCTTCCACCAGAACCAGTCTTGCACAATCAAGTCGAGTGGAACTTTGCGCTCGCGGTATTCGGCGGCAATGTCGAGCAGTTCCTCGGCCGAGCGGTATCGATCCTTCGACTGGACAAAGCCGTAAGCCCAGCGGCCGAAGAGCGGAGCATGACCGGTCATATTGCGGTAGATCTGAACGATCCGGTCGATTGAAGGCCCATAGAAGACGTAGTAGTCGATAGCGTCGGCGGCCTGGGTTGTGAGTTTCAGTTCCGTAGGAAAGCGGTTGTCGAACCAAGATTTGGACGCCGTATTCCAGAGTAGGCCGTAGCCAAGCGTCGAAACGAAGAGAGGAATCGCCACATTCGTGTTCGCTTGCGCCAGTTCGACGACCGTGCCACGCTGGTCAAAGACCCCACTTTGGTGCTGTCCTAAGCCGTAAATCCCCTCCAGCGGATCGGGGAAGAAGCGCTGGTCAACGCGATAAAGCTTCTCCCCGTTGACTTCCGCGGGAACGTAGTGGCGCGGCACGCGCGGCGATTCCTGCAGCAGCACTTTCCCGTTCGGGTCGAGGAACCGCAGTAGCCCGTCTTTTAAGTTGATCTCTATCGATAGCTTGGGCGTGCGCACGGTTGCTTGATCTCCGGTGCGAACGACCTCGAGTCGTTGTGCCGCCCAGGACGCAGTGATCCAAGGTGTTGCCGGAGAAGCGCCCGCGGGGTTTCCCGGCCCAGCCACAACGTGAATCACGTCAGGAGCGCAGACGGTGATTCGTACGGTTTCCAAGCCATTGCGCAGCACAACCGCAGAGGGCAATTCCTCTAGAGTTATCGGAAGAGTTATCGGAGTTGCGCCCGGGACGGCTTGCGGCAGCCCGGCTTCGAGAGTGGCGGAGGGCAGTAGCGCACCAGTGGCTGCCGCGGCGGAGGTGAAAAGGAAACTCCGGCGATCAATAGAGTTCTTCACAGTTGTTCCGACGGTCGAGATCAGCGAATCTTCGATCCGGCACAAAAAGTTAACGGCAGTGCTTCGAACATAGGTTCCGGCTGAAGAATGGGATTACATGGTTTTGAAACCGATCAGCGACCGCGCTGGTATGCGTGCCGTGATAAATCTCAAGGCTATTGGCGATGCTATAGTTATCGAGGATTTGATGCAGCTTCATCATGTCGAACCGTAAACCATCCTGGTCGCCCACATCGAGAGCAATCGCGTGATACTCGCGAAGGTTGTAAATGTACTGGTCGATGAAGGCCAGCGGAGCATTGGCGGTCCACTTGGCGACCACGTCGGCTTGGGGCGAACCGTTTTTCACCGGAAGGTCTAGATAGAGCGGCGGATTTTTGGGGTCGGGTGACCACGCTGCGGCAGAGGCGAGCTGCGCGCGTGCGAAGAATGACAACCCAGCCGCATCGGCAGGAGTCTTCACCGATTGCAGCGCTTCCATTTCCTTCTGCGTGCCGGGATTTGCTGGCCGGGCGCCCATCGGAGAAAGACAACAGGCGCTCATGACATAAAGACTGCCGAACACGTCGGGATGCTTCATTCCAATTCGAACGGCGCCATAACCTCCCATGGAATGGCCCACCAAGCCGCGGCTCTTACGGTCCGGTATGGTTCGGTAGTGAGCATCGATATACGTGACCACGTCATGGGCGATGAATCGTTCGAAGTTCCCGGTAGTGACGGAACTGGAATACATCGATCCGCCGTACACGGTCTTCGAATCAGGCAGAACCACAATCATTTCTTTGGCGCCTTGGGCAAAAGCACCCTCGATTGTCTGCGGCACGTGAATCTCGTGGGTCCACTGCCCTGCACCGATGGAATAACCATGCAGCGCGTACACGACGGGATATCGCCGATGCCTGTCCTTCTTGTAGCTGGGCGGGAGGAATACAATCACATCGCGGTCGACAGCATCGCCTTCAAGGTTTCCTTCCAACGCTTCGCCGTGAATTTTAATGTGCTCTACGAACACAGGTTTTGCGCCCAACACGACAGGCGGGACCTCCGTCTTCACCTGCGCCAAGCCCGTTTGAGCGGCCATGGCTAGTACGGCCGCTATGGCCAAAATCATCCAACTAACCCTTCGATTTTTTTCGAAAACGCACTGGATCGTTCTCACGCTAGTCCTCCTTGCGAAAGTATGTGGTTATCCGGAATCCACTACTGCGCCGATTGCGCTACTGAGAACCGATAGATGTCGACGCTAATAGGCGCAACCGACAGCGTCGTCGGAGTATCCTGTATCGGAATCTGCTTCACTTCCACCTGTGGTCCTTGTCCGACGCGATTGGCAGCGTCAAGGTCCTTTCCTGTCATTTCCCACAGCGTTGACTTTCCTGTCAGCCGGACGCCCACTACCTTCAGATCGACCGTTTGAGCCGATTCCGTGGCGTTGACTATGGCAATATTGAGGTACTTCCGGTCCGGACTGAGCGCCGCGACTACGTCGAGTGGATAGGTGGGGCTGCCGGCGCTCGTTCGCGGCATGTCTCCGACGATGTGTTGCTCTGGCGGGGGCTGAGGTGAATTTCCAGAAACTGCGACTGGCAACATACCCGCGCCCATATGATCGCCGTACAGCTTGAAGAGAAGGCCTGTAGTGTTCAGTGTGGCCGCGGTCTGGTTCATGTCCAGCGTGGAGACAGCCATAGTGAACGCGGACATTCGCCAAAAATCGGTGTGCCGGAGCATCTCGTTGAACACCATGGCGTAGGCGAGTGCGAGCTTCAGATTGGTGGGCGCGCCTGTGTAAGCATACTCATCGTTCGACAGAAAGATTTTCTTATCGACCATTGCGGGGAACAGTCGTTCATACTCCCGCCACTCTTCGGCCTTCAGGTGAACGCGGTCCGATGGTACCCGGACCCAATCGAGCGCGCTCTGTTTGACCGGGACGTAGCCAGTCTCCGAGCCGCCTATCTGTTGACCTTTCTCCGCGAGCGCAGGGTCGAAGCGCACGCCTGCGCGCGCGTACCAATGCTCGGTGATGCCGTCGAAAAGCCCCCAGCTGTGCTTCAGGAAGCCACAGGTCCAGTCGGCGTCGGAACAGATTGGAACTTGGTCGTTCTTGAGGTGCATGTCGAGGGCAATTCCTTCGATGATCTCCTCATCAGGCATCGCTGCGGACGCGAGAATCGTAATCGACGGGTCGACCTTTCGCATCGCCCGCGCAAATTCGTTGTGTTTGAGGACGTAATACTTCAAATCTGTGCGGCCGAGCTCCCATGGACCGTAAGGCTCGTTGCCGATGTTCCAGAATTTCACATGGTACGGCTGGGGATGGCCGTCGCGCGCGCGCATAGCGCCGAGTCTCGTGCTCGTCGAGCCATTCATGTACTCTACTTCCTCCGCGGCCGAGTGCGCGTCACCGAAACCCGCGTTTACCGTGATGTAGGGCTCCACGCCAAGCAACTTGCAGAGCGCCATGAATTCGTCCATGCCCACATCGTTGGATTGCACCGCGTTCCAAGCGTAGTCGAACACGGGCGGGCGCTTGTCGCGATCGCCCACCGAGTCGTACCAGCTGAAGTCTGAAACGAAATTGCCGCCGGGCAATCGCCAGAATCCGGAATGGAGCTGGCGCAGCAGCGCGATCGTATCGGGCCGAAAGCCTTGCACATTGTTCGCCGGCATGAGCGAGACAGTACCGATGTGAAAGTTTCCAGATCCCATGCCTGCGATTTCGAGAGTCCCGTCACCTGTATCGCCTCTGGCTGTGAAGCTGAGGGGGTATTCTCGATAAATGCGCGACAACGCGGTAAGCGAAACAGTCTCGCGGTCGTTCGCCGCGTGACTCCAAAACAGTGTAACTTTCACGCGCGCGCCGGGAGTGCCTCGAAGGAAGATGTGGCCTATGTAACGCTCGCCCTTTACCAGAGCGAGGCCTGATTGCCGGATGCCGTGAGGTTGGGAGGGATCGAGCTCGATCCGTGGGCTTTGTTCGCCCACGAAAGCGTGGTCCTTGTCCATTGTCACGAATGCGTCTGGGCCGATAGGGCGCCACTTACGCAACATGGACATGCGGCTGCGGCCAGCGGGAGCTCGGGCTGCCGGAACCGACGCCTTCGACGAGATCGGGTAGTAGAACTTGCGGTCGTCGAGCATCTCGGACCAGAGGCTGCGATAAACGAGAGATCCAAGCTGCTCTATGAACATTCCGTATTCGTATTTGCTGATTGGCTCACTGACTTTCGTCGCATCGATGGTGGCGGCAATCGTTTTGGCAGGGGCCATCGCGGGCGTCTGTCCATACGCCAGATAGGGAATTGCAGCCAGTACGATTAGGCACATTATTTCGAAGCTCTTGAGCCGCATACGATCGCGCTTCCTCTGCCCGGAATAATTCGAAACGCAAGTAAATCACCATTCCGGGGCGACCCAACTTAAGTGCCAAAGCCTGAGCGAGTCAAGATTAAACAGATGGCGGCGTGGCGGTGTTAGTCGTTTTCAAATCGGTCGGTTGCAAGGCATTCAAAAATCGTTTGATTCCAACTGGCGGAGTTAGATTCAGTTGCGATGCCTTGATTTGATTCAACGGATCTAAGTTTGGTCCCCAGACATAGGGTTCACGTTGAGGGCGTCTCGGAGATCGCCGGTCCGCCACCGACAACAAAGGGCCCGTCAGCCGTCCCGCCCGGACCTTGCCTCACTCAGCTTCGAGGTGTTTGACAACGACCCGTCGTGCGGCCTATGTTGACGAAAAAGGTTTACGGGGACTGGCAATGGCCCCCAACCGGGGAGCGGAGATGATCAAATCATCGCGAAGGCAATTTCTGAAAGTTGGCGCGGCGGCTGCTGGCAGCGCCGTGATCTCCGGCGTCGCGAAGGCGACTTCCTCCTTGGCTCAATCGACGGGCAATTCAGGAGTCGGCGCGCGGGCGGGATCCTTGCCGCAGGTCGCGATCGTTCCTGCGCTTTCACAGCTCGGATACGCTCAAGTCGAACTGCTGGACGGACTCTTTCGCCATCAGTTTGACCACAATCACCAACTGTTCCTGAATCTGAACGAAGACGCGCTGTTGAAGCCATTCCGCGAGCGCGAAGGGTTGCCAGCTCCCGGACCCGATATGGGAGGCTGGTACGACAATTCTGCTGATTTCGATCCCGCAAGCAATTTTCATGGCTTTATTCCCGGACACAGTTTCGGCCAGTATCTTTCCGCGCTGGCGCGGATGTGTGCAGTGACGGGATCGAAGCCAACACAGGAAAAAGTTCATCGGCTCGTTCGCGCCTTTGCCGCAACGGCCGATCCGGCCGGAAAATTTTATGTTGGCTATCGGCTCCCAGCCTACACATACGATAAAACGAGCTGCGGCCTGATTGATGCGCACGAATTCGCCAAGGACCCGATTGCCATGGAAGTGCATTGGAAGGCGACCCGGGCCGTCCTGTCCCATTTGCCCGATCATGCTTTGAACCGATACGAGCAACGATCGCGCGGCTATACGGATATCGCCACGACGTGGGATGAAACCTACACGCTGCCGGAGAATTTGTTCTTGGCGTACCGCCGAAGCGGCAACGAGCGGTATCGCGAGCTAGGCACGCGTTACCTTGAACAGAATTATTTCGATCCTCTCGCCAGAAACGCCAATGTTTTGCCTTACGAGCACGCATATAGCCATGTGAATGCCCTAAGTTCCGCCATGCAGGGATATCTGGTCCTAGGCGACAAAAAGTACTTGCGCGCAGCGCGCAACGGACTCCGGATGGTGCAAGACCAGAGTTTCGCGACAGGCGGATGGGGGCCGGATGAAGGCTTCGTCGGACCGGGCTGCGGCGCGCTTGCCGGAAGTCTGAAAGCCACGCATAACAGCTTCGAGACTCCGTGCGGTTCGTACGGCCACTTCAAAATCACGCGATACTTACTGCGCACGACACGTGACTCCCATTACGGCGACAGCATGGAGCGCGTGCTATACAACACGATTGCCGGTGCCCGGCTAATTCAGCCTGATGGGACCAGCTACTATTATTCCGATTACAACAACGTGGACGCCAAAAAGGTCTGGTATTGGTCGAAATGGCCCTGTTGCTCGGGAACCTTTCCGCAACTGACGGCGGACTATGGCATCAGTTCGTATTACCAGAGCAGAGAGGGGATGTATGTGAATCTATTTCTGCCTTCGCGCGTCACGTGGATGCGAGGTGGGACGCAATGCACTCTCACGCAGAAGACGGAGTATCCGAAGGCGAGCACGGCTGAGATGACGCTAGGACTGGAACGTCCGGAAACGTTTGCTCTGAATGTGCGCATACCGGCCTGGGCGGGGCCGATGACGATGGTGAGCGTCAACGGAAAGCGTGTGGAAAACGAAGTCGCTCCTGGCAAATTCCTGGAGATTCAGCGGTCGTGGAAGGACGGAGACCGAGTGGAAATCGAGTTCGACATGACGCTGCGCCTAGAGGCCATAGCGCCGGAGAATCCCAACACGGTGGCACTGATGCGCGGTCCGCTCGCCCTCTTTGCCATCGGCAAAAATCCGGCCGAGGCTACCCGAAGGCAATTGCTCGCCGCAGTCCTATCAACGAGGTCGTCCGACGATTGGATCGTCTCTTCGGACTACGGACCAATCATCTTCCGCTCCTTCATTGTCATAAAAGACGAGCCGTACCGGCTGTATCAGAGAGTGCAAAGCTAAGTCAGTCAATCGATATCGACGACCGGTTGCCGGACAACCGTCCGATCGCGTCTGCAAACCGACGGGCGTCTCTGAACGGAACCTGCTCAGCTTAAGAAATCGGTCTTGATCCGAGTCCCTCGCTGCATTGGCGTAATAAAGCCAACAGCGTCGAGCAAACCTCGGCAATTTGCACGTTGTTGATCCCGTTGAAAAATGGAAGCGCGAGCGCGCGATCGGCTGCGAATTCTGTGACCGGTAGGGACGGCACCGCTTCCGATGACTTTCGATATGCCGGCTGCTGGTGAATCGGCGCGAAGTACCTTCCGCAACCTATTTCTCGGCCAATCAGCTCGCGGAAGATCCAGTCGCGATGTTCGCGTCCAAGCGATGCGCTTAATCGAACCACGTAACTGAACCAGCTGATTCTACCGCGCGCGAAATCGATAATCGGCAATGTCATGTCGCGACACGATTTCAACCTGTCATCATAAGCGCGTGCAACGCTTTCACGTTTCGCCAAGGTTTGCTCGATTCGTTTCATCTGCTCGATTCCAAGAGCGCAATTCATTTCAGCAATTCGATAGTTGTAGCCCAGTGCAGTGTGCTCGAACCAATCCTCCGCATCGCTTCGCCCCTGATTGCGGAGTTGCCTTGCGGAATGAGCCGTCCAGCTGTTGTTTGTAACCAACATTCCACCTTCGCCGGTGGTGATCTGTTTGTTTGGGTAAAAACCAAAAACGCCCGCGTCCCCGTGGATTCCTACTTTACGTTTATCGTATTCCGCGCCCAGGGCTTCGCAGGCATCCTCGATTACGAATAGTCCATGCCGCTTAGCTAACCGGAGAATCTCGGCGAGATCGGCGGGACAGCCGAACGTATGAACTACCACGATCCCGACGGTCCGGGAAGTGATCACTGCCTCGATCTGAGGCGGATCAATATCCATGGTTTTGGGATCAATATCCGCAAAAATAGGAATGCCGCCTTCGTATCGAACGGCGTTCGCTACCGCGATGAAAGCAAATGAAGGTACGATTACCTCATCGCCAGGTTTGACGCCCATGGCGCGCATGCACAAGTGCAGCGCAGTGGTTCCCGAGCTAACTGCCACGGCGTCCCGAGCACCGATGTACGTGGCTACGTGACGTTCAAATTCCTCGAGCTTGGGTCCAAGACTTAGCCTTGAAGTCCGCAGGACTTTTGCCACCGCCTCGATGTCATCTTCGGTGATCTCGGGAGCCGCCAGTGGGATTTTCATCGTCCGGATTTGGTGGTGACCGGATCGGCAAAAGATTGTGTGGTATCGTGCCGCTTCACTAAGAGCTCCTGCGTAATGGGCACGGTAGTGAGCACCTCGACGATTTTTTCTGACGCGAATCCATCACCATACGGGTTCGCCATTCCCCGAAGAGATTCCCGGAACGAAGCGCTCCATGCGGTTCGGACTATCGCCAGGATCGAGTCCGCCTCGGGTGCGGCATCGAGAACGTTCCGAGGTCTCTCTCGCCCTTGTTGTCTGAATCCTACGTTAACAGTCGGAAGGGCAAAAGAGGCTGATTCCATGATTCCACTGCTGGAATTTCCCAACAAAAGATCGACGAATCTCAAAAGGCTCCAATAGGTGACCGGAGGCAGGTTCACGAAGAGCCGCGCGTTCGTTCGCGAGCCAATAAACTTATGGGTTCGGTCGATCAGCTCCCGGCTGCCAGTGTCGGCGTTTGGATAGCAAAACAAAATCTGATCCGAGAGGGTCGCCAAGGCAGAAAATAGGGAGTCGGCCTCGCGGAGAGTATCCTTGGCGATGGTGACCGGGTGATAGAGCACAAGGATCGTGGGTTTTCGAAGGTCGACACCGAGTTCTAACTCCACTTGCTCTCGGCTTAGCAAAGGCCGGCGCCGCAAGTGGTCAAGCGACGGGGCACCCGCCCGATGCACTCGCCAGCGCTCCTCTCCCATCGCGATCACACGGTTCCGCGCCAACTCCGTCGAGGTGAAATGAATGTGGCTCATCTTGGTGAGTGCGTTTCGAACGGCGTCGTCGATGGCGCCCTCGCTCACCTCACCTCCTTCGATATGCGCGATAGGGATCCGCAGAGCCAAGGCCACGGATGCTGGGGCCAGCATCTCGTAGCGGTCAGCGATGAGCAACAGAATATCCGGACGCATCTTTCCCAAAGCGTCGCTCAGGCTGAGCGTTGCTACGCCAATTGTCTTGGCCATTCCCACATCGCTGTCAGAGCTGAGAAGACATTCGATTCGGGCATCAATTTGAAACCCATCCTTCTCTATGTCCTGAACCGTGTAGCCGAATTCGGGCGACAAATGTGATCCGAGCGAGATGATCCGCAAATCCACTTCGTTGTGGTCAGAAAGGTCTCGGAGCGGCCAGTACAGGTGGCTGTAGTCGGCGCGAGATGTGGTGACAACCGCGATTTTGCGTTTCATGATTGTTCACACCGCCGAGCCGGCCACCGCACGAAGCAACAATTCGCTCGGCAGATATTCCGGCACATGGTAGCGAAGAATTTCGAGGAGGCGCGCTAGATCCCGGCGCGTTAAGGCGTCTTCAAGCTCTTCTACGGTGGCATCGAAGTCGTCAGTCAGCACAACGCGATTTGTTACCCTGCGAAGGTTGTTTCCGACCGGTTCGGTGCGTTCATATTCGAACGTAAATTCTTCGGTAAGCTTCTCTCCCGGTCGGAGCCCAGTGAACTGAATAGCGCTACCGTCGGCATCATGGCGTCCCAACTCGCCCAAAAGGTGTCGCGCGAGCTGCACTATCTTGGTGGGCGTTCCCGCCGCAGGAACAAAAATGGACCCACTTTCGTCGCGTTCGCCCGCGGCGAGAATCAGGGCAACGGTCTCTTCCAGCGAAAAAAAATACCTACTAGCTTCAGGATCGGTCACGGTTAATCGCAGATTTCGAGATAACTGCCGATGGAACAATGGCAACACGCTGCCGGTCGAGCCGAGCACATTTCCACACCGGATCGCACTCATTCGACTTACCGCATTGGTCTGGCGAAGAAGCACGAGCTCGGCTAATCGCTTCGAAGCGCCCATGATGCTGCGGGGAGCGACGGCCTTATCTGTGGAAATCATCAAGATTTGGGCGACCCGATATTGGACGGCCGTTTTGGCGAGAATTGAAGTGCCGATGGCATTGTTCCGAACTACGGCAAAGGGATTTCGCTCCATCAGGGGCACGTGTTTGTAAGCCGCCGCGTGATAAATCACGTCGGGGCGGTGCTCTTCGAAAAGTTCGTTTAACAAGCCCGAATCAGCGATATCGCCAATCAGCGGACGGACGTCAACTTCAACATCGCCAAGTGCCTGCAAGAGTTCGTGAATTCCTTGCTCTGAATGATCCAGCACGATGAGGCGCCGCGGACCGGAAGACGCGACCGCCCTGGCGAGCGCTGACCCGATGTAGCCGCCGGCGCCGGTGATTAGGATACACTCGCCCGACTTGTCAGTTGGGACGCGACGCATACCTTGTACCTCTCACCCGCAGTAGGGCTGGCGAACGCCGCCGCTTGCTTCAAGGAAGCCGGTCACAGCAAGGGCGGATCGCACGAATTTCCAGCCGTCTCTTCTATGATTTGTGCTACCGCCAAAACGATTTCCTCTGCATAAGGCTGGCCAACTACTTGCACGCCGATCGGCATTCCTTCTGCCGAGCGCCCGACGGGCACGACAGCTGCCGGATTCCCCAGCGCGTTGAACCACTGGCAATAGTTCATGGCTTGAAAGTATTCAACCTTCCGGCCGTCCACATCCCACACGCGCTCGCCATGACGGAAAGCAGGCACGGAGCAAACCGGACAAATCAACACGGGATACTTCTCCATCTGGCGAAGAAATTCCGTTCGCACAGCATCGCGTTCGAGCATCGTGTTCATGAATTCATTTAACGTAAGCCCAGTCTCTTTCCGCACATACCTCAGAAACTCAGAAAATAGCGGGCTTAGGTCCGTCTCTTGGCCCGCGACCAGGGGGCCCAGCACAAACTCGCCCGCACGGCCGAAGAAATTCCACCATATTCTGCGCGCTGCTTCCAATCCTCCGGGCAGAAATGGCTCGACGTTCATTCCTGCCGCCGACAACCCCGCAACGGCCTTTCGGATTGCGGCTCGCGTCTCGGCGGTCACGGGCGTGCGGCCATCTTCCTCGAAAAATCCGATCCGCAATTTCATAATTTCAGTTTGGGCGGGCTGACGCAAAGGGATCGGAGCGGAGAACGGGTCACCACAATCTGGACCCATCATAGTTTCAAACAGCATTTTTATATCCGCTACGGTTCGCGCCATCGGACCAACTACGCCGAGGAGCGCGAAAGGGCCCGCTGAGGCCGGGAAATGGCCCGTGGCCGGAATTCGTCCAGGCGTCGGCTTGAGTCCACAGATTCCGCAGTAATGCGCCGGGACGCGAATCGATCCTCCTCCGTCGCTGCCCACGCCGCCGGCTGAACAATGCGCGGCAATCGCCGCAGCTTCTCCCCCGCTCGATCCGCCGGGTGTGTGGCTCAAATTCCACGGATTGTTTGTTCTGCCCGTGACCACGTTATCGGTCTCGTAAGCCATCAAGAATTCCGGTGCATTCGTATTACCCAGCAAAATTGCCCCTGCACGACGCAGACGTGAAACCAGCGGAGCGTCCTCGACGGCCATACAGTGCTTGCGCAGTTTGGAGCCGCACCATACCGGCCAAGCCGCCACATCGATGGAACTCTTGATCGAGAGCGGAACTCCGCAAAGTGGTCCAATCGCTTCTCCGCGCAACACGGCGGATTCCGAGGCTTTCGCTTGACGACGCGCCGCCTCCGCGTCCAGATACACGAAGGCATTCAGCTGCGGATTGAGGCGCGTTATCTGCTCAAGATGTGCCTCGACTAACTCCACAGGCGATACGGTTTTCTGACGAACGGCCGTTACCATTTCGCTGAGGGTCAGGGATACCAGATTTTTTGTCAGCGGATTGGCCTGGCCTTGCACTTTCGTCCTCCACGAGCTTGAACGTCACAGAGTGTATCATTCCGTCTGACAGTCGCAATTCGCGTTGCTTTTTCTCTGCCGACAAAGGCCATTGACATCTGGAATTCCCGGCAGGAGAATCCCGTACGTAGGCGGGGGACTTCAGGGTTTTCAAGCTCGGATCTCGCGCTGTTTCTGCCCCTCGGGCGTCGAATGACTCGAATCAAAATTGGCCTTCTGTACTTGCTCTTTTTCACCGCGGCTGTCGTGTATTCCTGGCCGACTGCCGCGGTCTACTACTACGTTCTGGTGGCGCTGCATTTGGCTGCCGGTGTCGTTTTTCTTGGCCTATTGCTTTTTCTTCTCGCCAAAAGGGAGTGGGCAACGCATGGCCGCGCCGACCTTGCTGGGTGGATCTCGCTTGTTTTGGGCGGATGTCTTGGCGTTATCTTGGGGTTCGTCGGCGCGCAGCGCAATGATTTATCGCTGCTCTACACGCACATTGGGCTATGCGTCGCGGGAATTGCACTGCTTCTGGGCAGTTGGGCAGCCCGCAAGGGTTGGTTGAGATCCGTATCCTTTGGTGGCGCGCTACGCTGGAGCGTTGTCGTTCTGCTGTTTGCATCGCTCAGTTACGGCGCATGGTGGCTGCGAACCAACCCCTGGCAGGACGCCTACAAAATTGTCAATCCCAAGATCGCCCCTGCCACCATGAACGACGAAGGCGGCGGGGCTTCGAGCCCATTCTTCCCCGCTTCCGCGGAAGTTGCTAACAACGTGAGCGTCCCCAAACAGTATTTTCTGGACTCGAAAACTTGCCAGGGCTGCCATGCAGACACTTACCGGCAATGGGAAGGTTCCGCCCACCACTTTTCATCGTTCAATAACCAGTGGTATCGAAAGAGCATTGAATATATGCAGGACACAGTCGGCATTCGCCCGTCGAAATGGTGTGCGGGCTGCCACGATCCCGCGCTGCTTTTGACCGGAATGTTTGACCGCCCTGTCCGCGAAATCGAGAACACGCCGGAAGGCCAGGCTGGCCTCGGCTGCATTATGTGCCATTCCATCGTGCGGGTGCAGTCCACCATGGGCCAAAATAATTACGTGCTCGAATATCCCCGATTAAACGATCTGGCGACGAGCAAGAACCCAGTCGTACGCGGTCTTGTCGATTATCTTATTAAGCTCAATCCGGAACCGCACCGCCGCGTTTTCATGAAACCCTTCGTAAAAAATCAAACGGCCGAATTCTGTTCGGTCTGCCACAAGAACCATCTCGATTCTCCGGTCAATCATTATCGCTGGGTGCGTGGTTTCGACGACTATGACAACTGGCAGGCCAGCGGAATCTCTGGTTTGGGCGCCCGCTCCTTTTACTATCCCCCTCATCCAGAAGTTTGCACCGATTGCCACATGCCGGACGTGCGCTCAGATGAGTTCGGTAATTATCACGGCTTCATTCATTCGCATCGTTTCCCCGCAGCGAACACCGCATTGCCGTACGAAAACGAGGATACCAAGCAACTCGAAACGGTCGAGAATTTCCTAAAGACGAATAAAGTCAGCGTCGACATTTTCGGGATTTCTCCCGACCACCTAACTTCCAGCGTGAAAGCAGTGACCCCGCCTGGGCCACGGCCGGGCGCCGCGCCGCAGATCCAGACAACGTTCGCCGTCGGTGAAGAATCGGAATTCGTGGCTCCGCGAGGCGTTCAGCAGTTTGCGACTCCGGCAACGGAACTGACGGCCCCGTTTGGACGATTTCCTGTGCAGGTTCGGCGCGGTGACACGGTTCGGGTGGATGTTGTCGTCCGCACGCGCAACGTGGGCCACTTCTTCCCGGGCGGAACGGTAGATGCCTTTGACTTATGGCTAGAGCTCAAGGCCACCGACAACAAAGGTCACGTGATTTTTTGGAGTGGGAAAACGGAAGGTGCGAAAGGCGAAAGCGACGACGGCCCGGTGGATCCCGGCGCACAGTTCTATCGCTCCTTGCTGGTGGATGCACACGGGAACCCGATTAACAAGCGCAATGCCTGGGCCGAGCGCGCAGTCATTTACGTCCGGTTGATTCCCCCAGGGGCCGCCGATACGGTTCATTATAGATTGTATATCCCGAAAGATGCTGGAAGTCGCATCACGCTAACGGCAAAACTGAACTACCGGAAATTTGACTGGTGGTTCACCCAGTTTGCTTTTGCTGGCGTGCACGATCCCAGTCAGCACCATCCTGCGGTTGCGCCAGAATACGACGATACTAGCTGGGTCTTCACGGGCAACACAAAAGATGATTCTGGCAAGCGGCCTGGCATTCCGAACCTTCCCATTGTGGTCATGGGGGAAGGCGAGGCACAGTTAGATGTTCTGCCTGCTGGCGCGCCAAATCCAAAGCCTCACATTGAGGTGGAACCTGCGGATTGGGGCCGGTGGAATGACTACGGAATTGGCTTGCTGCTTCAAGGTGATTTGCAGGGTGCGGACGCCGCCTTTGCCAAGGTCGCGGAGGCCGCGCCAAATCGGCCGGACGGCTGGGTAAACATGGCGCGCGCGAGGCTGCAAGAAGGGAACCTGCCGGCGGCGGAAAAGGTTCTTCTGCGCGCTCTTACGATAGCGCCTTCGCTGGCCAGTGCTCACTTTTTTTACGGCCAGGTGCTACGCGATCAAGGCCATTACGACCAGGCCATCGCTCAGTATGAAGCTGCGCTCAAGCAATATCCCACGGACCGCGTGGTGCGGAATAGTCTCGGGCGCACGTACTTTCTTGAGCGTCGGTATGCCAAAGCCGTAAGTGAATTCAAGGAAGTGATCGCGATCGATCCGGAGGATGTGGAGGCCAACTACAATCTCATGCTTTGTTATACCGGGATGGGGAAACCAGATCGGGCTCGTCAGTTTGAAATTCGCTATTTGCGCTTCAAGGCAAACGAAGCGGAAGGCTCGCTCACGGGCCCTTATCTCCGCTCCCATCCGGACGAGAACAACGAACGCCAGCCCATCCACGACATCACGTCCGTGGTCAGTCCTACTGCCTATCGCGCGGGCGAACCTGCAGAATCGGAAGGCCCTCGTTAATGAACTATCCTTCCCGGCGTAAATTTTCGCTTCTGCTTTCGACTTGCTTAGTGATTCTCTTTTCCGTGGTCGTAGATGCGCAGAAGGGGCCCGCCCCGGAACACATCACGTTTCAGAACGTCACGCGCGCCGCCGGAATCCATTTCATTCACAATAATGGCGCGTTCGGAAAGGAATGGTTGCCCGAGGCAATAGGCTCTGGCGTGGCATTTCTCGATTACAACAGGGACGGTTGGCAAGACATTCTCTTGATCAACGGGCAAGACTGGCCAGGCCACGTTCGCCGCCGCACCTATATGGCTCTCTACCGCAACAATCACAACGGCACCTTCACCGATGTGACCAAGCAGGCTGGCCTGGATGTGGAAATGTACGGAATGGGTGTGGCCGTCGGAGATTACAACAACGACGGCTGCGACGATATTTTCGTCACGGCCCTCGGCCAAAATCATCTCTTCCGCAACAATTGCAACGGCACATTCACGGACGTAACCAAGCAAGCCGGTCTCTGGGGGCCAAAAGGTTTCAGCACGGGAGCGGCATGGGTAGATTACGACCGCGACGGGTACTTGGATTTAGTTGTAGCGAATTACGTTCAGTGGTCTCCCCAGACGGATATCTACTGCACGATCGACGGCAAAACGAAGTCGTATTGCACTCCCGTTGCCTACAAAGGCGAGTCCTTGCGCCTCTGGCACAACAACGGCAATGGTACGTTCACCGATGTCACCAAAAAAGCGGGACTGTACGACCCTACGGCGAAAAGCTTGGGCATCTCCATCCTCGATGCGAACCGGGACGGATGGCCAGACATTTTCGTCAGCAATGATACGGAACCGAACAAGCTTTACATCAACAATCGCAATGGTAGTTTCAGGAATATGGGAGTGCTCTCCGGCGTTGGCTTCAGCGAAAATGGAGAGGCCCGCGCTGGCATGGGTACGGATTCCGCCGATTACGACCGTTCTGGTTATGCAAGCATCTTGATTACGAACTTCTCGAATCAGATGCTTTCGCTCTATCACAACGAAGGCAACGGTCTGTTCGTGGACGAAGCGCCTGAGTCAGAGGTCGGCCACGCTAGTCTGCTCACCCTAGGCTTTGGGTGCTTCTTCTTTGATTACGATAACGATGGCTGGCCCGATATTTTCGTCGCTAACGGTCACATCCAGCAGGATATCCAAAAAGTACAGTCGCAGGTTCACTATGCAGAACCGCCGCTGCTGTTTCGCAACCTCGGCCGGGGAAAATTCGCCGATGTGACGTCGCGAATGGGGGCCGCATTCAACATGCCGCGCGTTGCTCGCGGAGCGGCCTACGGGGACGTATACAATGATGGCAA
>JBOGMW010000067.1:0-11616 GCA_050746805.1 Candidatus Acidiferrales bacterium | reverse complement strand
CTTCAATCCCGGTATTCTTCACCGTCAAGTTGCGCAGCGCATGAACTGTGTACGTGAACGGATCGACTACGGATATCCATCGAAGCCACTTCGGGAATCCCTCGATCGGGGAGATCGCACCGGACGGGAAGAAAAGTAGCATGTTCAGGACTCCGAAAATTGCTCGAGGCACTAGAGGATCGTTCACACGCACCATCGCAACGAACATCAAGCTGATCATCGCCACGGACGCGACCAGTGTCACCAAACACAGATAAAGCAGACGAATCGGATCCCACAGGCCCGGTATTCCAACGATCATCCCGCCAATGATGATCATCGACATGCCGGCCATCAGCCCTTTCAGGGCTCCCGCGCCGATGAGGCCAGTCACTAGCTCCGATTTCTTAATCGGCGTCAGTAAATAGCCTTCGTGGAGCCCGCGGGATTTGTCGTCGATGAACGTGATGCCCCCGCCAATCATTGCCACGATAAAAATCGCCATCGCCGTGGAACCCGCGAGCAAGTACTTCGCATATTCGACGTACGGATAGACCTCCACCACGTCCAGCTCGACCTGACCGTTCAGCCGCGGCGAAGTGGCCGGCGCATTGAGCGCCGTCACCATGTCTTGAAGCTCCCCTTCGAGCGCGCTGGCCATCACCTGATCGGTGTTGTCCTCGCTGAACGCAATCTGTGGCCGGTCGTGATCGTAAAACTTTTGCGAAAAGTGCTGCGGAAGCTCCACAACGCCTCGAACGAATCCCGTGCGGAGATCATCCACAGCCTGCGTTTCGGAGTTGTAATCCACCACTTTAAAAGTCGCTGGGCCCGCCGCCACGCCATCGAACATTTCGCGTACCTGGCGCGACAAAACAGAATGGTCCTGATCGACGAACGCGACCTTCGCGCCTTTGATTTTTCCCCCAAATGCGTAGCCCAGCACAATCAATTGCACCAGTGGAAAAATTAGAGAGCTCACCATCAGTGCCGGCGAGCGGAAAAACTTGCGCATGTCGCGCTCAATCAGAGCCGATATTCGTTCAAAATTCATGTATTGCGAACGCTCCTAAATCGCGACGACTCTGCCAAAACGCGCGGCTACTTGTAGAACCGGCTGACGTCGTACGTTGCCGTATGCGCCGCATCGCGCAAATCATTTCCCGTGTAATGAAGGAAAACGTCGTCGAGCGTAGTGCTCTGCACGGACACTTTCCGGACCGTTACATGCTCCACTCTCGCGGCATCCATCAGCGCCGCCACCGTCTTAGGGCCATCCAGCGAAGCGATATGCGTCACATTTTCCCGCCGGGAGACCGTCTTTACCGACGCCAGAGCGTTGAGCTGGGCATTCCAATCGGGCGGCGCATTCTCGAACTCCGCCTCCACCACGTCCGTGCCCGGGATGCTATCCTTCAGCCGCGCCGGAGTATCCAACGCCGCCAGTTTGCCGTGGTCGACGATCGCGATTCGGTCGCAAAGTTTGTCCGCTTCGTCCATGTAGTGCGTCGTTAGCAGAATAGTCAGCTCGGATTTGTCCCGCAAATTGCGAATCATTTCCCAAACGTTTGACCGCGACACCGGGTCGAGTCCAGAGGTGGGTTCGTCGAGAAATAAAATACGCGGCGAATGCACCAAGCCGCGCGCAATTTCCAGCCGGCGTCGCATCCCGCCTGAAAATGTTCCCACCAGCTTATCTTTGAACTTCATCAGGTCCACTGATTCGAGAAGTTGAATTATTAGTTGCCCCCGCGTGCCTGCCGGAACGCCGTAGAGCTTCGCGTGGATCAGCATGTTCTCCATCGCCGTCAGCTCTGGATCGGAAGTAAACGCCTGAGGAATCACACCCAGTGCGTGGCGAACGCCGTCCGCGTCGGTTCGAATGTCGTGCCCGTCGATTCGCGCCGTGCCGGAGGTCGGAGGCGTCAGCGTGGTCATCATCCGAATCAGCGTGGTCTTCCCTGCTCCGTTTGGGCCCAACAATCCGAAAATTTCCCGGGCAGCCACGGTAAAGCTGATGTCGTTGACCGCAACTAAAGTGCCGAATTTTTTAATCAGATGATCCACTTCGATGGCGTTCATAAGCGATTTCCTCTGCTCACAAGCGGGCGAACCAGCTTTTCGTATGCGGCTTGGGCAGCAGCACTGTCGCCGTCATGCCTGTAAACAGCCGCCCATCGTCCTTCGGCAAGGAAACCTTGATCGCGAACGTCTTAATGTCGCGCTTCGTGCGGCTCACGTCGCGCTGTGTCGCAAAATCGTTTTCCACTCCCTTGAAGAACACCTGTCCTTTCAGGACGTCGCCAGACGGCAACTTCACTCGCAGCGTCTGCCCAAATCCCACATCATCGATATAGCTTTCTTCCACGTCCGCTCGCGCCCACAGATGGTCCACGTCTACGATCACCACGATCGGCGAGCCCTGTGAAACAACTTCACCTTGCTTCGCCACACGTACGGAGACGATCCCCTCGATCGGTGCGTAAATTTTCGTATAGCCAAGCTGCGTCGCAGTCTGAGCTTCGGCCGCGCGGGCCTGCTCCATTTGTGCGATCGTGGTGGCGATTTCGCTCTGACGTACATCTACCTGTTTTTCATTCGCAAACGCCACCGCCAGCGCGGCCTGCTGCGCCCCCACCGAGTCCTGGAGCGACTTCACGTTTGCCTTCGATGCTCGGAGCGTAGCTTCCGCATGGTCGCGGTCCTGAGCGGATGCGATGCCGCCCTTAAAAAGCTCCTGCATCCGGTCGTAATCGGTTTGATCGCGCCAAAGGTTTGCCTGTGCTTGGGCCAACTGCGCTCGCGTGGAGGTCATCGTAGCCTGCGCCTGCTGCACGGAAGCCTTCGTCTCGTCCTTGGTCCAGACATAATTGTGATTGGCTTCCTGCACTTGCGCTTCCAGGCTCGCCACGTTCGCTTTCGCCGACGCCAGGCTTGCCTGCAACTCTTGCGAGTCGAGTTCGGCGATCAGCTCGCCGCGCTTCACTCTCGATCCTTCGTCAACCGCTAGTTTCACCAGGCGCCCAGTGATCTGCGGACTTACAATCACTTCGTTCCCGTCCACGATTCCGGTCAGCGGGATCGCATTCCCGGAGGGCGTGGAATACCAGTAGATACCGGCGGCGATCAGAAAAATGATCGCCACCAGAACCAGAAATTTGCGGCCGCTCATCGCGCCCTGCTCCTTTCTCGCACCAATCCGTGATCCAAAAAGTCCAGTAAGGCCCGCTTGCGCTTTTCGACGGCTTCGGGGGCCAGCAAATCCCTCCCCATCACCCGGCTCATAATCGGGGCTCCCGCGAAATAGGACGTCACCATACCCAACGTGATGAATGCGGTTTGATCCGCATCCACTTCTCGAAACTCGCCGCTCTCAATAGCTTTTTCGATCGAGCCGGCCAGTTTGCGGTGGAGAGGACGGAAGTGTTCGCGAACCATCCAATCGAATTTCACGCTTTCTTCCATCGCCTCGCGTTGCACCAGCCTCGGGTAATTGGGATGCGTAGCCAGAAAATCGAAATAGCCAATCACGTAACCAAAAAAACGCTCGCTGGCGGAGAGATTCTTTGGGGTTGGCGTCAACACCCGTATTCGCAGCTGACGAAAGAGATTTTCTAGCACCGCGCGGTGCAGACGGCGCTTGTTGCCGAAATAGTAGTAAAGCATCGCCTTATTGGCGTGCGCCGCCGCGGCGATTTCCTCCGTACGCGCACCCGCCATGCCGCGCGCGGCAAAGTGCTGTTCGGCGGCCGCCAGAATCCGCCGCGCGGTCGCAGGATCCTCAGCTTTTCTACGTCCTCTCGGCATTGCTTATTTCACACACCCAATCGATTCATATATTCGTCCGGATACCGCGCTCCGGCCGCCGCGCCGCGCGGAGCTACCTTGTCAATGCGCCTCAAATCCTCTGACGTGAGTTTCACATCCAGCGCTTTCAAATTCTGTTCGAGATACGTTCTCCGCTTCGTTCCCGGAATAGGCACCACGTCTTGGCCTTGCGCCAGCACCCACGCCAGCGCAAGCTGCGCCGGAGTGCAGTTTTTCTCCGCCGCGATCTGTTCGATCCGCTGCACCATCTCCAAATTCTTAGCGAAGTTTTCCCCTTGGAATCGCGGGGAAATTCTCCGGAAATCCCTGGGCCCGAATTCCGCGCTTTTCACCTTTCCAGTCAAAATTCCTCGGCCCAATGGGCTGTATGGCACGAACCCAATCCCCAGTCCCCTGCACGTATCCAGAATTTCTCCCTCTGGGTCGCGTGTCCAAATGGAGTACTCGCTTTGTAGAGCCGTAATCGGGTAGGTTGAGTGCGCCCGACGGATTGTCTTCGCTCCAGCCTCTGAAAGCCCCAAATACCGGACTTTGCCTTGCTCGATCAGTTGCGCCATCGCGCCCACCGTCTCCTCAATCGGCACGTTCGTATCCACGCGATGCAAATAGAATAGATCGATCGTCGAAATCTTCAGCCGCTTCAGGCTGGCCTCGCACGCCTCTTGCACGTACGCCGGCGTCCCGTTAACGCCCAAAAACCGCCCATCCGCGTTACGCATATTCCCGAATTTCGTCGCCAACGTCACCTCGTTGCGCCGCTTAGCCAGAACTTTTGCAAGCAACTCCTCGTTCGCTCCGCCGCCATACATGTCCGCGGTATCCAGTAGCGTGATCCCTCGATCGATAGCCAAGTTAATGGTGGCCAGCGACTCCGCCTCGTCTGCCGGTCCATACGATTGCGACATGCCCATGCATCCCAAACCCAACGCTGAAATCACAAGCGAGCTTCTACCAAGGCGACGATAATCCATACATTCCCTCCGGATCAGTCACTTTATTTAACTAACCGGTTAGTTTATTTAACTCGGATCACTCTGTCAAGCGGGGGCGCGATTGTCAACCTGGGTTTGGGCTAGCCTTCGAGGGCGCCGCCAGCTCCGGCTGGCAGCTCGATGGAATACTTTGTGCGGGCCTTTTCAGCGTGTAATTCCAGCGCCAGCTCAATCAGGCGGTCGATCAGCTTCGGATACGGCAGCCCCGACGCCTCCCACATCTTCGGGTACATGCTGATCGACGTGAATCCCGGAATCGTATTCAGCTCGTTGACGAAAATCTTTGCTGTCTTGCGCTCCAAAAAGAAATCGCAGCGCGCCATTCCACTCCCGTCGATCGCCCGGAACGCACGCACTGCGTAATCCTGAATCGTGGCCACCTGTTTCTTGGTCAGCTGCGCCGGGATCACCAGCTGGGTGCCTTGCTCCAGATATTTCGCCTTGTAATCGTAATATTCGCGATGCGGCATCACTTCGCCAGGAATTGACGCGCGGATGTCGTCATTTCCCAGTACCGAAACCTCAATCTCCCGCGCGTCCACCGCGCGCTCAACCAATATCTTCAGGGCGAACTCCCCCGCCAAGTCCATTGCCCCAGGCAGCTCATCCGCCGTCTTCACGCGCGTCATTCCCAGGGATGACCCTCCCGTCGCGGGCTTCACGAACATCGGGAACCGAAATTTCTTCTTGATAGCTTGCACCACGTTGCTCCGCTGCTTTTCCCACTCCCAGCGATGCACCGCCAAAAACGGCACGACTGGGATCCCGTTCTGTTCGAAAAGCCGCTTCTGCACATCCTTATCCAGGCCGACCGCCGACCCCAGCACCCCAGCGCCCACATACGGCAATCCAGATAGTTCCAGCAACCCTTGCACGGTTCCATCTTCGCCAAATGTCCCGTGCAGCACGGGAAATATCACGTCCACGGACACGCTCGGCCGTCCGGTGCCCGGCGAAAGCGGCACCAGCGTAGCGGCGGTCGGATCCGGCGGCAGCGAAACCCGTTCGCCAGTCTTCAACACTTCCGGCAGCAGCTTCTGCGCTCCCGTTCCCACCAGCCATCGCCCATCCTTGGTAATCCCGATGGGCACCACATCATATTTTTCCGGGTCGAGCGCGCGAATTACAGAGGTTGCCGACGCGAGCGACACTTCATGCTCGCCAGAGCGCCCTCCGAAAATCACTCCCACACGCAACCGCTTTTGAGAACTCATCCCTTTACCCTTTTTCCCCGCCGCGCTCCCCCAATTCAAACGCTACAAAATCTTTTTGCCCAGCCCAGAGAGCACTAGCTCGACTCCCAGCGTCGCCGTCGTATTGTGCAGATCGATCACCGGATTGATCTCCACCAACTCGAACGACACCATCGACCGGCTATCAGCAATCATCTCCAGCGCTAAATGCGCCTCGCGATACGTCACCCCACCCCGCACCGGCGTTCCCACTCCCGGCGCGTCCGACGGATCGACAAAGTCCATGTCCAAGCTAACCGCCACTCCCGCCGTATCGTCCCCCGCAAAGCGCAGCGCCTCAGCCATCACCTCCCGCATTCCTCGCTCGTCGATATCCCGCATCGTAAACGCGTGCACTCCCGTGTCTTTCATCAGCCGCCGTTCTTTTGAATCGAGGTCCCGCACGCCCACCAGCGCCACATTTCGCGGCTCAACCATCGGCTTCACTCCCGCCAATTCCGTCAGCTCCGGCGGTCCATAGCCCATGATCGATGCCAGCGGCATGCCATGTACGTTGCCCGATGGCGAACTATCCGGCGTGTTCATATCGCCGTGCGCATCGAGCCAAATCATCCCTATGCGCTTCGACCCCTTGCTAAAATGCGATGCCACGCCGGCCACCGTTCCGGTGGCAATCGAATGGTCGCCTCCCAGCACCAGCGGCAACAGATCAGCTTCGAGCGTTTTGCGTACCGTCTCCGCCAAGCCCTTGCACGTCTCGGCGATCTCGTCGAGGTACTTCGCGTTCTTCTCGCCGTAATGCTGCTCTTCCGGCTGCCGCACAGGGACGTTACCGATATCCTCCACTTGCCTCCCAAGCTGCTTCAGGCGGGCCTGCAGTCCGGCCACTCGCAGTGCGGACGGGCCCATATCTACGCCCCGGCGGCTCGCGCCTAGGTCCATCGGCACACCGATGATGCGGATTTTATCGGCCATGTGGGTGTTGCCTGTCACGCTCCCAAACTGCTGGCGGGGACTCTTAAGGATAGACGCGATAGAGCATGCGTGGGAAGGGGATCACTTCGCGAATGTGCTCGGTTCCACAAATCCATGCCACGGTACGCTCCAGGCCCAAGCCAAACCCAGCGTGCGGGACGCTGCCGTAGCGACGCAGATCGAGGTACCACTGGAAAGACTCCTCCGGCAGGTTGCTCTCCCGAATCCGGCGCACCAGCGTCTCGTAATCCGATTGCCGTTCCCCGCCCCCGATGATCTCGCCAAATCCTTCCGGCGCAATCACATCAAAGCTCAACGAAAGCTCCGGCCGCGCCGCATCCGTAGCCATATAGAAAGCCTTCATCGCCGACGGGTATCGATGGATGATCACCGGCTTATCGAACTCTTTCGAGAGTAGTGTCTCTTCGTCGCCGCCGAAATCGTCGCCCCATTTGGCGGGATTCCCGGCCTTTTGAAGCACGCTAATCGCGTCGTCATAAGTGATCCGCGGGAACGGCGGCGCTATTTTTTCCAGCTTCGACGCGTCGCGTCCCAGCGTCCTCAGCTCGGGCGCTCGATTTTTCACCACCGACTGCACCATCGCGCTCACCAGCGCTTCGCCCAGATCCATCATGTCCGCCAGATGCGCGAACGCCGCCTCCGGCTCCAGCATCCAGAATTCCGTCAGATGCCGCCGCGTCTTCGATTTTTCCGCGCGGAATGTCGGCCCAAACGTGTACACCTTCCCCAGCGCCGCCGCCGTCGCCTCCACATACAGCTGCCCGGACTGCGTCAGGTAGGCCTTCTGGTCGTCGATATAGTTCACTTCAAATAGCGTGGTGGTTCCTTCACACGCAGCGGGAGTGAAAATCGGTGCATCTGTCAGCGTATATCCCTCATCGTCCATGAAATTCCGCGCGGCGCGAATCGCTTCCGCGCGAATCCGCAAGGTGGCCGCCTGTCGCGGCGTGCGAATCCACAAATGCCGCTGGTCCAGCAGGAAATCGACGCCATGCTCCTTCAGCTGAATCGGATAAGGACTCGACTCCGGCACGCGCTGCACCACCTCAATCGCGTGGATGTGGATTTCGCATCCACCCGGCGCCCGCGGCTCCGCCTGAATTTTCCCGGCGACCACTACGCTCGATTCCTGCGTTAAGCCTTTCAGCGCGCCGAAAGCCTCCGGCTGCTCTTTCAACGATACGACCCCCTGCATCACTCCCGTGCCGTCGCGAAAAATCGGGAAAAGCAGCTTGCCAGACTCGCGTAGGTTATAAAGCCACCCGCGAATCGTCACTGCTTGCCCCACATATTCCGCCGCGCGATCGATAGTGATTATGGACGCTTTGGATTGTGCTTCTTGGCTCATCTTGAGTTTTGGTCGGGAGCTCTAATGCGAATGCGCGTGCGCTCCGCCCCTGCTGGCGAATTCTTCCAGCCGGTCGAACGCGGCGCGGATTTCATCCAGTGTCGGCGTTGCTGTCGGCTTCTCTTTCAATTCCATTACCAGCGCGGGTACTGCCGGCGCGCTCGCGAAGGCCGCGAAGGCCGTGTCCCAATCGATCGTTCCCTCGCCAGGTGGCAAATGCTCGTCCTTGTCTCCGTGGTTGTCATGGACGTGCACTGTCGCGACACGTTCGCGCATCAGCTCAAATCCAGGCGCCACGCCTCCTTCGATGTGCGCGTGACCCGTATCAAAGCAAAATTTCACCTGTAGGTGCGTTTCCTGAATGAACTGATGAAGCGACGCCGGACAGCTCAGCTCGTCCGCTTTGTTTTCAATTGCGATGGTCACTCCGCGGTGTTTCGCAAAAATCGACAGGCTCTCGAGCGACGCAAACGCCGCGTCTAGCTTCCTTGGGTCGGCTGACTGCCGTCCGCTGCCGATATGTTGGATTAAATAGCGGAAAGGTATCCGTTCCGCCACTTCTAGAGCGCGCTTCACTTCGTCGACCGCGTCGATTCGCCTGGTTCGCTCCGGATCGCAGATCGAAATTGGCATCCCGCTCTGAGGCCCAGAAGTAGAATCGCGCTCCGTCGGTGAATGCAGCGAGTGCAATTCCAGCCCGTACTCGGAAAGCGCGCTCGACAAATCGCGCACTGCCTCTCCCGAGCGGTACTGAAAATGCCCCGACGCGCAGAATACTTCCACGGCCGGAATCTCTGCCCTGGCAATTTCTTCCAGCAGCTTCGACGTTAGCGAGTGGCCGACCCACCGGTACGTCGACAGAATGCGTCGCATCCTATCCTCGCGATGATCCCCTGACTGCGGTTATGGTCGATGGAAACGTACCCGGCGTCAATAGCTCGCGGCGTGTGCCGGATGCGTCCGATGCAAATGTACTCTGCGGTGTTTCCAAATCAAGCCGCTTCCGGCAGGAATTCAACCTCAAAAGAAGGTGACACAAGCCCCGCGGCGGCTCCGCGTCCCAGCAGTTCGCGTACCGCGCGTCGCCCCTGCTCGCCGTATCCCAGGGTCCAGTTGTTTACGTACATGCCGATGAACTTGTCGGCCAGCGCCGGATCCATATCCCGGGCAAACTGCATCGCGTAATCGAGCGCCGCGTCGCGGTGATCGAGCGCGTAGCTAACGCTCTCGCGAATTACCTGGGCAACGGACCGCCCCAACTTGGCAGCCAGACCGCGTCGGATACCATTCGCTCCGAGCGGCAGAGGCAATCCCGTGGTCTCGTGCCACCACTGCCCCAAGTCCACCACTTTATGCAATCCCACCTGGGAAAACAGCAATTGGCCTTCGTGAATCAGCAGTCCGGCCTCGACTTCCTTCGCGTGCACGGCATCCAAAATCTTATCGAACGGCATCGCCACGGTTTCCACGTTCGGCTCGAATAGCTTTAGCGCCAGGTAAGAAGTCGTCTTCATACCGGCCACCGCAATTCTGCGCCCAGCCAGTTCGTTCTTCTTGATCGGCTTCGATGCCACGATGATCGGCCCATAGCCGTCGCCAAAGCTAGCGCCGCAATCCAGCAGCACGTATTTGTCGGCTACAAACGTGTACCCGTAAAAACTCAGCGCCGTCACATCGTACTTCTCTTGGCGCGCCACGTCGTTCAACGACTCGATGTCGGACAGTACGTGCGTAAACTTTACTCCCGGAAGCCGTACCTTCCCGGTGGCCAGCGCGTAAAACATGAACGCGTCGTCGCTGTCTGGCGAATGCGCCAGGCTGAGTGAAACCGTTTCCGTTGAAGCCACTGCCGTTGACATTTTCGTGTCCATCCTGAGGCTCGTCCAAACGTCGTCGCCTGCCCTATCTCGCGCAGACGCTTAACCAAAGCCCGTCGCGGGCGTACTTGGGATACTTGAGTTTGCCTTGGGGCGTGCGCTTACCTGCGTGAGCCTGTGTGAAAGCGCGGCCAGCATATCACATCGCGCATTCGCGAGTACAGGTCGCCCCTGTACCTCGCACCTGTACCCCTGTTTCCCGTGTGGGGACTTCGCGATGGAAAGAGCACAGCTTGGAAGCTTTGCGCTTCGCGCAAATGGGAATAAAGGATGGGAAGACAATCTACGAAGCGGCCACCTCGGCGCCCGGCAAGAAGCTGATCTTCGCGCCCACAGGCGTTACGGACGGCAGCTTACTTCGCGGTGTCCGCCTTTCCGGCGGAGTGCGCACTCAATCCCTAATCATGACCCTCGATGAGCACGACATGCGCTCCAGCGACTCCGTCCATGTCGAAAACGAAGACGTGAAGATAAGGTTCTACCAAAGCTTTCGAGGACTAGCTGCGCGGCCACAGCTTAATGCGGATCGCTCGCCTAACCATTGAAGCTTCTTCGTACGAGAGCGTACTCGCGGCAAAGCCACGCAAATCACTAAGTTAAGCGCGCCGCGGGCTAGCCTTTCGCCAGCCCGCGTCCCACTTAATATGATTCGCTGATCGTGCTAGCGGTGAAGAGCCGCAGCGGTATGCCCAGTCTGGTGATGCTGCTGCCTTCTGGGCAAATGCGCGGGAATTCTTTCCGGCGTATGCGCACTCACCAACGGACGCAGCTGTTGATTACTGCTGACGTGCTCGCTGATGGCTTGCAAACGCTTCAGAATTCCCTGCCACTGGTTCCAATCGAGCTGCCGCAAAAACGGCCGAAGCCCCTGAATGAAGGGATCCTCGAGCACCGTCTCGCCGTTCGATTCTGGAACAAAGAAGCGGTTCAGCCCGACTCCCAGCGCCTCGGCGATCTTCTCCAGCGTGCCAAGGCTTGGCGTCATCTGTCCGCTTTCTATTCGGGACAAGTAGGAGCGCGAAACGCGAGATCGTGCCTGCAACTGGCTCTGCGTCATTCCACGCGATTCCCGCAACTGTCGGATACGCTGGCCTATGTTTTCTACCGTTTCACGATTCGGCCAGTTCTCAAACAGTTGACGGTCGTCTCCCGGCAGGTCCTGAGGCGATGGCGTCGGTATGACAAACGCCACCTTTGGTGGCATCAAGCGCAGGCAACGACGACAGTTACCCGTGCGAGTGCGATACTGCACCAACCCGCATACTTGACAGCGTAAGACTTCTCGATCGAGTTCCATGCTCGTAGCTATTCCGTCTTTTTCCGCCACCGGTCTCCTCGCAGACTATTCCCGGCGATGCGAAGGGGAGGAACGTCACAATCTAGGGAAGGCAGGAACTGGCGCG
>JBOGMW010000066.1:0-17968 GCA_050746805.1 Candidatus Acidiferrales bacterium | reverse complement strand
GTTCCGCTGCGCCCAAGATGAGATGTACGGCCTCTGAGACAGCCATGAAATAGCGCGACGCCCGCGGATCGGTGACTCGAATCGGCCCTCCGCGCTGGATTTGGTCCCAGAACAACCGAATCACGCTGCCAGCGCTGCCCGCGACGTTGCCAAAACGAACGTTTGAAAAATGAGTGGCGAGGTGGTCGTCCGATACTTGCTGAGCAAGCTCCTGGATGCAGAGCTCCGTAAGCTTTTTAGAGAGGCCCATGAAGTTTCGGGGATTGACGGCTTTGTCGGTGGAGATATTCACGAACGATCCGACCCCGAATTTGATGGCGGCTTCGCCGAGATTACGCGTGCCGATTACGTTGTTGCGTATCGCCTCTTCCGGATGGATCTCCACCATGGACACATGCTTGTATGCTGCAGCATGGAATACCAATTGTGGACGCTCGCTCTTGAGAACGCTGTAGGCGCGACCAGTGGCGGAGAGATCGGCGAGGATTGGCTTCACGCGGCCAGTCCCGAGTCGTTCAGATATCTCCAGATTGATGTAGAAAAGGCTGTTTTCGGATTTGTCCAGAAGTAATAATTTATCTGGGCGCGCCGTTGAGATCTGCCTGGCGAGTTCGGAACCGATGCTGCCGCCCGCGCCAGTGACCAGCACCGTCTTGCCCTCGACAAGCCCGCGAGTGCGATAGTTGTCTATCCGAAACTCATCGCGTTGCAGCAAATATTCGATGCGCGGCTCTCGAAGATGCCGCGGCGAGACTTTCTCGCGCGTTGGCAGTTGCACGAGCTCTCTCAACGAAGGCAACGACCGCACCGGCAAATTCAAACGGCGGCACGCGTCCAGGATATTGTGCATTTGGGAATGGGTGGCGCTCGGGACGCACACCAAAATCGCATCTGCTCGGCTTTTTAAAGCAATCTTCGCAAGGTCTCGCGTCCCGCCAAGGACTGGAACGCCAAAGAGCGTACGGCCCCACTTATGGCAGTCGTCATCTATCAGAGCGACGGGACGGAACGGGGACGCAGGATCAAACGCCACTTCCTTTAAAACGGCCAGACCCGCATCGCCAGCTCCGACAATCACGGCGCGGGGGCCGTCCTTCCGTTGCGATGCTCGATGTGCACCGTAAATCCGCAGACCGAAGTGGAGAACTCCCCACGCCAGAAACAGCAGGACAGCGTCAAGGGCGAGCAGGGAGCTTAGCGCGAGCTGCCAATGAGCCAGCCAATAAAAGAAGAGGGTCAGGCAGATGCCGTTCAAGGCAACCGCTTCCGCCAGCGGTCGTACATCCAGGAGACTTGCGTGCCGTAGTGACCGCTGATACAGACGCGTAGACAACGTCGCGAGGAAGGCCGCAACAGCCGGCAAGACAAACGCCCAGCGCATCACGGTTCCTGTCCACCCGGAACCGTAAGGGTGCGAAAGTAAAAGCGCCGAGAAACCATAGACGACTTCGGCGATTACAACTTCAGCCGTCAGCAGGAGACGCGGACGCCATCTACTTTCTGCGGCATCCGTGTAAAGTCTCAGCGACCACGAACTGCTTCCTCTGTCATCGCGAATTCTCCGAGTGGCCCCTTCAAGCGAGAGGGTTTGCATTAGTAATCCCCGTTAAAACGTTTAGTAGTTGGCGTACGTGCGCGGGACCCGACTGGCACTGACAAGACTCGTCAGCAACTGCTAGCAATCGGTGACGTCGCGCATTCTGTGGCCCGTCCCCCGAACTCCACGGTAGAGTGTTGAGAAAGGCCACTCGGTATCATGCGGGCAAAGAACACCCGCCTAAATTTCGTCTGCTTTGACAAGATCCGACTTCGTCCCAGTCCTCTACAGGCGTCGGTACACGGCTTCAGGGATCGGATATGTCCGTTTATTCAAAACGGCGCCCAGGATCGGAACTTTCGAGTCCTCCAGTGATTGCTTCGCCATCCGCGCCGATTCACGGCGCGTCGAATTGGAGGCGATTACAAGCACGATTCCGTCACTGAACTGGCTGAGAAGAATGCCATCGCCGGTTGCCGTTATCGCGGGGACATCCACCAACAGGTAGTCGAACTCCTCGCGCAATTCGGCGAATCTCTTTTGCACGCGCTCGGGGCGCAACTTGCCAATCGTTTCGGGTCCTGCGGCTCCGGAGGTCATCAACCAAAGGTGGTTCGTCCAGGTTGACCGCAAGAACTGCTCCACGGGCTGCGGTTGACTGATCGCGTCGGCGAAACCAGGGCTGACCTCCGCCTGAAAATAAGTATGCAAGGAGGGCGATTGCAGGTTGGCATCGATCAAGCAAACTCTACCCGAAATTTGCATCGCCAGCATTTCAGCGGCCCTGGCACAGACCCAACTGCATCCTGCTCCCCTATCAATGCCGCCGAAGACAACGAGCCGGTTATGCTCGCCTGCTGGAGACGGTAGAAACAGCTGTTGGATTAGCCGGGAAATCTCGTTATCCGCGGCGCCTCCGGCTGCGCGCATCGCGGAACTTCCATTGGAGCGATCGGCTTGGACCACTGGCTGTGAAATGGGCGGAATTCGCGCTGCGGCTTCACCTAGAACTTCGAAACGCTGGCCCATGGATGCTCCCCTTCGATCCCATTGCTGAGAAATCCGCGCCCATTCGATTCAAAACGCTTACCCGCTAAAAGAATCGCGCGGAATTGCCGCCAAGACTTTCAGACCAAGATATCGATTCAGTTCGTCAGGGGTGCGGAAAGAGGAATCAATCCGGTCGGCTGCGTACCCTGCTCCCACACCGGCGATTCCCGCCGTGAAAACTCCCCCGACCAAGATCCATCCGAAGGGTTCGTTCGGAATCACCGGAACCGCGGGTGCTTCAGCCATCGAGACGTTCACGATTCTCCGCTCGTCCAGTGCGTCTGAAATACGCGCCTCTTCACGTTTTTGTAGATACAGCAGATAGTTGCCTTCCGCCGTTTTGACCGCGCGGGTAAGGTCGGCTTCGGTCTCGCTCGCCTGATCGAGCCGCTGCGCTTCAGCCTTGTACTGTCGAACTGTTCTTTGCACGGAGGCCGCTTCCGCCAAGTACTGCGCACGATCCGCTTGAGCTTTCGCGAGTTCCGTTGCAATCCAATCCTGCGTGGGCACGCGATCCGTGGTCACTTCGGAAACCGGCGATTGCTCGGCTGCCTCCACCGCCTTCTGTGTTTCTTCAATCTGGGTTTCTAGGTCTTTCACGGGGGGATACGATGGTGCGTATCTGATCAGCATATCCGTGCGTTTCAACTCCAACGTCAGAAGCGTGCTGCGCAGCTCGGCTAGAAGTTGAGCGTTGCCGGTTTGCCGCATTTCGGTGGTCTGCCTCTTGGGCGTCGATTCCTCTTCCGCACGAAGCGCCTTGATGCGTGCTGCTGCCGCCTCGGATTCTGACTCGTCCTGTTGCTGTTCCGCTCTGAATGTGCTGAGTTGTTGGAGCGAAAGCTGCCTTTCAAATTCAGGTGCGACCACACTCTCTTGTCGATCGAACTCGATGCGGCGCGCCTCTGCCTGGGCCAGTTCGTTGTCGTATTGAGTTGTTTCGTCCTGAAAAAAATTGAAGCTGCCTGATGGACGATGCACGGCAGCATGCTTTTCCTGATAGAGAGTGGCCAACGTCTGCAATACGCGTTCAGCCGTGCGGGGATCACGCGAAGAATATGCCACTCGAATGACGGTGGTTTTTTGCAGCGGTTCAACCGTCAGAGCGCTTTTCAAAATCCGCTCCGACTCAGCCAGGCGTACTTGCGCCGAAGCCGGGCCCGCGATGCGGTTGGCAATGCGCGTCCACCAGGAGTCCTTCGTATTTCCCAGACCGCAAACCAGTACGACTTTGTCGAGCAGATCGCGGCTAGTCAACAGCTCAACTTCTGAATTCAAATCTTCCGGCGATACGGCCGGGACCGCGGCCGGCGTGGTCGTCAGATCGGGCGTGACGACCGTTTCGGCGCGATCGCGATTCACAAAGATCTTCATTTCGGCTTCGTATCGTCGGGGCATCAACATAGCGGTTAGGACTGCACCCCCAAAAATGCCACCGAACACCAACAGCACCAATTTCCTGTGGCGAAAAATCGGCGCAGCGATGTCCCGCCCGGTTTTGCGAGATTCCGACCTGTGCTTTGGCCGAACCAAAGCAACGTCGCCGGTCGCGAGTCCTCGCTTGCCGTTATCGTCGTTCATGGCTGTAATTGGTAATACGCGCCGAATCCGGAAGACGGTATAAATCGGGCGACCTTAGAGATCACGCTTTTCGGAACGTACAGCATGTCGCCCGGCAGGAGCTCCGTATCCTCCAGATCCTTCCCCTGAAGGATCTGTTTCAGATTCACGCGAGTAACTTCATAGCGCGAGCCGTCCGCTCTGCGGAATAGCAACACCTGAGATGCCTTTGCGTCGGCGGTCATTCCACCGGCGATCGCCACGGCTTCGGTGGCCGAAATGGGGCCGCGCAGATCGAATTTACCGGGATGCTTCACCTCTCCCGTAACAACAAAGGATGGCTTGTTAAAGTCTTTCAGCTCCACGGTGATGATCGGGTCGTGAAGAATACTCGTGTAAGCGGCCTTGATGCCGGCGACGGTCTCTTCGGTCGTCAAGCCCGCCAAACGAACGTCACCAGCCCCCATCAGGCTGGCGTATCCGTCGGGCTCGATCGTGACGGTTTGGTTGAACTCCGGCGTTAGGGGAAACGTGACTTCGATTTCATCGCTTGGGTAGAGGCGATACCTGCCGCCTCGCCGCTGCAAGACAGGAGAATCAAGAGTAGGCTTGCCGCTAGCGGATGGAGCAGCAGCCGATGTTGCCTTTGGCAACACCGTTCGCCCGCGGGACTCTGCTGCGGCTAGGCTGAACGCTAGCGCGAAGATTCCCAAGGCCCCGATCGCCGACTTCATGTAGCACATAGCTTTACTTTCTCATTGCGCACCGAAAATCCGCTCGCTCCGCCTCTATCGTTGTCGACGCGCAAGACGAGACCCTTTACATCTACGCAAGGGACACGCGCTTCACCGTCGAACATTGGAAGGTGAATGCTCATCCGCACAGGTTGGCCGAGCGGAGGCAAGCTCGCGGTAAACACATAGGCGCCGCCGGGACTGATGTCACGCGTATATCCGTGACATTCTTCCGAGGTGCCGCACTGCCCGGTCCAATTTACAATCACTTCGGCGCGTAAGGTGTAACGGACGGCGGAGCGGCGGTTCTCGCGCGGCAGAAGGACGCGAACACTATCGGTGCAGGCGTGCGACGAACTGAGTGCTGTGCGCATCGTGAGGGCGTCACACTACGCTTTGCCCATCAGGCCCACAAGTGGCGCAATGTACCGGAACGGTACGAATCGTAGATCCGAGGCTGCCGCCGGAACCTACCGGAGCCTTCGCCGGAACATTTGTTTTCCTCGCGGGCAGTAGAAACGACGGGATCGACAGTACATTCGTCCGTGTCGAAGGAGCCTGGACAGAGGCTGGAGTACCGGGGAACAAATGTCTATCTTGTTCGATTAGACAGCCGGGAGCGACGGCCGCCAGATTCGATGGTTGTCGCGGAAAATCCGGACGCACAGTAGTCGCCTGCCAGAGTTCAAGGTGCTCGCCTGGAACTAAATGGCTTAAGACGCGGTTGGTCGAAGTTCCGTTTTGGGAATTTCGTGCTTCCAGTAAGACAGGGTCTGTCCATTCGAATACTACTGGGGCAGAGTCGCTTAGGGCTCAGGCCCGTCGTGTTGAACGAGGTAGTCTCTGATCGAGAGGACCAGATGGTTGGGACTGGCTGACGCGCGAAGCTTGACCTTCGCTGGCGGCTACATTCCAGATTTCGAGTTGTTTCTCTTTTCGCTTGTATTCACGAATAATAGTTTCTAGAATGCGCTCACCCTTCCAGAACTCCAAAGCTGCAGAGGTGTCTCATGGAGAGAATGCAGCATTCGCGGAGCTCTGCAATTAGTGTTCTTATCGCAGAATCCAGCTGCCTGAATTCTCAGTTACTTGATGGCGCTCTTCGTCGCAAGCATCGCGCTTTTACGGTGATCGGGTCGGCCGTTGAATCACGGCAGGCGCTCGCTTTGATCCAGGAGCTCAAGCCGGATGTCGCTGTGATCAGCGCCCAACTCGAGGGAGGAGGGCTTGAGGGCTTTCGCGTCCTGAAAAGCCTTCGATCATCGCAGTCGGCGACTCGATCGATACTCCTTTTACCGTCACGCGAACGCGATCTGGTGATCGACGCGTTTCGCTGTGGAGCGCATGGCGTGGTTTTTCGCGACGAACGAGTCGAGATCTTAGGACGCTGCATTCACGCCGTTCATCAAGGGCAGGTGTGGGCCAACAGCGAGCAATTGCGTTATCTCTTGGATGCGCTTTGCCTCTCGATGCCGCTTAATTTTCAGCAGGGCGTAAAGCTGGACCTGCTTTCAAAGCGGCAGGAAGACGTCGTGCGGCTGGTCGCTAAGGGGCTGACAAATCGGGATGTGGCCGTAACGCTTGGGCTGAGCGAGCACACGGTAAGAAATTATTTGTTCCAAATCTTCGATCGGGTTGGTGTCTCCACGCGAGTGGAGCTCGCTCTCTACTACCTCAACAATGCCCGAAACGTGGCCGCAGATTGAGGCTTTTGGAGATAAACCCAGGGGAATACCTGAGCGCGCTGTCCCGCAGTCCAAACTGAAAATCTACGGGAATCGCCCGATTGGTGAAATTGCGGCGTGTCGGTATGTATAGCTGGTACTCGCAATCTGAGTGCGTTGATCGAATTAACTTTTGCCAAATCAACGGTCAAGCGGCATCCGACCAACCAGTCCCCGGCCAACATAAACTAGGCAAGAAGGTTTCGGGCATGGCTTCCGATTTGCATTTTCCCATCCAGACATGAGTTTGAGAGGCGGCCTACCAAGTGCTGAGGATGATACGCGTTTCGATATATTTTCATAATCGTTTGCTGAGGGACTCCATCGCGCGAATTTTAGGGAAGAGAACTGATTTTGAGGTGGTTGCGGCTTTGCCCTGTGAGCCAGGTTTACCGAACAAAACGGAGAGCCACGGTGCGGACGTCCTGCTGCTGGACTCGATCGAGTACCTCCCTGATTCTTCGAAAGCTGCGCACGGCGTGTTCTCGGGTACGTCACCGCGTAGCGTGCTTTTGGCGATGGAGGACGATCCGTCGCACTTCCTACGGGCCGTGAGAAAGGGTGCCTGGGGATACGTGCTACAAGATGCATCCGCGGCCGATGTCATTGCGGCGATTCGAATCGTCGCCGAAGGACAAGCTCTCTGTCCCCCTCAATACATCCGCGCTCTCTTCGAGTATATTGCCACTCAAACGGACGAAATTCCCAATGGACGGAGGCGCGCACGCTGGGGCCTAACTCGGCGCGAGCAACAGTTAATTCCGCTGATCGAGCGCGGCCTAGGCAACAAAGAGATTGCCGCTCACTTCCATCTTTCGGAGCAGACTGTAAAGAATCACGTTCACCGGATCCTGAGAAAGACGGGGGTCTCCGACCGCTTGTGCATTGGGCAGGCCTGCCGCGAAACGTTCACTTCGATGGGTACGGAAAGCAGTACTGAATCGAACTGCCAGCCGGTTAGAGTACCATCTTGACCCGCATTTAAAACCCAACCAAGTACCGCGCCATCCCTCAACAGCTCTTAATACCGAATTGAACCTGTTGCTTGGCGGAGCTCTTCTCGATACTTGTCTCGCGGGGGAATTTCATGAGCGCGATCCGCGTTGTAGTTGCCAACCGCCAGCGATTGATGAGAGAGCTGATTGCGGCGTCCATCTCCGATCAGCCCGATATTCAAGTAGTTCAGGAGATCGAAGACGAGTCCGATGTCGAGGGAGCAATTGATCGAACACAACCGGACTTTCTGATCGTGACCCTGGATCGAAACAGTGGCCTGCCCGATTTCTGCCACTTGATTCTCCAGAGATGGCCGCAGATGAAGATCATCGCCATCGCGCCGGACCGAAACATGACCGTCTTTTACTCTGCATCACTGCAAGTAAAGTCCCACCAGATCGAGGCGTCCGAGACCGGGGTGCTCAATGCGCTCCGCGGCATCATTCGGCCGGCTGCGAGGATTCAATGAGCCAGCGGGCTTGTTCCAATGCTCTCGGTAGAACTTGGCTTGGGCTCCTTGTCTTCGGCCTCTCCGTAGTTGGCTTCGCGTTGCTTCTGGCCTGCGGTTCGGCTCTTGCGCAAAACCGGCAACTCGAGTCGCCCTTTTCCTCGGAACTGGGCCAACAGAATTTGAGCCTTGTTGCAGCGCCCAGCGCGGATATTAAGGCAGTTTTAATCAAAGACCCGGGCTTGATGGTCGAGCTAAAACGGTGGGTGGCAGAAGACGCGACAAATCACGGACAGCTCATCAGTGAATCTGATCTAACCGACGATGCCATCTACAACCGGTTGGACAACGATATTCGTTTCCGCGGTGTGGCAACCCTGTTGCTGCAACAATACGGCTACCTAACTCCCGTCGTAAATCCTGATTCGCCCGCCGGAAAAGAGCAGGAGCTCCTGGTTCAGGAGCGCGTGAAATGGGTCTCTCAAGAGGAAGAAGAAGCTCGCGAACAACAGCGCCAGGACCAGCAGCAACAAGTGAAGGACCTAGAGAAAGCCCGCGCATGCGCGGACGGCGCAGGCGCCAACTGTCCTGAGCAGACCAAACAGCGCCAATCGATGCAGCAGCTCCTCACCGGAGTGCCGGCGAACCCGAACGCCGCGCCTGCTTCTCCCGAAGGCGAACCGTTCGGGCCTTTGCCGTCCTCACCGTCCACTCCAGCCGCACCCAACGGTGACAATGGATCTCTCGAACTAGCACAGTTATTGCAAACGGGTGCAGGTCGCGTTCCCGAACTATCCGGCTTTGGTTCGCAGCCCGGAGGCTCGCTGGGCGCAAGCTCTGTCGATCAAATGAATGGTGGATTGTTCTCGCCGGAGTTAGCGAGCTCTCCGGCAATGATGCAGCGGATGGGCGGTTCATCGGACGAAGATTTCAGCTCTCTGGGATCGTCGCAATCACTTTTTTCGAGCGGTGGAGGTATGGGGACGTCGGGTGGCAGTTTTGGCGCTATGGGCGGGGTGGGCGGAATTTCGCCTTTGGGAGCCGAGCTGTACGCGCCGCCGCAACCTCGTGGGCTAGAGACCATGTCGCCGTCTTACCCTTCCGGCACGCCGGTGATTCCTAGCCTATCCTATAGCCCCGGAACTCAGCCTGCGGTCACGCCCGAGATGGTGATGGAGAGAGCGCCGAATCCTTACCGCGACATTCCATCCTTGTATGATCGGTATCTGCAGGCGCTGCCGCGGTCGCCATCACCTCAGCGTTTTGGCGCGAGTGTGTTTGAAAACGGCACGCGGGATCCGCAGCTAATTCCAATGGACCTTCCAGCTGGCCCGAATTACGTCGTTGGGCCGGGCGACGGGCTGTCAATTGATCTTTGGGGCGGCATTTCGAGCCGCATTTTTCGCACGGTGGACCGCGAAGGTCGTGTCACGCTGCCGGAAATCGGTCCGGTGATGGTAAGCGGGAAAAGCTTGGCGGACGCTCAGCAGACCATCCAACAAGACCTCCGTACTCAGTTCCGTGATATTTCCGCGGCTGTTTCTCTGTCTCGCCTTCGCACCATCCGCGTTTACGTCGTCGGCGACGTTGCCAGACCCGGGGCGTACGACATCAGCTCGCTTTCGACTCCACTGAATGCGCTGTTCGCCGCCGGCGGCCCCACTTCGACCGGGTCGTATCGCATCGTCGAACACTATCGCGGCAATCAGCTGATTCAAACGGTGGATTTGTATGACCTGCTCCTGCACGGCGTCCGTTCCGACATACAACCCCTGACCGACGGAGATACCGTTTTGGTACCGCCGATCGGTGCTCAGGTGACTGTCGAAGGAATGGTTCGCCGCCCCGCGATCTACGAGCTGAAAGGTGAGACAAATCTTAAAGATGTGATCCAGCTCGCCGGTGGGCTGCTCCCGATCGCAACTTTGCGACACATCGAAGTGCAGCGCCTGGTGTCCCACAAAAAAGAAACGATGTTGAGCCTCGATATCCCTGAGTCCGATAACGATGCGCAGGAAACCAAGGAGCTTGAATCCTTTAAAGTTCAAGACGGCGACCAGATCCGCGTGTTTCCCATCGCGCAGGGAAACACTAGCGCGGTCTACCTCGAAGGCCATGTCGTTCGCCCCGGACGGTATGCGTTTCGGGCGGGAATGCGCGTCACGGATCTAGTTTCGTCATTCAAGGACCTTCTCCCCGAGCCTGCTTTGCAATATGCCGAGATCATCCGCCTGAATGAGCCCGATCTGCACCCCTCTGTACAGAGCTTTGATCTTTCGGATGCCCTCGCGCACCCATCGCAAGCACCCGTCCTGCATGCAATGGATACGGTACGGATCTTCAGCCGCTTTGACTTCCAGAGTCCGCCCACGGTCGCCGTGTTGGGCGACGTTCGCCAGCCCGGAATCTACCGGACCTCCGGAGAGATTCACTTGAGTGATGCTGTCCATCTGGCCGGTGGCCTTGCTCCCGATGCGGAAAGGGAAGACGTGCAGATCTTCCGGCAGTTCCCCGGAGGTAACGCGCAAATCTTTAGCGTGAATCTCGGTGCGGCCCTGGACGGCGATCCGACGCAAAACATTCTGCTCGATTCGCGAGACCGCGTGCTTATTCATCAAAGCCCGGACGCCGCGGAGCCAGCCGTCGCGTACATCCAAGGGGCAGTCGGACGTCCGGGCCGATACCCGCTCACGTCCAACATGACGGTTGCCGACCTCATCCACGTTGGCGGTGGACTCCTACCGAGTGCCGATACGCAAGTGGGTGATTTGACTCGCTACCAATGGGTCGGCCAAGACAAACTTACCGGCACAGACGAGCCTATCGATCTGACGGAGGCGCTGGGCGGAAAGTCCGATTCCAGCTTGGCGCTTCGAAATGGTGATGTGGTCACGATTCGCCAAGTGCCCGGCTGGGACGACCTAGGCGCATCCATCAAGATTTCCGGCGAGGTGCGGCATCCCGGCACGTACGGAATTCGGCCCGGCGAACGACTGAGCTCCGTGATCGAAAGAGCTGGCGGTTTCCAGCCCGGCGCTTATCCATACGGAGCCGTTCTTCAGCGGGTAGAAGTGCGTGACGTGGAGCAAAAGCAGCAAGATCAGTTGATCCTTCGCGTGAAGGACGCCCAAGCGGCACTGACAAACCTGCCGGAGACCACTCCCCAACAGAAGCAGTCCAAGGAAGGGGCGCTAGCTCAATATCAGACGACCATCACCGAGCTGAGCACCTCGTCACCGTTGGGACGCGTGACAATTCGCATCTCTCCCAAAATCAAGCAATGGGAAAACACCCCGGCTGATATCCAGGTCCGCGCTGGCGACACTCTGCTCATTCCGAAGCGGCCAGGATTCGTGATGGTCACGGGACAAGTTTTTGATGCCACGGCCGTTTCCTATAGCCCCGGCCGAAGCGCGAAATGGTATCTCGAGCAATCCGGCGGGCCGACGACGATCGCGGACAAAAAAGCAATCTTCGTGATCCGCGCGGATGGCTCCGTTATCGGAGAAAAGAAAACGCTCTGGATCGGAGATTCGCTGAACGCAGTACTCGAACCGGGAGATACGGTAGTGGCGCCGGAGAAGGCGATTGGCGGAGGGCCGAATTGGCAGAACATCTTCACGTCCGCGGAGCTGGCGAGTTCGATCACGAGCACTCTGTACATCGCATTGCATTACTGAGTCCGAAACACAAGACCGGAAGGGGCAAACTCGTGCTTGGTTGTTGTATGCTGGTGGCAATCGGCGGGGTAAGTTCAGCGTGCTCTGCGCAAGCACTGCCCGAATCGCCTGTCCCGGCTGCTCTCGGCTCGTTCTCATCCAGCGTTCCTACTGGACGCAATTCAAAGCATTCTTCAGCGCGCGGCAAACATTCGAAGACCTCACTGCCTGCGGATTCGTTCAATGTGGCCGATCCGGTTTTCAGCGTTCGCGCCCCGAAGAATACCGTTGGCCCCGATCTGCTGAAGAATATTGCCGAAGACCAAGGGGCAATTTGGACGAGTCCCGCACACCTGCGTATTTCCGATGCCGATTGGCTGGTGCCATTGGGAGCCGCTACGGGAATTTTGTTGGCGACCGACACCGAGTTCAGCAAGCATCTTTCAAATTCCCCGAGCACGCTCAATCGCAGCGACAACATTTCAAATTATGGACTCGGCGCCCTCATCGGAGCGGGCGCCGGTCTCTATTTCTGGGGCAAATTGACGCATGAAGAGCACAAGCGTGAGACCGGGGTGCTTGCGGGAGAAGCCGCGATCGATAGTTTGGCCGTCACTTATGTCACCAAATATGCGTTCGGCCGCGAGCGGCCGTTGCAGGACGACTACCGCGGGCAATTCTGGCAGGGCGGTTTGTCATTTCCGTCAGAGCATTCGGCTGCGGCATGGTCGATTGCCGGCGTCATTGCTCATGAGTATCCCGGGCCTTTGACTTCGACGCTCGCTTACGGGATTGCCTCCGCGATCAGTTCCTCGCGTGTAACTGCCAAGCAGCACTTTCCGAGTGATGTGTTGGTCGGAAGCGCAATCGGCTGGCTGGTCGCGCAGGAGGTTTACCGCCGCCATCACGATCCAGAGTTGGGCGGTGGCGCATGGCCTACCTACGCGGATGTTCACCAGTTCGTCGCCGGTCGATCGCCCGGAAGTGTCGGGAGTCCCTACGTCGAGCTCGATAGCTGGATTTATCCGGCAATTGAGCGGCTTGCCGCCATGGGCTACATTCACTCTGATTATCTCGGAATGCGGCCGTGGACCCGGCTGGAATGCCTCCGGCTGGTGCAACAGGCTGGAGAGCAGATTCGGGCTGAGGTTGCGGTTCCAAAGGAAACCGAAGAGTTGTATTCAGCGCTGTTGGGAGAATTCCACGGTGACCTCGAAGAGTTGAAGGGCACGAGCGAAACGTCAGCGCACATCGAGTCCGTTTACACCCGCACCGTTGGAATTAGCGGACCGCCACTGAATGATAGCGATCACTTCGGGCAAACCATCATCAATGACTACGGCCGGCCGTATGAAGAAGGATTCAACACCTACGACGGCTTCTCAGCCTATGGGACCGCCGGAAGGTTCACTCTTTATATTCGCGGTGAATACCAGCACTCTCCATACGCTCCGCCGTACTCTTTGCCGGTGCGCGAAGCGATCGCGAAAGCGGACGTAAATCCCCTCCAGCCCGCAACGCCATTCGCCTCGGTCGATCGGTTCCAGTTCTTGGACACCTACGTCGCGTCGAACTACGATGGCTGGGATTTTGCTTTTGGAAAGCAAAGCCTCTGGTGGGGCCCGGGAGATGGCACGTCGCTTATCTACAGCGACAACGCAGCGCCTATCTACATGTTTCGCGGCAGCCGCATCTCTCCGTTCCGCATACCGCTGCTGTCCGACGTACTTGGCCCCTTCAAGTTCGATTTCTTCATCGGCAAGCTATCAGGCAATGAATTTCCACCGCGGCCTTTAATCCATGGTGAAAACGTCAGCTTCATGCCCACGCGAAATTTACAGATCGGCTTCGACCGCCTGGTGGAGTTTGGCGGAGTCGGAAGGCCCTTAACCGCGGGCGCCATTTGGAACAGTTACGTCAGCGTGACGTCGTCCGTCAATTATCGCGCCTCGAGAAGCCCGGGAAAACGCACAAGCGGCGCCTATTTCTCCTATCGGCCGCCTCTGGTCAGGAATTGGGTGAGCATCTACGGTGAAGCTCTCGGCGCCGACGAGGTGACCCCGCTCGCTAACCCCCCTAGAGCCGCATGGAACTCGGGCATCTACCTGCCTCGCATTCCCGGCCTTCCGAGGCTCGATTTCCGTGCTGAGGGAGGCTATACAGATGTTGATACGAATAGGAGTCAGAATGGGAACTTTGTTTACTGGGACCTTTATTATCACGACCTATCAACCAACAAGGCCAACCTGATCGGCAGCTGGATCGGGAGGGAAGGCAAGGGATATACAGCGTGGACAACCTACCACTTTAGCGCCCGCGATTCCCTTCAAGTGGGATTTCGCCACGCGAACGTTGCCAAGGACTTTATACCCGCTGGAGAAGCAATTACTGATGGCTACGCCAACCTGAGTTGGTGGCTCGCCGGCGGCATCAACGTTTCAGGGGGTTTGCAGTACGAAAAATGGTTAGCTCCCTTACTGGCGCCTAGCCCGCAGACAGATTGGACCGCGTCGTTTCAACTAGCCTTTTATCCGCACTGGAGCTGGTAACGGCGGTCGCGACTCGACACTCCTATGACCCAACTCTGCGATCTTCGTGGATCAGTTGTCCGACCGCAATTCGTGAATTCTGCATACCGCGCATGGTCGGCTTATGTCGTTTCGCGGATGTGCCGTCGTGGCAAGTTTTCACCACTCTCGCATCACCACCAAACTGGTCGGGGAGGGTGCTTTGATGCGTGACCGCAAAGGTCCGCGCCAATCGGAACTCCTTGTGGACGATTGGGAGCGCTCCGCTACATTGATCGACCCTGAGGTGGCCGCCGCGGCCCGCGAAAGGCGGTTGGCTCGAATTCGTCTTTTGTGGGAACGGCGCGCTTTACTGGGCCGAGTCACCGCAATCGGAATCTTGTGCTGCATCGCCATTGCGTTCCTGATCTCCTGCAAATACACGTCCACTACCCGGCTCATGCCGCCCGACCAGGAGGGATCGCCCGGGTTGGGAATGCTGGCTCAGCTCTTTTCGAGCAGCAAATCCGGCGAAAGCGGGGGATTGAGCGGAATCGCCAGCAACGTTCTTGGGCTTAAAACGTCCGGCGCTCTATTTATAGGCATTCTTCAAAGTCGAACTGTCGAAGACGCTCTCATTTCCAAATTTAACCTCAGAAAAGTCTACCGAGCACGGCGCTGGGAAAAAGCGCGTTCCGATCTCGAGTCCAACACGAATATCGATGACGACCACAAGAGCGGAATCATACGCATTTCCGTCACCGATAAAAGTCCGCAGCGCGCTGCTGCCATGGCCGCCGCGTATGTCACCGAGTTGAACCGGGTAGTGACCAACCTCAACACTTCGTCGGCTCATCGGGAGCGTGTGTTCCTGCAGGGACGGCTGCAGCAGGTGCAGAAAAATCTGGAAGCCGACGAGAAGACGTTCAGCCAGTTCGCCAGCAAGAACACGGCGATCGACGTCCCGCAGCAGGGAAAGGCAATGATCGAGGCGGCTGCGTCTCTGGAAGGGCAGTTGATCGCTGAACAAACCGAACTGCAAAGCTTGCGATCGATCTACACCGATTCGAACGTGCGAGTTAAAAGTATGGAGGCGCAAGTGGCCGCTCTGCGGCAACAACTCCAGCAAATGGGAGGCAAGGGTGCTGCGGCCGACGCCAATGCGGGGCAAGACGACTCATCGTTGTATCCGTCGATCCGCGAGTTGCCGATTCTGGGCGTCACCTATGCCGATTTGTACCGCCGCACCAAGGTTCAGGAAGCAGTTTTCGAGACCCTCACCCAGGAATACGAAATGGCCAAGGTCGAGGAGGCCAAGGAAACGCCCAGCGTCAAGGTGCTCGATCCGGCCAACATTGCGGAAAAGCCGTCCTCCCCGAATCGTTGGTTGATCATCTTCGGCGGCGGCGGCCTCTGTCTGCTGGCAGCGGCTGCTTGGATCCTCGGCCAATCGAAATGGAAGCAGATTGATCCCAACGATCCCGGTAAAGTGCTGGCGCAGGAAGTATTTTCGACCACCCGACACCAGTTTGTGACGATCTCTCACAGCTTCGCAAAACTTCGCCTGCACAAACCTGCTGCTGGTCGCAACGACAGCAAGCCTGCGCAAGATGTGTCATCCGAGATTTCAGGAAACCGGTCGGCAAGCAGCGTGCCGCACCCTGGCCAGCAAGCTCATTAACCGGAGGAGACTCAACCCATGAATTGGAAAAGCCTGCACGTCCTAGTTACAGGAGGGGCTTCATTTATCGGATCGACCTTGGTCGATGCCCTCATTGAGCGCGGCGCCAAAGTTCGAATCGTGGACAACCTCAGCAGCGGGAAGCTCGGGAACATCGAGCGCCACGTGCGGTCCGGCCTGGTGGAGTTCATGGAAGCGGATCTCTTAGACCAAGGTGTGGCCGAAAAATCCGTCCGGAATATCGAAATTGCATTCCATCTGGCCGCCGATCACGGCGGCCGAGGATACGTGGACCTTCACCAGGCTGCTTGCGCTGGAAATTTGGCGCTCGATGGAATTTTCTTCCGCGCGTGCCGCCACGCCGGCGTGGAGAAAGTCGTCTACGCTTCATCAGGATGCGTGTATCCGAATTTCCTTCAAACGGAACCTGACGAAGTTCTCTATCTCACCGAAGACAAGGTCGGCCCTCCCTACGATGCCGACAACATGTACGGCTGGGCCAAGCTGATGGCCGAAATGACTCTGCGATCCTACTACCGGGATTTCGGAATGAAGTCCGCTTCCTGCCGCTACTTCACCGTGTACGGCGAACGCGGCCACGAAAATCACGCGGTGATCGCCATGATCGCTCGGGCCTTCATCAAGCAGGACCCGTACGTGGTGTGGGGAAACGGCCAGCAAATCCGGAATTGGACCTACGTGCAAGACATCGTAAGCGGCACCATCCGCGCCGCGGAAGTAATCGACGATGGTAGCGCTATCAATTTGGGCACCATGGAACGCACGCGCGTCATTGACGCCGTGAAGGAAGTGATGGCCTACACGGGTCACCATGCTCCCATCGAATTTCATCCTGAGATGCCCACAGGGCCGATGAATCGCGTTGCGGACAACAAACTGGCTCGCGAACGCCTCGGATGGGAGCCACAGATGACTTTCCGCGAAGGGCTGCACAAAACCATCGAGTGGTACTTCCACTCGAAAAAGCGCGAAGAAGTCGCCGCCATTCTGAACCGCGTTCTCACGGAGCGCGATACCTTCGGAAGCCGCTCATTCGAACGTGTTGCCTCGGCTGACTAAATGGCCGAGCACGCCCAATTCGCTCGGCCTGGCAGCTCGACGGCCGCCAAGGTCGGTGTCGGGTCGGTGCGTGATCCCGCTGCGGAACAGGGAGGTTTTTTCCCGTTTCCTCAATCGGGCGCCGCCGAGCCTCCGATCTGGACTCAACGTCGAAAGGCCAGGCGCTATGCCGCCGATAATGCCTGGCTCCAGATTGCGTTTGCACTCATCGACGTGGCCTTCGTAATTCTTGACGGAGCGGCGGCATTCTTGGTGCGCTTCGCGCGTGGAACCCTGCACAATTTGTTTCTCTCCGGTCATTTGCAATTACACACCGACCAGCCCGTCTTCCGTTACCTGGTGTTTTTGCTGATATACGCCGCGTTGGTCGCGGTCTTTTGCAAGTGGTACGACCTCTACCGGATTTCCACCACGCGGCGCTTTCGGGACGAAGCCTCTGCGGTTCTCGAAGCTGTATTTCTAGCCACGCTGCTCCTCTCAGCGTTCGTCTTCGTCTCCGGGATTAAAATCGTCTCGCGCTTCGTGGTCGCTGCCGCATTCTGCTTGAATATTGTGGCGCTAACGTCCTGGCGGTATGCCCGCCGCCGTATCGTTATTCGTCGCGTCGAACAGGGGATTACCGCGCGCAACGCGGTCATCATCGGTGCAGGAGCCGTGGGCAGGGCACTTGCTTTCGTTCTAGACAACAACAAACTGCTCGGCTATCAGGTCAAGGGGTTCCTCGACGGCAAACGTCTGCACGAAGCTCGCGTGCTGGGACGCATCAGCGATCTCGTCCGCGTGGCCAAGTCCGAATTTGTCGATGATGTCTTCGTGACGATTCCCTCCGAGCGCGAGCTCGTCAAGCGCATCGCTCTCGAAGCCCGCACGAATCATCTCACCGTGAAAATAGTCCCGGACTTTTATGACGGTCTCACCTGGAATTCTCCCATCGAGCATATTGGCGATTTCCCGGTCATCGATCTTTGTTGGCAACCGATTCCCACCTTCTG
>JBOGMW010000065.1:0-2431 GCA_050746805.1 Candidatus Acidiferrales bacterium | reverse complement strand
GTGGCCCGGCCGTCTACTTGGATGTTTCGCACATCCCTCGCGAGGTTCTTGATCGCAAGCTCGAATGCATCCTGGAGATTTACGAAAAGTTCGTCGGAGTCGATCCGCGCGAAGAGCCCATGAAAGTTTTTCCCGCGATGCACTACACCATGGGCGGCTTGTGGGTTGACGACGACCAGCAATCCACCAATTTGCCGGGTATCTACGCCGCCGGCGAATGCGAATATCAATATCATGGCGCGAATCGCCTGGGCGCGAACTCGCTGGTTTCCTGCATCTACGGCGGTATGATCGCCGGGCCGGCGGCCGTCCGCTACGCGCGCAACCTCGAAAAAGGTTGCGATGGTGTCTCGTCTGAAGTTTTCGAGCGCGAGCGCACGCGCCAGCAAGATATTACCGACGGCCTGCTGCACCAGCAGGGCACCGAGAATCCCATCACCATTTGGCGCGAGCTAGGCGAAGTGATGACTGAAAACGTCACCGTGATTCGCTACAACGCCAGCATCAAGAAAACGCTCAATAAGCTCGCCGAACTGAACGAGCGCTACAAGAAGATTAATCTGCAGGACCGCACCCAGTGGTCGAATCAAACTCTGAATTTCACGCGCGAGCTGGGCAACATGCTGGTTCTCGCGCAAGTGATCGCGCTCGGCGCTCTGGAACGTAACGAGACGCGCGGCGCCCACTACAAGCCTGAATTTCCCGAACGCGACGACGCCAATTGGCTGAAAACCACCATTGCTCGCTATAGTTTCGGCAAGATTTGCCTGGAATACCAGAACGTGGACACCTCTTTGATTCCGCCGCGCGAAAGGAAATACACCGCAGCGGGGTGAACTTATGCCAGAAAAAAAAGTCATCGTTCGTATCAAGCGCCGTCAGCGGCCTGATGAAGGCGTACGCTGGGAAGAATTTGAGCTTCGTTATCGGCCGCAGATGAACGTGATTACATGCCTGCGCGATATCGCCGAAAAACCCATCACTCGCGACGGACGTGAATCATCGCCGGTCAGCTACGAAGCCAATTGCCTTGAGGAGGTCTGCGGCGCGTGCGCCATGATTATCAATGGCCAGCCGCGCCAAGCCTGCTCCGCGCTGGTTGATAATCTCGATCAGCCCATTCGACTCGAGCCGCTCACGAAATTTCCTCTGGTCCGCGATCTGGTGGTCGATCGCTCGAAAATGTTCGAGGACCTCAAGCGCACCAAGTGCTGGATTCCCATCGATGGCACCTACGACCTCGGCGAAGGGCCGCGCATGTCGACCGCCACGCAGGAAGCCGGCTACCCGCTCGCGCGCTGCATCACTTGCGGCAATTGCCTCGAAATTTGTCCCAAGGTGAACGAGCACACGCAGTTCGTCGGCGCCGCCATTGTCAGCCAGGTGCGGCTCTTCAATATGCATCCAACGGGCAAGTTCCATGCAGGCGAACGCCTCGACGCGCTCATGGGGCCCGGCGGCATCGAGGACTGCGACAACGCCCAGAATTGCGTGAAGGTGTGCCCCAAGGGCATTCCACTCACCGAATCGCTGGCTGCCATCAACGGTCAGGTGATCCGCCACGCGCTAAAAACTTGGTTCACCGGTGGGCGGTAGCATCTTGACTGTTGCCGTTGAATGTCCGGATGCCGTAGCACTGGCATTTTTCGCAAAAGGGTGGTGTGGGCGTTTAGGTTTTCTTCGCACCTCATCTTCGCGTGCCTAGTTTTACTGGCGCCGGCTCGATGGTGCAGTCTCGAAAGGATCTAATCGTTGTCGGCGTCTTCATCCGATCCTGACAATTCCTCTCGCGCTCGCGATCTTCATTTTCGCTCCATCGTCGTCGATACGCACGTCGACACCACGCAGCGCCTCTTCGAACCCGGTTTCGATTTATCCGCGCGTCACGCGAATGGCTCGGTAGACATTCCGCGCCTCCGCGAGGGCGGCGTCAGCGCTGTTTTCTTCGCCGTTTGGGTTCCAGGCACGGTCACCGGCCCCGAAGCCGTCCGCCGCGCGCTCGAACAAATTGACGCCATCCACCGCCAAATTTCCCGCCACGAGAAAGATTTGGTCCTAGCTCGCAGCGCCCAGGATATCGAACGCGCGCACGACGGCGGCCGCATCGCCATCCTCATCGCAATCGAAGGCGGCCACATGATCGATTCCAGTCTCGACTTGCTCCGCCGGTTCTCGTCGCTCGGTGCCAGCTATATGACGCTCACCCACATGCGCAACACCGAGTGGGCCGACGCCTCAACCGATCCTCCCCGCCACCACGGCCTTTCAACCTTCGGCAAAGATGCTATTCGCGAAATGAATCGCCTCGGCATGATCGTCGATGTCTCGCATGTTTCCGATAAAACTCTTCTCGACGTTCTGGACGTCAGCGAAGCGCCCATCTTCGCGTCCCATTCGTCCTGCCGCGCCTTATGCGACACGCCTCGCAATC
>JBOGMW010000064.1:0-30672 GCA_050746805.1 Candidatus Acidiferrales bacterium | reverse complement strand
TGTGGAGCAAGACCGTTGGCTTCAGCATGATCGCCGTGGATCACCAATCGGATGTTCTTCGACGACTCTGCCCGGATATGGCCGTCGTGCTGGAGCAAGGGCAGGTGGTCCAGCGCGGCTCATGGGCGGAGCTTTGCAGCGCGCCCGCAACGCCGCTATTGCGCTCGCTGCTGGCGCAGCTTTAACTAAACAGCAGAGCCCCCCTCAGCCCCTAAATCACTGAACCAGCTTAAGCAAGCGGCAGCAGGCGCAGGCCCTTTCTTCGCCCGCACTTTAGGTAGTGGCCTACTTTGGAATCCCTCGCAGACAAAATATCCAGAGCGAGACAGCAATCCAAACACCGCCTGCCAGTCTTATGAAAAATGGTCTCGGGCAGAATCGAGAACCGTAAAGCGCCCGATGAAACCTGATTACGCTGTTTGGAAACGAGAGCCACCACAGGCCGCATACCACAGAAAGGCCAAACACGATGAAGTCGCTCACCGCCATAGGACCTACCGAGTCTTACATGACCACCTGAACTGTTCAATCTGAGACAACTTCAAAGTGGCCCACTACCCGCACTTTAGGTAGTGTCTCAGTTTGAACTTGCGTTGTGGATGGCGGACTTTTCCTTTCAGCGGTCCACAGATAAGATCGATGCCGCATCCGCAAAGAAACGTCCAATATGATAATTGACACCGGACTTGTTCATCGGCTAATTGATGCGCAGTTTCCCGAGTGGGCGGACCTGCCCGTAATACCGGTCGAGCCACACGGTAGGGACAATCACACATTTCGTCTCGGTGATCGCATGTCGGTGCGACTTCCAAGCGCCGAGGCTTATGTCGCACAAGTCGAGAAGGAGCACCGGTGGCTGCCCTTACTCCAACCCGGATTGCCACTCCCGATCCCCGAACCGCTTGCCAGGGGGGCCCCCGGTCCAGGCTATCCCTAGCCTTGGTCAGTATATCGCTGGCTGGACGGGCGGCCAGCAGCAGATGAACGGATTACCGATCCAATCGAGTTTGCCCGCTCGCTTGCCGACTTTCTCGTATCCCTCCACCGCATTGACGCCACCGGAGGCCCTGCGCCCGGGCAACACAATTTCAAGCGGGGCGGGCCGCTCGCAGTCTATGATTCGGAGACCCGTGCTGCGCTTTCTGCGCTTCAGGGTCGCGTCGATATCGTGGCGGCCGAGAAGGTATGGACCGCTGCGCTCGGTTCGCAGTGGCTGCGCCCTGCGGTTTGGGTGCATGGTGATATCGCTTCGGACAATTTGCTCGTCAAGAAGGGGAAGCTCTGTGCCGTTATCGATTTTGGATGTTTGGCAGTGGGTGATCCTGCGTGCGACCTCGTGATCGCGTGGACGGATTTCTCTAACCGCAGCCGCGAAACGTTCCGTGCCGCACTACCTTTGGACGACAACGCCTGGGCTCGTGCCCGAGGCTGGGCTCTGTGGAAGGCGCTCATCACAGCTGCCAACCAAGACAACGACCAACGTGCCGTCCAAAGATCGCGGCGAGTTATCGCGGAGGTCGTGGCGGATCACCAGTAAATTTCTTGCACGTAGGGCAGTTCCGGAGCGCGCTCGGAAGTTGAAATCGAGACACTACTGTAAGGCCGGCCTCATTGACTCACACGGCCGTATCGCGTATTGTTTGTAGGTGGTTTATATGAGCCCTCGGCCCCGTTGCGCTTGTAGCGCTTGTTGTAACGGCACAAACATGTGCTTTGCCGGGGCGCCGGACTTCATGATCTAGCTTCGCAGCCAACTAGGCCTGAACGCTACCCGCCCTTGGAGCAAGTCCAAGAGGCGGGTTTTTTGTTGCGTAGCCGATTTAAACAGATAAGGATGGTCGAATGAGTGCAGCGGGAGTCGAGCCAAGTTCTCTGCTGGAAGCTAGCCGCCTCGAGCATCTAAAGATGCTCGAGGCGGAAAGTATGTTTATTTTGCGCGAGGCTGCCGCCGAATTCGCGCATCCGGTAATGCTGTATTCGATTGGCAAAGATTCGTCGGTGATGTTGCGTCTTGCGCAGAAGGCATTCTATCCCGGGAAAATCCCGTTTCCCCTGATGCACATCGATACCAGCTACAAATTTCCCGAAATGATCGAATTTCGCGACTGGTACGCGCGCCACGTGGGCGCCGAATTGATCGTCCACAAAAATCAGAAGGCGCTCGACGACGGCGCCAATCCTTATACCCTGGGCACTCAGAAGTGCTGCGGATTGCTGAAGACTCGTTCGCTGCTGGACGGGCTCGCCGAGGGCGGGTTCGACGCGGCTTTCGGCGGTGCTCGCCGCGACGAGGAAAAGTCGCGCGCCAAGGAACGCGTTTATTCCTTCCGAGACGCGTTGGGCCAGTGGGATCCCAAGAATCAGCGCCCGGAGCTTTGGAACCTCTTTAACAGCCGCCATCACAAAGGCGAAAGCATCCGCGTGTTTCCACTTTCGAATTGGACGGAGTTCGACGTCTGGCTCTACATCCACGCGGAAAATATCCCAATCGTTCCGTTGTATTTCGCTAAAGAGCGCGAGGCCGTGGTTCGCGGCAATTCGATCCTGCTGTTGCAGACTGGCGTGCGCCTGCTACCCGGTGAGAAGACGGAGATGGTCCAGTGCCGCATGCGCTCGCTCGGATGCGTTCCGTGCACCGGCGCGATTCGCTCGGATGCGGACACCGTTCCCAAAATCATCGAAGAGATGATTTCGTTCCGACGCTCCGAGCGCGAAAATCGCGTCATCGATCACGATGAAGAGGGGTCGATGGAACTCAAGAAGCGCGAGGGCTACTTCTGATGGCCACCACTCCTGCCGAGTCTACGCGCGGCGACGCTTCCAACTCGGCGCTTCCAGCTATTCAGGCGCCCCCGAACGCTGGCACCTTGCTGCGGTTCAGCACTGCCGGCAGCGTGGACGACGGTAAATCCACTTTAATCGGCCGCCTGCTTTACGACAGCCAGGCCGTGCTGGAAGACCAGCTTGCGTCGGTAAAAAAGAGCAAGATTAATCGCGCCGCCGGCCCCATCGATTTTTCGCTGCTAACCGATGGCCTGCGTGCCGAACGCGAGCAGGGCATCACCATCGACGTCGCGTATCGTTATTTTTCCACTCCGCGCCGCAAATTCATCATTGCCGATACGCCGGGACACGAGCAGTACACGCGCAATATGGCCACCGGCTCGTCCACAGCCGATGCCTCGGTGGTGCTCGTCGATGCCACCAAGGGCGTGCTTCGCCAATCGCGCCGCCATGCTTATATCGCGCACCTCCTCGGAGTGCAGCACATCATCGCGGCCATTAATAAAATGGACTTGGTGGGATTTTCGCAGGACGTCTTCGAGCGCATTGTTGCGGAGTTCCAGGAATTCGCGAATCAACTGGGAATTCGCAATGTTTACGCCGTGCCCGTCAGCGCGCTCGAAGGTGACAACGTCGTGCGCAGCAGTAAGCGCATGCCGTGGTTCCGCGGTCCCGCGCTGCTGGAATTTCTGGAAAACGTGCCGGCCAGCATTGCCCCGCTGGACGCTCCGTTGCGCTTTCCGGTGCAGTACGTAATACGCCCCGACGCCAGTTTTCGCGGATTCGCGGGCCAAGTCGCATCCGGCACTGTGAGCGTCGGAGCGCCCGTCGTGGTATTGCCTTCGAAAGTGAAGACGCGCGTTCGCTCCATCGTCGCGTTTGAAAGCGAGCCGCAAGAGGCCGCGTCCGGCGATTCGATCACCGTAACCTTGGAGGACGAAGTTGATGTCAGCCGCGGCGACATGCTCGTCGCTGAAGAGCAGCTTCCTTCGGCCGGCACTGCCTTTCAAGCCATGCTGGTGTGGATGCACCCCGAGCCGCTCGATCCGCATAAAATTTATCTGCTGAAGCACACCGCGCGAACCGTTCGCGCGCGCATCAATCAGATTCGTTATCGAGTGGACATCAACACTCTGGAGCGTGCATCGGCCAAGAAGCTGGACATGAACGACATCGCCGCCGTGGACGTGAAAACCACGCTGCCCCTGTTCTTCGATCCTTACCGGCTGAATCGCACCACGGGCAGTTTTATCGTGATCGATCCGCTGACGAACGCCACCGTCGGCGCTGGAATCATCGAGGGCGCTATCGAGCAGCAGGCCCAATCGTCGCCTCGGCGGAACAGCACCAAGGAAGAGCGAGTTCTGCGGTTTGGCCATCCGCCCGGCGCGGTTTGGCTGAGGGGCCGTCCGCACGTGGCGGAACTCCTGGAGCGTCGGTTGTTTGACGAAGGCTGGCACGTGCAGCTCGCTGGACCAAACGATTTCCTGGCGCACGAACTCGTCACCGTGGCAAAGGCCTATCAGCTTTCCGGCCACATCACTATCTTCTCGCCGCTCGATGACGGCACCGATCAGAAACGCGTCGTGCGCGCCATCTACGGCCCAGATTCATTCTTCGCGGTAAAAATCGATGACGACACCGACGAAGAAGCTACCGAACGCATTCTGAAGGTGCTGCGCCAATGGCGCGACAAACACTCCGATTCGCAAAAGGTGAGTTCGTGAGCCATTCCATACTCACCGAAGATTTCGAATCGCTTTCCGCTGACGCAGCGATCGGCCGTCTGCTCGCGGATAACGCTCAGGCCGCGGCAAAGGGCGCGGTTTGCATCACCTGCAGCTTTCAGGCGGAAGACATGATCGTCCTCGACATGTTGCGCAAGAAGCTGCCCTCGATCCCGGTGCTGTTCCTCGATACCGGCTACCATTTCGCGGAAACGTATGCCTATCGCGATCGCATGGCTGCCGCATGGAATCTGAACGTGCAAAATTTGGCGGCCAAAAAATCGGTCGCGGAGCAGGAAGCGCAGTTCGGTATCTTGAATCGCACCGATCCAGGGCGATGCTGCCATCTTCGGAAAGTCGAGCCGCTGTTTGAAGCCCTGGAAAAATTCGACGTCTGGTTCACCGGATTGCGCCGCGAGCAATCGCCGACGCGCAAAAATCTGAAAGTCGTCGAGAACCACGCGCTTCCCACCGGCAAAGTGTTGCTGAAAATCAGTCCTCTCGCGGCGTGGACTTGGGGGCAGGTTTGGGAGCACACCGCGCGGCACAACATCGATTACTTGCCGCTCTACGACTCCGGTTATCGCAGCATCGGCTGCGAACCCTGCACGTCGATACCCGCCGCCGGCGCCGATCCTCGCTCCGGGCGTTGGGGTGGAAACAAACTCGAGTGCGGCATCCACACCGAATCCAAGCGGTCTGATTGATGCAGGTCCTCATCGGCTTCATCATCGCCCTCGCCGTGGGGCTCACCGGCATTGGCGGCGGAAGTTTCACCGTCCCCGCGCTGGTGCTGCTGGTTGGCATGCCCGCGGGTGCGGCGGTGGGAACCGCGTTCGTGTACGCCGGAGTGCTGCGCTTGATCGCCGCGCCGTTTTATCTTGCAGGGAAGCACTTTCACCTTCGGTATTTTTGGCTGATGCTGCAAGGCGCCGTCCCGGGACTTTTGCTTGGTACTTTTCTGCTGCGCCTGCTCAGTTCAGACGCGGACGCTCCGATCGTCGTGATTCTGCTCGGCCTTCTGCTTGCCGCATCGTCCAGCGTGTCGTTTGCTCCAAAGATTCAGTATCCCGGCTTCGCGCAGCGTAATTCGAAGTGGCTGCCGTGGCTGGCGCTGCCGATTGGTATCGAGGCAGGATTTTCGTCCGCCGGCGCCGGTGCGCTCGGCACCGTGCTGCTGCTCAACTACTCGGAGATGACCCCTCCGCAGGTGGTCGGGACGGACATCCTGTTTGGCTTGGTGTTGGCCGTGATCGGCAGTGCTTTCCACTGGGAATTTGGCTCGATTGGCGGCGCCGTGCTGGTGCGTTTGCTTGAGGGTGGAATTCCAGGCGTGGTCCTCGGATGCGTCCTGGCGCGCTGGGTCCCGGCGAAAAAGCTGAAATACGCGATCGCGCTAATCGCCATCTTCGCCGGCCTGCAATTGGTTTGGACCGGCTCGCGCAAGCTGCTCGGAGAGCACAGCACCGCGTCAGCGGCGTCTATCGCTCGCCCGGCCAACCAGTCTGCACACTAAAAGCAGTTGCCAAAGCTGGCACGCGCAACTTTCCCATCGCGACAATCGCATCAGGAGTTTGGGCCGTTAAGGCCGTACAGTCAGATGGAAATTTATCTTCTCAGGTGGAGCGGAGAGATTCCCGTTTCCGCAAAGCGGCCCGTGGCCTGATACTTTCCTGCAATTCTAAGGTGATCAATGCGAGGATAATTCGACGGGCGGGAAGGCGTATGTCTTGAGAAAGCTCCGACGATGATTCCAAAAGCGACAAATATCGCAATGAACGGGGCAATGCCCGCCGCTATCGACCCCATCGCGCTGTACGGTCTTTCAAAAACCACCCACGCCGCGATTAAGGCGCAAATGGCTATCGCCAGCACCACGATACTTGCCACTTTGCGGATCGTCGTCAAGGTCACATTGCCTCCAGTTCGGGCGAGACGCCCAGCCGTCCCTTGGGAAAAGAATTAGCTCGACGGATTATACCCCTCGACCGTCATTTTTACTACTTCGACCTTAAAACTTGCCACCAAAATTGAGAAACGCGCGAACCACCGCTTACAGGTCGAAGCCGAGTTGCAGGCGGGCGGCTTCGGACATGCGCGCCGGACCCCACGGCGGATCAAAAACCAGTTCCACATTCACTTCTTTGACGGTCGGCAGGTCGGCGAGTTTGCTTTCCACGTCCGCCTTCAGCACGTTGCCCATGCCGCAGCCGGGTGCGGTCATCGACATTTTGATGTCGATGCGATGATCTCCGCCTTCCACGGGCGTGATGTCGCAGGAATAGATTAGCCCGAGATCCGCCACATTCACGGGAATCTCAGGGTCGTAAACGGTTTTCAATTGGTCCCACACTAGTTTCTCATTGAATTGCTGGCTTGCTTCGCTGCCGCCGGCGGCAGCGGCAGGCGTCAGGCCGATGGCATCGGCGTCCTTCACGTCGATGCGGAACATGCCGTAATCGCTCACGATGGTGTAGCTGCTGCCGACGAATTGCATTACGCGCACTTCCGCACCCGCGGGCAGCTTCGCCTTCACGCCGCTGGGGATCTCGATCACTTCGGCTTCGCGGTTTAGTTTGATTGGCGTATTGGTCGTCGCGCTCATGGAAGTATCCTCAAAATTATTCGTCGTCGGGCAGCACGGCTTCGTTTTCACCTTCGAGAGCCGCTTGCAGCGTGTGCCACGCCAGCGTAGCGCACTTCACCCGCGCCGGATATTCGGACACGCCCGAGAACACGGCCAGCTTGCCAAGATCCTCGCCACTCTTGGGCGGTTCCTGGCCGGTGACCAGCCTGTGAAAACGCTCGAAAAGCTTCTCTGCCTCCGCGCGCGACTTGCCTTTCACAATCTGCGTCATCATCGACGCGGAAGCCTTGGAAATCGCGCAGCCGGCGCCCTGAAAACTGATTTCGCGAATCGCGTCTCCGTCCATGTGCAGGAAGATCGTGAATTGATCGCCGCACAGCGGATTATTCCCTTCTGCTTTGTGATTCGCATCCGGCAAGCCGTGAAAATTGCGCGGAGCTTTGCTGTGCTCCAAAATCACTTCCTGATAGAGATCGCGCAGATCGGACATCAGGCGAAAACCTCGCGCACCTTTTCGATGCCGCGAACCAGCGCGTCGATTTCTTCGCGGGTGTTGTAAAGGGCGAAAGACGCGCGCGCGGTGGCGGGAATATTGAAGCGCCGCATCACCGGTTGCGAACAGTGATGCCCGGTGCGGATGGCGATTCCATCCCGATCGAGAATCGTGCCGATATCGTGCGGATGGACATTCTTCAGAACGAACGAGAGCACACCCGCTTTTTCCGTCGCCGAGCCGATGATACTCAGTCCGGGAATACGCGAAACAGCGTTGGTGGCGTATTCCAATAAGTCGTGTTCGTGCGCGGCGATGCGCTCCATGCCGAGTTCGGTGATGTAGCGAATGGCCGCTGCCAGGCCGATGGCGCCGGCAATGTCCGGCGTGCCGGCTTCGAACTTGAACGGGATTTTGTTATACGTGGTCTTCTCAAAGGTAACGGACGCGATCATGTCTCCGCCGCCCTGGTAGGGAGGCATGGCATTCAACAGCGCCGATTTTCCGTAGAGAACGCCGATGCCCGTCGGGCCGTAGAGCTTATGCCCCGAGAAGGCAAAGAAGTCACAATCAAGATCCTGTACGTCCACTTGCATGTGCGGCGCGGCTTGCGCGCCGTCGACCAGCACCGGAATATTCCGCTCGTGCGCCAGCTCGATGATTCTGCGCACCGGATTCACGGTGCCAAGAGCGTTCGAAACTTGCGTCACGGCCACGAGTTTGGTGCGAGGGCCAAGCAAATCGGCGAATTCATCGATCAGCAGTTCGCCGTTATCGTCGATTGGACCCACGCGAAGCGTGGCGCCCTTTTCATCGCAAAGAAGCTGCCAGGGAACGATATCCGAATGGTGCTCCATGCCGGTGATCAGAACCTCGTCGCCGGCGCCAACGTTAGAGCGGCCATAGGTTTGCGCCACCAGGTTGATAGCTTCGGTGGCGCCGCGTACGAATATGATCTCGTTTGGCGCGGCGGCGTTTATAAATTTCTGTACCGTTCGTCGCGCTGCGTCATGCTCGTCGGTGGCGTGCTCCGAAAGGAAGTGCACGCCGCGGTGAATGTTGGCGTTGGTGGTCTCGTAGTAGCGCACGATCGCGTCGATCACAGCGCGAGGTTTTTGCGTCGTAGCCGCGTTATCCAGATACACCAGCGGCTTGCCGTGAATCTTCTGCTGGAGAATCGGGAAATCCGCGCGGATTCTTTCCAGCTCGGCTGGACTGAAATCGCGCGCCATTTTCGTTGTCTGCGAGCTACTCGTTAAATTTCTGGCGGCGGTGGTCATTTCACTTCTCCCACAGCAGCCTGCGATGCCTGGCTCGGAGCAGTACCCGTAACTCCCAGCACGTAGCCGTGGATGAGCGATTCCACGTGCATGCGGGCCGGACCCTCTTTCATGCGGTCGAGACACTCGTTCGCGAAAGCCATCAGCAGCAGATGCCGGGCGGACGCTTCGTCAATTCCGCGAGAGCGGAGATAGAACAGAGCCTCTTCCTCGATCTGCCCGATGGTTGCGCCGTGAGTGCATTTCACGTCGTCGGCATAGATTTCGAGCTGCGGTTTCGTATCGATCTGCGCCGTATCCGAAAGCAGCAGGTTGCGATTGGTTTGTTTGGCGTCGGTTTTTTGCGCGTCTTTGTGCACGATAATCCGGCCATGAAACACGCCGTGAGCGTGGCCGGCGAGAATGCCGTTGTAAAATTGGCGGCTGCCGCAATGCGGACTGGCGTGCTCCACGAGCATGTAATTGTCCAGGTGCTGGCGGTCGCCCCCTACAAACAGCCCGTTGATCAGGCACTCGCCGCCCTCGCCAGCGAGCACCGGATGGACATTGTTGCGAACCAAAGATGCGCCCATCAGCAGCGAATGAGAGGCAACGTCCGCGGCGCGGCCCTGTTGGATGCGCAACGTGGAGATGTTGAACGCTTGCGCGTCCTCGCGCTCAATCATGTAATGCGAAATCACGCTGCTGTCGCCGGCTACTAGTTCGGTGACGGTGTTGCAAAGCGCCGCGCCGCCCAGCGAGACGTAGTCCTCGACAATCGTAGCCTGGCTATTTTCTTCCGCGACGATCAGGTTGCGCGGATGGCTGACGGCTGGGAAGTCGTGCGGCGTGGAAACGTATAGCAAATGTATTGGAGCTTCGGCGACGGCGCCTTTTTCGATGTGAATGAACGCGCCGTCTTCAATGAACGCGGTATTCAGCGCAGCGAACGCGTCCCGCTGGATATTCAAATAGCGGCCAAGGTGCGCCTCGACCGCAGCAGGATTTTTCGCCAATTCGGACGCCAAGCTCGCGACGGTGAAGCCGCGCGGCAGCCTGCCAAGTGAAGAGAGTTGCGGGGCGAAGCGGCCGTCGATAAAAACGAGCGTGCAAGCAGCGCCCGGCATCCGAAATCCTTCGAGCTGCTTTGGCACTGGCAGCGCATGTCCGTTGCGCGCCAAGCGAAACGGAATCTGCACGATCGGAGCGAGATTGGTGAAGCGCCAGTCTTCGTCGCGCACGGTAGGGAAGCCGACTTCGTTGAAGCGCGCGAAGCCATCCTGCCGCAGCTTGCGAAGCCAAGGGAAGTCCCGGCCCACGGCTCCCTTTTCGATGTCGGTAAAGCCCTCGGCGTAGGTTTCTAAGGATTGGATTGCGGTCGCCACCTTGCTTGCTCCCATTTTTCCTACGCGGCCCCTGCGGACGAACCCACGGTGGCATAGCCGGTTTCTTCCAGCTGCAGGGCGAGTTCTGGTCCGCCGGAGCGGACGATGCGTCCATCGACGAGCACGTGCACGCGATCCGGAACGATGTAATTCAATAGGCGCTGATAATGCGTGACTACGAGGAACGCACGGTCAGGGTTGCGCATTGCGTTGACGCCGTTGGCCACGATGCGCAGCGCATCGATATCCAGCCCTGAGTCGGTTTCGTCAAGAATCGCCAGCTTGGGCTCCAGAACGGAAAGCTGCAGGATTTCGTTCCGTTTCTTTTCACCGCCGGAAAAGGCCTCGTTCACGGAGCGATTTAGGAATTTCTCGTCCATCTCCAGCAGCTTCATTTTCTCGCGCAGCTTAGGCAGAAAATCCATGGCGTCCACTTCGTCCTGGCCGCGGTATTTGTGGACGGCGTTGAGCGCCGAGCGCAAGAAATACGCATTGCTGACGCCTGGAATTTCCACCGGGTACTGAAACGCGAGGAACAGCCCTTCACAAGCCGCTTCTTCGGGCTTCATGGCGAGCAGGTCCTTGCCCTCAAACAGGATTTCGCCCTTCGTCACGTTGTAAGCCTCGCGGCGAGCGAGCACCTGAGCGAGAGTGCTCTTACCTGAGCCGTTCGGTCCCATGATGGAGTGCACTTCACCGGCATCGAGGCGCAAATTGACGCCCTTTAGTATTTGGTTCCCATCGACGCTGACGTGCAGGTTTTTGATCTCTAGCAGGCTCATTCGTTTGCACCGGGACGTTCCGCCCTTGGTAGCGCTCGGGCCTTTAGTTTCAATAACTTATGTGTGCCCAAGGTCGATTGACTGTTCCGCCCTTGGTCACGCAAACCTTGGTCTAGTTCCAAAACGGGAATCGGCCGGTGATTGCTCATCCGACGCTCCCTTCGAGGCTCACGCTGAGCAGCTTTTGCGCTTCCACGGCGAACTCCATTGGCAGCTCGCGGAACACTCGCTTGCAGAAACCGTTGACGATGATCGAGACAGCATCCTCGGCCTTAAGCCCTCGTTGGCGGAGATAAAACAGCTGATCTTCCCCGATCTTCGAGGTAGAGGCCTCGTGCTCCATGCGCGCGGTGGAATTCTTCACTTCGATATACGGGAACGTGTGCGCGCCGCACTTATCGCCGATCAGCAGCGAATCGCACTGCGTATAGTTGCGCGCGCCGGTAGCGCCCTTCAAAATGCGAACCATGCCGCGATAAGTGTTTTCCCCGTGACCGGCGGAAATGCCCTTGGACACAATCGTGCTGCGCGTATTCTTCCCGATGTGGATCATTTTCGTGCCGGTATCCGCCTGCTGATAATTATTGGTCAGCGCCACGGAGTAGAACTCGCCAACGGAATTGTCTCCCTGCAAAATGCAGCTGGGATATTTCCAGGTGATCGCCGAGCCGGTCTCCACTTGCGTCCAGGAAATCTTGGAATTGCGCCCCAGGCACTTGCCGCGCTTAGTGACGAAGTTGTAGATCCCGCCCTTGCCGTTCTTATCGCCGGGATACCAATTCTGCACGGTGGAATATTTGATCTGCGCATCGTCCAGCGCCACCAGTTCAACGACGGCCGCGTGAAGCTGATTCGTATCGCGGATCGGAGCGGTGCAGCCTTCGAGGTAGCTGACGGAAGCGCCTTCCTCGGCCACGATCAGCGTGCGCTCGAATTGCCCAGTTTCCGCGGCATTGATGCGGAAATACGTGGATAACTCCATGGGACACTTCACGCCCTTGGGGACAAAACAAAAAGACCCATCGCTGAAAACAGCCGCATTCAGCGCCGCGAAAAAGTTGTCCGTGTACGGGACCACCGAGCCGAGATATTTCTTCACCAGTTCGGGATGCTCGCGCACCGCTTCTGAGAACGAGCAGAAGATCACGCCCGCTTCGGCCAGCTTGGCCTTGAAAGTGGTGGCCACGGACACGCTATCGAACACCGCGTCCACCGCCACACCCGCCATCATTTTTTGTTCGGCCAGCGGAATGCCAAGCTTTTCATAGGTGCTGCGAATTTCCGGATCGAGCTCGTCAAGGCTCGTGAGGCTCGGCTTCTGCTTGGGCGCCGAGTAATAGATAATGTCCTGATAATCGATGGGATCGTAATGGATGTGGGCCCACTTCGGCTCCGCCTGCGATTTTTCGAGCTCCGCCCAGTGGCGATACGCGCGCAAGCGCCATTCCAACATGAATTCCGGCTCGTTCTTTTTCGCGGAGATAAACCGAATCGTGTCTTCGTTCAATCCGCGCGGAGCGCTATCCTGCTCGATATTCGTGACGAAGCCCCACTTGTATTCCTGTTGGGCCAGTTCGCGAATCGTGTCGGTATTCGAACTCATTGAATACTCCCGGACGGGATCGACGCGATCGCCGGCACCAGCCGGCCGCGCACGTCCCTGATACTGGTTAGTTGCATGGGGTTGGCGAGGTCGGAGAGCATCACTCTTTCAAGCACTCCCCGCACCGCTTGATTGATGATTTGCTGATTCGCTTTGATCGGGCAGCACGGCTCGATGTGGCACAGCCCGCTAACGTCTGTGCTGCACTCCGTGAGCGCCATCGGTCCTTCAATGGCGGCGATCACGTCCAAAACCGAGATTTCGCGCGGATCGCGGGCCAGCAGGTACCCGCCCTTGATGCCGCGATGGGAGGTGAGCAGGCCCCTCTGTAGCAAGCCCTTCAGCAGCTTGCTGACGGTTGAAACCGGCAGCTTCGATTCCAGGGCGAGGTCACGGGCCGTTCGGAGGGAAGCGCTCTCCATAGACATGCCGTGGCCGCGCGCCATGCACGTCATCAGCACCAGCCCGTAGTCCGTTAATTTGCCAAGCCTTACCATGCTCTCACAGCCCCCAAACCATATAGGACTATTTCAGTCCACATTCAGTGTACCAATCGATGTGAGAGGATTCAAGGGGCCTTTTGAATTGGATGCCGAGTAGCGCCGGCGTCTTGCCGGCTATTCGCGCCTTTCGCTTTCCGGGCGGTCCTGCGGGAAGAGATCTGCTGTTGTCTTTGCCCCCTCGGAGCCAACTCGTCTGAATCGGCGGTTGCCTGGACAGCGGCAAAGAGCATAACCTTGCGCTTCGCTTCAAACAGACGGGCTGCCCGCGTCGACTCTCCTTTCGGCCCGGATCGAGGCGGCGGTTTTGCCCTGGCGTTTTTTGTGGTTGTCCCAGCGGTGGCGGCAGTTCTCCGCCGCTTCGCTGCAGCGCGTTGGCGCAAGGAGCATGCGATGAAATTGATGGCAAGGTGGTTACTGGCTGCGGCGTTAGCGGCTGCGTTGGTTCTCACGTGGACGCCGCCGCCTATGCGGCACGTAGTTCTGGCCCAGTCGCGAAAGCCCTATTCCATGCAACTGCTCTACACGGGGCCGGATGGGCAGGCGTACGTGAAGGAGATAGACGTCGCGGCCATGCCCAACGGAGTGGCGGACTTATTGCCGGTTGCCGGCGAGGAAGTCCACCGGACGCCCCCAGGCTTCTCCATCGGGTGGCACGTCGAGAGGCGGCGCCAGTATCTGATCACCTTGAGTGGCCGCGGCGAAATCGACATCGCGGGCGGCAAAAAGATTATTCTCACACCCGGCAGCATTTTGCTGGTCGAAAATACCACCGGCAAGGGCCACATGACGCGCACCCTTGGCCACCAACCATGGGTCAGCCTGTGGATGCCTTTGAAGGATCAAAACCCCTAATTGCGTGGCGCTACTCGGCGGAGTAGCGGCAGTGATCTGCTTCCGGGACGATCCAGCCTACCGGATCGTTGAAGTGAATCGCGATCAGTCGCGCTGCTTTGTTGCCGTAGCGCGCAAGGATGTCTCGGCGCGTCTGGCGCGACATTTCCTTGTCGACGCAAAATATCGAACATATTTCAGGTTCGGCGATCTGAATGGGATTGTGAAACACGTCGCCGGTCACGATTGCCTCCTGCCCGCGCGAGGAAATGTGGAGGCTGACGTGTCCCGGCGTGTGGCCATGCGTTGGCTCAAGCCACAATTCGTCCGAAAGGCGATGGTTCGTTTCCACCAGATCGGCGAGGCCGGCATCGAGTATCGGCTGAACGGAATCGAGAATATGCCGCACGTCGAGTTTTTTGTCCCGCAGAAGCGTTCCACAATATTCCCACTCGCGGCGCGCGAACAAATATCGCGCCCGGGGAAAGGTGGGAACCCAGCGTCCATTCACCCAGCGAGTGTTCCAGCCCACATGATCGAAATGCAGGTGCGTGCACAGGACGGTATCGATCGTCTCGGGCGCAAAACCGGCGGAGGTCATGTCTTCCAGAAATTTTGTTTGCAGGTCGTTGCATGTGGGAATTTCGCGCGATTTATCGTTGCCGACACAGGTATCCACCACGATCCGCCGTCCGCCCGATTCCAGTACGAACGCCTGCACCGCCAGGATCAGCTGGCCCTCGGGCGTGACGAAGCGGGGCACCAGCCAGTCGTATTTTTTGTAATGTTCGGCCGTTTCCTCCGGGTACTGCGGCGACCAGGGAATTGGCTCCGCCGATTCCATGATGCTGGTGATACGCACGTCGCCTACTTGCCAGCGCCGCACGCGCGATTCGCCCTTCCGGTAGTCGTGCGTTGATTCGCCGGACGACGCAGTTGCCTTGGCGGCGTGTGCGGCTGTTGCTTCGCTCGAAGAACTCATGGCCCCTCCAATTCGCAGAGGATTGAATGTCGCCCCCGTGTATCACGCCAGCTCGCTTCGGCGCAAGCGCCTCCCGGCGGCGATGCCAAAAGCAGGCGTCGCAGCCTACCGAATGCCGTGCTTCCCCGCGCGCCGCACTTCTAGACCTCTTCCGCTTCGCCGCTCTCCTCGAACTCCCGCCCCTGGCGCATCACCTCAAACCAAAACGGCAGCATGTCGTCTCGACGCAGCTTCCGGCAAATCCGCGTTAGCGACTCGAGTTCGCGCCCGTCGAGCGCTCCCATCAGCGACCTCACAATCTCTTCTTGTTTCGGAAGCAGGTTCCCGACCAGCCTCTCGCCCTGTTCCGTCAAACTCACCATTCCCACCTGTGGACCGAACCGTTCCTTGCCTCGCTTTTCCTTCGGCAAGCGGGTCTGTTCCACCTCCGCTGGAGGAAGCCGTTTTACGCCACGGCTCACCCATCCAAACTCTTCCAATCGCTCGATCGTTTCAGACAAGCTCTGGCGGCTTCGCCTCAGTTTCGTTTCCACCTCGATCAGCCTCTGCGGCCCGTCCCGGTAGAGCACAATCATAAGCCGGAACTCTTCCCGTGTCACACCGAACACGCCCAGCGGCGTCCGCAGCTTCGCCTCGATCCAGTTTGCCGTCTCCGTCAGTTCCAGGTACGCGCCCCACGCCCGCTGTTTCTTTTCCTTGGACACGCCGTGCCGCTTCATCTGCAAAGGCCGCCTCCTAGCGCATTTTCAACGCGAATCAGCCAAAATTTGGACGCAATCGCGGTTCCCTAAGCGCGCTTTCGGTATCATGCACCTTGCATAGTTTGGCGCAAGAAATTTTCGTCGCATCTTCGCCTTTCCAGATTCTCGTACGTCATCGCGAGCGAGGCGGTTTTCGCCGAAGAGGAATCTGCTTTTGATCTGGGTTTTTGATCTGGGGTTTCGCGCGGGCCTGCCGCGTCAGGAAAATCGGGCGGAAAAATCAGTCAGCGGAGAGCTAAATGTTATGCGGAACGCGGACCTGTTCGCATCAGCGATACGCGACGTAGAAATCGGGAAACTGCTTCTTCAAGTTCGCTATTTTCGGCAGGTCGTTGTAGACGATATACGGGTTGTCAGGATGATGGACCAGGTAGTCCTGATGGTAGGCTTCCGCGCGATAGAACGCCTTGAACGGTACGATCTGCGTGACGATAGGCCGGGGGAAGGTCTTGGCTGCTGTCAACTGCTCCACGTATGCGCGCGCGATGCGCTCCTGCTCGGGGCTCTCGTAAAAGATCACCGACCGGTACTGCGTGCCGTCATCGGGCCCCTGGCGGTTTAGCTCCGTTGGATCGAGCGCGACGGAAAAGAATATCTTCAAAAGTTGGCCGAACGTGACTTTCGATGGATCGTAAACCACTTCGACTGATTCGGCGTGTCCAGTGGTGCCGGTGCTCACTTCTTCATAGCCGGGATTTTTTACCGTGCCGCCCGAATAACCCACGGTTGTTTTGGTTACTCCCTTCACATGCTCGAACACTCCCTGAATCCCCCAAAAACACCCGCCAGCCAGAACCACGGTCTCGCGGCCCTTGGCGCTCGCCGAGGATTCGTCCACTTTGGGATTGGGCAGCGCCTTGGCAGCGCTCGCGCGGAACCAACCGGACATGGCGAGAAGTGCCAACGAGGCAACAAGAAGTACAAACGCGTAGCGCTCAAATCGCCTCATGGCATTTCTCCTTCAGCCGCTCTCTTTAGCAAGCCGCGACGCCGCCATTGTACCACCAAGGATGGAACAGCCCGCTGACGAAGGGAGCCGCGGTTACACGGGACGAAGGGAACGGGCAGTTGTTACTGACGCGAAGCGGGCTGCGACGCCGCTGCCGCGCCGTTGCTGAGGCGGCGGAAGTAGTCGGCGACGGCGTCCTGGTAGCCGGGCGGTACGGTCATTGGAGCGCCGGAGCGGATTTGCGAGCCCTGATCATCGGCCTTGCGGCGCAACTGAAGTTCCACGTTGTCAACATCGGATAGAACCTGATTGTGCAGCTGTTCGAGCAGTGCCGGATTGCCGGGGAAGCGACGCGGATCGAGGCGCTGCATTTCGGCCTCTAGCGCTTTCACTTCGCGGGCCACTTCGGGATCGCTCTGGACGTTCTGGCCCAGCTGATCGAGCGTGTTGACCGTCTGCTGGAAGGTGCGCTCCGGGTCCGTGGTGGTGATGGTGGTATCGGGATGGACAGCCGGACCGGGCGCGTTCGAGTTGTTGCCAGTGTCGATGTACCAGTTGTTGTTGTTGCCTCCGCGCCATGCGCCACGATCGTAGCCCTGGCGATAGCCGTCGTCGACTCTGCCATTGCGTCCACCGATGCGATTGCCGTAGCGATCCGCCTGCCCGGGACCAAATTGGCCGGAGCGGCTGAGTTGCGACGACTGGTTGCCCTCGCCGGCATTGCCATTCTGGTTGCCCTGCCGGCCACCGTTTCGATTTCCAGCGCGAGAGCCGAGCGCGCGCGTGAGCGATTGCATTTGGTCGCGCAGGCGCTCCACGTTGTCGAGGGCGGTCTGCGAGCCTTGATTGGGCGATTGTTCCGGGCCCAGCGCTTGCTGAGCGGCTTTCAGATTATCGGACAGGCGGCGAAGATCGGTGGCGATTTCCGGCTCGCCGTTCGGATCGGGAGCGTAGCCCCGGCGCAGCCAATCGGCGGTGCGCTGCAGGCGCGTCTGCAAATCAGCTTGATCGAGGTCGCCGAGCGCGTCGCGGAGCTTGGAGGCGGCGGCTTGTTGCGTGGATGCCATATCGCGGGCCGCGCCGCGCATTTGCTGTTCGAGCTGCGCCACGCCGTCCGCTAGCTTCTGGCGATTTAGCGCCAGTTGCTGAGCTTGCTGAAAGAGGCGCTGTTCGCCCTCTTGGGAATTGCCCTGGCTGGTGCCGCTTTGCTGCAGAATGCGCCGCAGGTTATCGGCCTGGGTTTGCTGCTCCTGCGCCAACTGATCGGCCTGATTGGCCATTTGGCCGATGCGTCCGGAGTCCTGCTGGCTTTGCATGGCGCCTAGGGCTGCGGTAGCGTCGCGGAGGCGATCGGCGGCGCGGCGAGCGTCCGCGGCGCTTTGCTGAGTCGAGGCGCGATTGAGAGCGTCCGTGGCCTCGCGGAGCGAATCGATGGCGCGCTGGATGCGCGGATCGCTGGAACTTTGCGATTGGCCTTGCGATTGGCCCTGTTTCCCCTGCGCGGATTGTCCCTGAGATTGGCCGCTCGAGGATTGGCCGCTTGAGGATTGACCAGATGATCCGCTTTGTCCCTGCTGCTGGCTCTGCGCTAGCTGCTGAAGCTGCTGCTGAATCTGCTGCGCGTTGCGGCGGAGCATTTCCTCCTGCCACCGCTGCTCGAACGATTGGCCGTTGGTGCGCTGCTGATTGACCAAATCCTGCTGTCGGCGGGCGAGCGCGTCGAGCTTGCGAAGCGCGTCGTCGATGGCTTTTGCGCGGTCGCTCGCTGAGGAATTCGCGGTCTGCGCGGTCTCGTACTGATTTTTCTGCGTGTCGAGCTCGAGATCGAAGAGGCCGGCCAGATCACGGCCCGCGCCGCCTCCGCCTGCGCCGCCGGCTTGATTGCCGAAGGCCACTTGAATCTGGCGGAAGGTGGCCTCGGCTTGCAGTAGATGTTGGAGAGCTTTTTGCTCGTTCGGAAGCGCCTTCTGCCATTCGAGCTTCTTCAGATTTTCAGCGGCGGGATTCATCGCTTGTGCCGCGGCGGACATATCGCTCTGGAAGCTGCTGAAGGTCTGATTCTGTTGGTTCAGATCGCGCAGGCCCAGGCGTCCCGCGAGCGCAATGGCCTGGTCGCGCAGCTTCGACTGAACTTCTGACAGAAATTTGCCGGTTTCGGCAGCGGCTTGCGCCGAATTGCCTTTCGCGCCTTGCTGCTTCCAGGTCTCCGCGATGATCTCCTTTTCGCGCCGAGAAATATCGTTCTGATTGCCCATGCCCCCGCCACCCCCGCCGCCCCCACCTTGCTGGGATTGCGAGAATTCCCGCTCAAACGGATCAACCTGCACGAAGTACATATCTGTATGTGCGTTGGTGCGCGCGTCCTTGGCCGTGGCGTAGTAGCTGATGATGTCGCCGGGAACGAGTTTCAGATTTTCGAGAGCGATCGAAGTAGAACCATCGGCTTTTTTCACGCCCTTTTTATTGAGCAGGTCGACAGTTTGTTCAGCGCCGCCGTTGACGGAATAATGCAGAGCCATATTGTTTAAGCCAAATTGATCGTCAGCCTGCACGCCGATGGTGACTTCCTCGATGGGGCTGGCGCGGTAATCATGCGGAGGGCGGACGATGGCTACGTCGGGAGGATTAGCCTTATTTGCCTCGATAAAAAAATCTTCGGTGAGGCGGACGGGACGGCCCTGGTCAATGGCAGCGATATGATAGGCGCCGTCTTTTTGCATGTTGATCGCGCCGCGGTAGAGATTGTCTTGGCCGCCGGAAAGCTGGATCTGTTGGCCGTTATCGAGGACAAGGACGCCATTTGGCAGCGGACGGTCGGTGCGGATTTCGAGATTCGCGATGGTCCCTTCGATGGCGCGGAGATCACCACCATGCGCGTCAGTAACGGGTTTCATGCCAGACCACGAAGGATAGTTATACGTGACGCGAATCTGCTTTACGGCAGGCAGATCGACGACTTGGATGGTATAGCGGCGCGAGTGAACCGAACCGGCCTCGACGTAGTATTCGACGCCTTCGGGCAATCCCGCAAACATGAACTGAAATCCCGATCCTCCGGGTTGCGGAAGCATGGAAACCTCGTTCCATTTGGAGGCGCTATTATAGCGGGCGAAAAGATGGACCTGCGACGGTTCGAAGCCGATCGTTTGCGCGGTGACAAGCTCATCGGTGTTCCGTCGGACGGAGGCATCGCCGGGAGAAACCTTGATGTTGTAAAAGGGCACGAGGTTTGCGCCGGAACCGCGCCAGAGAAGCGCCGCGCCATAACCCATGAATCCGGGAGCCGCCGCAATCATCCACACGAGCACCGCGAGCATGCTTAGCCCCAAAACCGTAGAACCAAGGAGCGCGCCATTCGTGAACAGCCGCTTAGGCTCGGACGAGCGAGTTAAATTCAAGGTATCAGCGGCAAGAAGTTCGATGAATGGCTCGCGGGCGGCATCCCGTTCGGCGAAAGTTACCAGACGCTGCTTGAAATCGGGGAACGCGGTTTCCGCTTTAGCGGCGGCGCGGCGGCGATTGAGACGCCAGAGCGGAAGCACCAATCCGAACGCAGCGGCATAAACGAGCACGCAAAGCAGGACGAACCGGGCGCTGGTGATGCTCCAGCCAGCAAATGCAAAAGCGTTTGAAATTAGGACGAGGAGTATGGTGGCGGCAAGCGCTGCGAAGGCGAGAATCGCCGCGCCACGAACGGCGGCACCGACTCGCAGACGGCGTTCGATCTGCCCGATGTAGGAGTTGAGCTGGTCGCGCGCGCTCATCATTCCTCCCGCCGGACTCCCAGGTGCAGATTTGCGACCCAGGATTCGACGATCGCCGTCAACAACACCAACAGCATAACGTACCACCAGAGAGAATGGGCATCGAATTTTTGGGGAGCCGAAGTGAATGTAGATGCGGCGGTTATGGCGCTCGCAGCGGTCTTTGCTGATTGGGGCTTTCCGGACCAGAGCGAAAGAGCGTCCGGAGACATGACGGCGAGATCGGACTCGCGGCGATCAGCGTTCACGCCCACGACGTCTTGGCGGCCGTTGGCCAGGCGAAGTTCGTAAAAACCAGCGTCATTTAGTTGATACGTCTGCGCGGTGGTGGCTTCCTGCAGCGAGAGAGGGCGACGCCCCTGGGGATCGACCACTTCGACGCTGACGGCACGTTCCTTGGCGGTGCGCAGTTGGAGAAACGATCCGACAAGCTGCGAGCCGCCGGGACGCTCGGAGCCGGACAGGTAGAAAGCGGTCTGCTCGACGAACGGGACGAAGTCCGGATGCAGCGGGAAATCGTTAGTGAGATTGTCGAGACCGGAGGCGAGAAGAAGGACGCGGCCTTCGCCGATTTTTTTGTCGAGGAGCAAAGGCGTGCCGTCCGTGAGGCGGGCGGCGACTTGCGAGCCTGAGTCGTCCACTTTCACGGCGTAGTAGAACTTCACATCAGCCCAGCGATCAGCTTTGGCGATGGAGGGATGCGAGGGATCGGTATCGCCTACGGTGAGATAGCCGCCTGGGCCGTTGGAGTAATAATGCGAGTCGAGAATATTTGCGTCAAAGAGCGGGATGCGCGAGGCGCGGCCGATTCCAGTGCCGGCGGCGATCAGGACGCCGCCTCCGCCGCGAACGTAACGGGCGAGGTTGTTCTCGAATGACGAGGGAAGCGATCTGACGTCCGAGAGGACAACAAACGCATATTTCGACGGCTGAACGCTTGATGCTTGGTCCGCGGAGACGCTTTCCATCGTGAAGGCAGACTGCGCTGAAGCAGCAAGTGCGGCGCCGAAGTAAAGAGGCGAGCGCTTGTCGGACGCTTCGTGAAGAAACAAGACCTGCTGCGGATCGGAGCGCTGGACGGCGAAGTAGCTGATGTCGTCGGCAGGCAGGGAATCGGCGGAGTCGATACGCACGGCGCAGCGGCTGAAGCCGTACGGCACGTCCAGAGAGTTGAATTCGACGGTGACGCGGCCATTGGCCGGGACCGCGATTTTTTGGGTGGCGGTAGTTTTGCCGTTGACGACGAGAGACACCGTGCGAGTAGCGGCGGGGGTCTCATACCCTGCGATGACGGCTTGCACACGCGCTTTCTTCACGTTCCAGACCTGGCCGGGGGCGTTGACGCTTTCGACCGTCCAATTGGCGACCGTGGAAGTCACGACCGGATGCAGGACCAGCGAAACCTTCGCCGGAAGCGCCAGATCAGCGAAATTAGCGGGCATTTCCGATTTCTGCATGTCGCTGAAGAAATGCAGATCGATGGAACCTTGGACGCTATCGCTGAAGGAGCGCAGGCCGCGCGCGAGTTCGCCGTAGCTGCCGCGTGAGCCCGTGGGCTGGATGGCAGAAATCGCGGATTGCAGCGCACGAGGATCGTTGACGGGCTGCGACATGGCTTCGAGGCCGGAGCCCAGCGCGAAGATCTGCGCGCGTTCGGCTGGCGGGCGGGAAGCAAGGACGGAGAGGGCTTCGCGCTTGGCGTCGGTCAGGCGCGAGCCGGCACGCATGCTGAAGGAGTTGTCGATGACGATGGCCAAGAGCTTGTTTGTGGTTACGCTGGCGGCTGGGCGATTGATGAAGGGATCGGCGAAGGCGAGCACCAGCAGCGCAAGGAGCGCGAGCCTCAAAGCAAGAAGGAAGAGGTACCGCAGGCGGCGGTGGCGAATCGAACTTTGGGTGCGCGGCTCAAAAAACATCAGGGAGCTGAATGGCTTGGGCGTCGATGTGTGGCGGCGAAGCAGATGCAGATAGAGCGGTATGGCGAGAGCCGCGGCGCCGGCGAAGAACCATGGCGCGAGGAAGCCCATTAGTTACGCTCCTGCCGAATGGTGAGGTATTCGGCGAGAGCGCTATCGAGCGGGCGATCGGTGCGGAGCAGGAAATAATCCATTCCGGCGGCGCGAGCGCGCGTTTGCAACTCGTCGATATGCGCGCCGATTTTTTGACGGTATTCGTTGTGCGCGTATTCGGGGGTGACCTCCATGCGCTGGCTGGTTTCGGAATCGACCAGAACGACGGGCTCGCCCAACTGCGGCTCGATTTCGCGTGGATCGAGGACGTGAAAGAGAACGACTTCGTTGCCATGGAAGCGCAGCGGCTCGATGATGCGGATGATATTCGACGGAGATTCAAAAAAGTCGGAGAGGATCAGCACCAGGCCGCGGCGGCGAAGGAATTGCTGGAAATGATGGAGCGGCTTAGCGAAATCGGTGCGCGCGCGAGGCTCGGCTTGTTCCAAGCCGGCGAGGAGGCGATGGAGTTGGCCGAAGCGCGTGGATGGACGAATGTAATTGCGCACTTCGTCGTCGAAGACGATCAGACCGGCGGCGTCGCGCTGGTTTTGAATGGCCAAGTAGAAAAGCGAAGCGGCAATAAATCGCGCGTAATCGATTTTGGTGACGGAATGCGAGGAGTAGTTCATGGAGCTGCTGGCGTCCAGAAGAACGGTGAGCAGAGAATTGGTTTCGCCGCGATAGCGTTTTAGGTAGGCACGCTCGGTGCGGGCGAAGACGTTCCAATCAACGTGACGAAGATCGTCGCCTGGCGAATAGGCGCGATATTCGGCGAATTCCTGGCTAAAACCGAAATCGGGGGAGCGATGCAGTCCCGCGACGAAGCCATCGACGACCGTCTTGGCGATCAGGTCCAGGCTCGAAATGCGGGCGAGGACCGCAGGGTCGAGAAAGCGTTGCACGGTCAGGCTCCCGCGGGCGGCGGCATCGCCGAGAGCAAGCGCCGCAAGATTTCGTCCGAGTCGATGCGATCGGATTCTGCATGGAAATTGAGCAGCACGCGATGGCGAAGGACGGGAATCGCGAGCGCAGTAATGTCTTCGTAGGCTACGTGATAGCGATGGTGCGCAAGGGCGCGCGCCTTCGCCGCAAGCACGATGTATTGCGCGGCGCGGACGCTGGCACCGTAATTGATGTACTTTTTGACGAAGTCGGGCGCGATGCCGCTATTGTGGCGCGTGGCGCGAACGAGATTGATCACGTAGGTGGCGAGCGATTCGGCGATCGGAACCATGCGCACGAGCTGCTGAAAATCGAGAATCTCCTGCGCGGAAGTGACCGCGGCAACTTGCGCTACGCGCGTGGTGGTGGTGAGATCGACGACCTTCAGTTCGTCCGCCGCACTCAAGTAGTCGAGAATTATGTTGAAGAGGAAACGATCGAGCTGCGCTTCGGGCAGCGGATAGGTGCCTTCGAGTTCGATCGGGTTCTGAGTGGCGAGCACGAAGAACGGCGAAGGCAGCAGGTAATTGTTGCCGCGCACGGTGCAGGAAACCTCTTGCATGGCTTCGAGCAAAGCCGATTGCGTTTTGGGCGGGGTGCGGTTGATTTCATCGGCGAGCAGGATATTGGCGAAAATCGGGCCGTGAACGAAGGTCCAGCGACGGTGACCGGTTGTAGGGTCTTCTTCGATGATATCGGTGCCGGTGATGTCCGAAGGCATCAGATCGGGCGTGAACTGGATGCGCTTGAAGACGAGGCCAAGAGTTTGCGCGATGGTGCGAACCATCAGAGTTTTGGCGGTCCCCGGCAATCCGGTGATCAGGCAATGGCCGCCGACAAACAGCGCGGTTAGAACCTGGTCGAGGACTTCATCCTGGCCCACGATTACATTGCGGACTTGCGCCAGGATGCTTTCGCGGGCGGCATGGAAACGCTCGACGCGCTTTTGAAGATCTGCGGAATTCAGATTTGTTTCGGCGGTTGTGGCCATCGATTCTCTCCTATTGGGAACCGTGGAGCTGCAAGAGCAATTTTTGAGCGGGCTGATAATCGGGCGCGGCTTCGAGCGACTCAAGAACAAAATTTTCGGCTTTATCGCGCTGGCCGGAATCGTAATAGGCCTCTGCGAGATGGTATTCGGCAGACGCTTTGTCCAGCGGGTGTAGATCGACCACGGCATTAAACTCGCGGATCGCGCCGGAGTAATTTTTCTGCGCGAGCCATAGCGCGCCTAGGCGGCTGTGCACGTCCGCATCGAGCGGGTAAATATAGTTGATGCGATCGAGGGTGGCGGCGGCTTCCTTGGGTTGGCCGAGGTCCTGGTCGAGACTGGCCAGTTCCTTCAAAGTGTCCGGATCGCGGCCGCCCTGATGTTCGTAACCGGTGAGTTCGGCAGCCGCGGCGGATTTATTTCCTTTGGCCACGTCGGCTTCAGCAATGAACTCGTACGCGTTCGCGTCGTAAATATATTGCGGGTAGAGCTGGACGACTTCAGGGCCTTCTTTGAGCACCGCATCGTAATTGCGAGCTTCTGAGTCCGTGGCCAACTGCTTCAAGGCGGTATGCCATTTATCGAAGTTTTGCGGCACCTGGCCGAGGCCTTTGTAGAGCCAATCCTGAAATTCCTTGTCGAATTCGGCAGGCGTCATGCCCAAATCCTGCTGGATGGTTTCAGGAGTGGTTTTGAGCTGCGCGAAGGAATGAACCATGTCGAGCAACTTCTGATTTCCCCAGCGGCTTTGAATGTAGTCGCAAATGCGCCCGGCCTGATAGTAGGAGACGATCACTTGCGCGTCGTAATCCGGCCGTACGAAGCCACGATCCAGCTGGGTGACGGGCAGCAGCTTCTTATCGCGGAGCGCGACAACGATATCGGGAGTGATGGGATCGCCCCATTCGGGATTCGCCTGAGTTTCCTCGTGCACCGCGAGGCCCTCGGTGAACCACCGCGGGACGCGATGATTTGTGGCAGTGAGAATGTAGACGTGGCTCATTTCGTGCCACAGGGTGCTGGCCCAATTGAACTCGCCGGGCTTGCGCGCGGAGGGACTGTCCATGACGACGACCAAACCGAAGGTGACACCGAGTGCGCCGAGACCCGGCATACCGAGGGTGCGAACGGCGAAATCTTCGTGGTCGGGGTAGGCCTCCACTTGCACGGGTCCTGGCAGCGTCATCTGGTATTTTTTACTGTAGGTGGCCATAGCGCGCTGCATGATTTCGTCGAAGTAGGGATAAAGCAAGGCGGCTTCGCTCTTGTTCAGCTTAATGATGGCGTTGCCATCGCGAAATACATCGTAGTTTTTTTCACTATCGAGCAGACGCAGGCTGTTGACGGTGGCTGCGTCACGGAAATCATTGTCGTAACACATGGCCAGTTGCTTGCGCGCTTCATCGTCTTCGCCTAGGCGCATGAGATTTACGCCGAGATCGGATCGCGCGGACCAGAGTTGCGGATCGGCGGCGATGGCTTTGCGGTAGTAGGTGATCGCGTCTTCGTAGCGATAATTGAGAACCAGGTGATGCGCGACGATGGCGTAGCCTTCTCCATAGTGTGGATTGATCGCGCTAATTTTTGCGAACCAGGCCTCGGGCGAGCGATCGGCGAGGAGTTCGACGGCGGCGTGAATGGCCATGGCATCGAGAGCGTCAGGAGCGATCTGAATGGCGATGTCGGCTTGCTGGAGGGCATCGGGCGTGTCCGAATCCTCGAGCGCGAGATTCGCGGCGAGTTCGTGGGCGGCGACGAGCCTGGGATCGAGTTCGATTGCTTTGGCGGTCCATTCGAGAGCTTTGCTGTCAAAACCGTCGGCGCTAACGAGCGCGAGGCCCAAATAGGCTTGGGCATTTTTGGGATCGCGCTGCAAAGCTTCTTTGAAAAGCTGCTCGGCGTCTGCGTTGTTGAAACGCTGGTGGAGCAGCATGCCCCAGCGGACGCGATAGAGCGCGCTGGCGTCATTTTGGGCGACGGCTTGGCGAAATTCATCGTTGGCCTGCTGATACATGCGAAGGCCCCAATCGCCCTCGGCTCGAAGGTACGGGCTGGAACTGCGCGCCAGGGATTCGTAGCAGGACTGCGCTTGTGCGGACTGGCCGTGGAGGCGGAGCTTTTGGCAATCATCCGGTGTGGCGGCGCGCACGGCGGCAGCGACGAAGACCAGCGTTGCGGAGAGCGCCGCGAATTGTAACGCGCGCCTCATTTGTTGAGCTGCTCCTGCACTTTTGCGAGATCGAGCAGCGCTTGGGTGAGCTGCTGCTTGTAATCGTCCTGCGACATGGCGGCTTTGTGATATTTCAGCGTGTCGATCTGGCGTTCGAGATCCTCTTTTCGGGCCAGCAGAGCGCGCTTGGCGGGATCGTTATAGGCTTTTTGCTCCGCGCCGATGCGGATCAGAGTGAAATTGGAGAGAAACAATCCCTCGCCGGTATCGGTGGAAGAAGCGCGGACGGGTTCGTGTTCTCCGGTGTCCTCGAAGACGGCGTGCTCGGTGGCCAGGCGTTTTTGCGAGTCGTAAAAATCCGCGGTGTGGCGCTGGGCGTAGTCGAAAGCTTCGAGAGCGGAGATAGCGTTGTTTTTGTCGAGATCGGCTTGAGGATCGTGCAACGCCTGGACGAAATAACGAGCGAAGACAGTGGCATTCTTCTCGTTACCGTCCTTGGTGGCGGCGATCACAGCGCGCCCTTGACGCTGCAACGCCACGACGGAGCCTCCGCTGGCTTCGGTGGTGTTAACGATGAGCTCACGCTTGGAACGGATTTGATCGCAAAGTTTGGCGAGATCTTGGGCGGTGATGTCCGGGCCGACGAGGTTGAATTTGTATTGAAAGCCGTCGAAAGTGCCGTGGCCGATGAGGATGAGAACAAAGTCGTCGTTGGGTTTTGCCTGGGCCGCTACTTGCGAGAGGGTTTGCGTGAGCTGCGCGCGGGTGGCGTTGGTCAACGTGTAAACGTGGGAATCCGGGCCGGTGGATTTCAGGAGCTTATCGAGATCGGTCGCTAGCTGCGTGAACTCCTGTTGGTAGTCTGGTTCGCCGCCTAGACCAGCAACCGTGACGTAATAGATTCCGGCGCGCACGGGAATCGCAACGAGCAGCAACGCCATCACGACAATAGAAAAGAAGCGGGCCCTCATACCACGCCCCACTTTCGCCGCAAGCCCCACTCGCAGAGCAGCAGAAACAAAATTATCAGGAACACAACAGGCATGTTCCAGAGCGGCTTTGTGTCGCGAACCGTGATCCCAGCCTCGGAGTAGGGAATTTGACTCGCCAGCTTTGAGAGCCCTTGCGGGCGCCAGTAGTTTCCGCCAGTTTCGGCGGCGAGTTGTTCGAGGAGCGGACGATTCTGCGCGGTGTGGAAATTTTCCGCAACGCCGTCCAACCGCTCGAACGTGACCACGTCGCGGCCGATATCCTGGCCTCCGCGCTGCGCCACAATTTCGGCTAAATACGAGCCGGGTTTCGCGGCGTTCCAATCGGCCTGGAACGAGCCGGGCGAATCGGGCACTGGCGTCATTTCTACCGTGGCGGCAAGGCCGTCGGGTCCCATGACGTGAGCTTGCACGCTCGCGTCGGAGGCGGGCAGATAATCAACGTCGCGGACCTGCGCGGTGAGTTTGGTGCGGCCATCGTCGTAGAGCATTTGGTTCGGAACCGAAGCGACAACGTGTCCGGGCGTATCGGCTACCAGCCAGCGCAAGAGCTGCTGCCAGAACATTTTGTGCGTGGGATCGCCGGCTGGCAGGCTCATCTGCCACCGCCAGGTGCCGGACGTGGCCATTACCGCGGTGCGGCCGCGTCCGTAGTTTTCCGTGGTCAACAGCGGTAATTCACGGCCGCCGGCTTTCAGGTCGGCGAGGACGACGGCGCCGGGCTTTGGCGTGCCTGCCTCCTGGTAATCCATCAGGTAAGGCAACTTCTTCCATCGTTCGACATTTTGATCGGGGTCGTCGGTGAGCCGGCAGATCAGGCTGTCTTTGCCGGCGGCGGTGAGTTCGACGGTCGACGGAAGGCGATGAAAAGTTTTGTTGTGATCGGGCAAAACAACCGGAAACAGGTTCGCGAGAGGGGATCCGCCCCAGCCTCCGTCGGCCAAAGCGAAACGCCCGGCGAGCATCAATAGGCCGCCGCCGCGGCGGTCAACAAACTGGCGGATCAGATCCTGCTGCGCCGGAGTGAAGTAACCGGCTTCGACCGATCCGATGATGAGGCCCTGGTATTGGAAGAGGTCCTTGGCATCGGTAGGAAAACCTTCGGCGAGCTCTTGCGGATTTTCGATGCCTTGACGATAAATTTTATTTTCGGTAGTGCGTAGCATCGACGCGATTTCGACGATCGGATCGTCATCTTCAGCGCGCCGAATAAATTTGTATTCCCAGCGAGGCTCGCCTTCGACGTAAAGAATACGCCGTTTTTCAGCCTGTATGTTCACAAGGCGGGTGACCGAGTTGTTTGCGGTATTCGATTCACCAGGGAGCGGTGCGATTGAGAACGTCAGCGCCTTTGCGCCAGCATCGCCCGCGTTCAGGAGCAGAGTTTCGGATTGCGACTTGCCGTCGCCAGCCAGGGTGACGTCACGGGAGGCCAGCAGTTTGTCGCCATCGCGCACAGAGATCGTCGCCTTGCGGCCGGCGAAGCCGTCTTGATGAAAGGTGACGGCCGCGGACATGCGCGACTTGGCAAGCGCGCGGGGCGCGAGCGTCGCGTCGTCGATTTCAACGTCGTGCTCCATGTGCTCGGCGCCGAATCCGACGGTATGCACCGGAATGTGGCGGCTGCGAAGAGCGGCGATCGTCGCGCGGCCGATCCCGCCACTGTTGTCCGCGCCATCGCTCAGCAGCAGGATCGCTCCGACCGGAAGATCGGACGTTTCAGTTACAAGCTGCTGCAGGCTATCGCCGATGTGGGTGGCTGCGGCTGTTGGCTGCAGTTGTTGGAGATTCGATACGCGCGCAATCCGCGTATCGAAGCTATAGACGCGCGTTTGAAAGTTTTTCCGCAGGTCCGCGAGAACGCCGTTTTGCAGAGCCTTGACGGCGTCTGCCTCGCGTGTTGATCCGCTGTCGGCGATGGCCATGCTGCGCGAATCGTCCACCAGTACGGCGATGATATTTTGCTGCGGTTTCAGTTCAGCTACGATGATTGCAGGTTGCCAGAGCAGCACGAGCAGCAGCGCCGCGAGACAAAATTGTAGAAGCCAGACAATCGCAGAGCGCCAGCCGCGCAGCCTGGGAGTCATTTGCGAGCGGCGCGACCAGACTAGAAACGCGAGGCCCGCCGCGGCTGAAAGCACCAGAACGGCAAGCAGCCAGCGCGGCCAGGTTCCCAGCAGGACTAAATGGCCCTTGGCAAACATCGCCGCGGGATATTTGAAGAACCACTCGAACATCTTCCGGGGACCCTCGCGCCCAACTCGCTTTCGCCGATTAGTGCGTCATTCCATAAATTACGTAATTGATGCCCACGCGAAACGCAAGCGACGCGAACCGCTCGGGGTACTGGGGACTATCCGCCCATTCCCATGCATCGCCCAGGTGCATGTTGTGGCAGATGGCCACGATGATGCGTCCCTTATCGTCGCGAATAGCTCGCCATTTCGGCACGTAGCCATCCTTTTCGTACGTGCGGCCGGTGACGACGTACTGCTCGCCGGGCACCTGAAAGCGCTGGCCGAGGTCATAAAGTACATGAAATATCTCGTCGTTGTTGCTGATGTCCTCGATGGGGCGGTTTGGGAAGACCATGCGCATGCCGCGCAGAAAGTTCTCCCAATCTTCGGTGCCGTGGAAGTCGTCGACCATCAGAAAGCCTCCGCGCAGCAGGTATTGGCGCAGCCGCGCAGCTTCCGCTGGACTGAAAGTCCAGTTCTCCACTTGGACGGCGTAAACCCACGGATAGTTGTAGATGGCATCACTATCGAGGTCGACGACCTGCTCGGTGGGGCGCGCGTCCACGCGCGTCAGGCGGCGAAGAGCCATTAGAAACTGGCGATCGGCTTTGGGATAGTCCTGCGACCAACTTCCGCCGCCGAACCCATAGCGGTAGCCAAAGCCGCCAAAGCTACCCTGCGCGGAGGTGTAGCGCAGGCGCGACCAGTAGAATTCAGCTTTAACGTTGTTCTGCTCGGGAGTGACGGGGGCGTAAGGGCCTTGACCGAACCATTGGAAACCGCGCGAGCGAAGCGCTAATAGACCAATGGCAACCATCACCAGGGAGATCAGCACCGCAATGCGGAGCACGGGCTTCATGAGATACTCTACTACGCCGGAGAGCGTAACAGATTGTCGCACTCATCTCCAATCGGGAACTT
>JBOGMW010000063.1:0-6826 GCA_050746805.1 Candidatus Acidiferrales bacterium | reverse complement strand
GTCGTCGAGGTCGAGGCTCTCGCCGACGGTGTTCTCGCTGGCGTGAAGGCAGCGCCGGGCGACGTAATTCCGGTCGGCCAGACAATCGCGTGGCTTCTCGCAAACGGCGAGTCCGTTCCCGTTGGGGAAGTTCAAAATCCGTCGGCAGTTGCCAGCGCGCAGAGCCCATCTTTGCCCGGTCCCGCGGCAGAGAAATCCAGGCAAGAAAACAAAAGTGGTCTGGCTCGAGTCAGAATCTCTCCCAAGGCGAGACGCCTCGCACAAGAACGCGGCGTTGATATTTCGCGCCTGAGCGGCTCGGGCCCGGATGGCGAAGTCCTCGTCTCCGATGTTCTGGCCGCCGAATCGGGCGGCGGAGCGGCGCCTGCAAAATTCCCCGATGCACCGGGCGCAAGAACAACGGCGGCGCAGGCGCTGAGCGCGGTCGCGCGGCTGATGGCCGAGCGAACTAATCATAGTTGGACGACTGTGCCGCACTTCTTCGTACTGCGCGAAGTGGAAGCAAGCGGCCTGAATCACGCGAAGGAGAAATTATCGAAGTCGATTGGCGAATCGCGTGACGTGCGCCTTACTCATACGGACTTGCTTATTTCAACTGTCGCGCGCTCTCTCGAACAGCATCCGCGCCTCAATGCCAGCTGGACCGGGCAGGCGATTCAGTATCGTGATGAGATCAACGTGGCTATCGCGATGGCTGTCGACGATGGCGTTGTGACCGCCGTGATTCGCAACGCCAACAAAGTTGAAATCGCGGAAATTTCTCGCCAGCGGCAAGATCTTGCCAGCCGCGCTCGTTCCGGCCAGCTCCGGCCAAACGACATCAGCGGCGCAACCTTCACCATCAGCAATCTCGGCATGTACCAGGTGAATGCGTTTACGGCGATCATTGTTCCGCCGCAGGCCGCGATTCTTGCCGTCGGTGCCATCGTCGATCGCGTTGTTGCGGTGGATGGAAAGCCGGCCGTGCGACCCATGATCTCCCTTACGCTTTCGTGCGATCACAGGGTGGTCGACGGCGCACGTGCCGCCGAATTCATGCAGACGCTCGCCGCTGCTATGCAGTCTCCGCTATAACACACGAGCGGCCAACCTCGAACGCAGCGCCGTGGATTTCTTCCGGTCCGGCCCGATCTACCGTCCGGCCGGCAGTCTCGATTAGCCGCCTACCGTCGAAGCCCGGAAGGTGAACGAGACCGCTTTCGATTCTTTGGGCCCGACCACGACAGTCCGGTCGATTGGTTCGTTTTTCTCGTGCCACGCCTCAATCGTGTACGTTCCTGGAGGAAGATTCTTCAGCGCGAAAGTTCCATCCTTGGATGTCACCGTGAAGTACGGCTGATTGAATACGAAGAGGTACGCCTCCATCCACGGATGGATCATGCAGCCGATTGGAGCGGCGAATTCAGGCTCGTTGAATGTGGCTTTCACGGGAGCTGAACCAGGCAGCTGCGATTCGTCCCACGGCGCGTTATTGTGCAGCATGGGATGCACATCGTGTAGCGTCAGGTCCTGGTTTGCCACTTGAAACGGCTGGTCCACCATCAACGCGATCACACGCGGCACGTACATGCATCCTTGCTGGTCGAGCGTGACTGTCGTTTGCGGCGACCGGTAGCGGTAGTGCCCGAGGCCCGATTTTACGAATACCACCACATTCGCGAGTGCGTCGTGCGCGCCAGTGACCACCACCGGAGGCGCCACCGGCGAGGGATTCGCTTTCACGCACGCCGGAGCCGCGCTCATATCGATCGGAGCGAGAGCCGGAGCTTTGCCCTCGAATTTTACCGTGCCTGTGATGCTCGCGGCGGTCGCGGGATCGACGGGCGGTGCGGGCGGCAGATTTGCAGCCGCTTTGTGCTGGTTGCCTGCGCATCCGACCGCAATCGATGCCGTTGCCATTAAAAAAACAAACCGAAAATTCCGCATCTTTATCATTAAACCCACCCGAGATGCGTTCTGTCATTCGAGGAACAGCTGCATGAAAAACGGGATTCTACCACAGGGCTAGGCGAGGAACCGAAATCCAAAGCGAACCCAGACATCTCGATCTTACAGGATTCGGCTGCGCCGCGCCATGGCTTCGCGGCGCGCGTTCAAGTGTTACCGCGACATCATGCGGGAATTGTCTCATCGCTGGGGGCTCCTTCATGGTGCTGATCGTCGAATCCTTGTTGACCAGGGTGGCCATGGTGGGGCTGGCATTTCTCACACGTCCGTTTTCCGTTGCCCTGGCGGTCGCATGTGCGCTGGGCTTCGTGGTGATCGGCACCCAGGCTGGCCTGAACGCCTTGGCTGCTAAGTTTTATCCGACGCCGATTCGATCGACAGGCGTGGGGTGGCCGCTCGGAGTGGGACGGGTTGGTTCGATTGTCGGCCCGCTCGTTGCTGGGGTCATGTTGGGAGCGGGCTGGGCGCCGAAGGAAATCATCGCTTCGGTCGCCGTTTGCGGAATGCTGGGATGGTTGGCAATTTTGTTGAGCAAATCAGTCCGAGGAGTTGCGACAGCTTGTCATGCGGAACTCGCGTCGGCCGAAGTAGTCTCTGGTGGACTTGCGCACTGAAAATCCAAGCCCAAATGAGACGGTTCCTTGAACGCTGCGTCGCAGCGAGCGCGAGTATCGTGGTTTATAGAGCGTAGGACATCATCACAGATGCGCTCCTCGCTACCGCCATCGCTGTGTCGAAGCGTGGTCGATCATGGTGCCGTAGATCGGCTACTCCTTCAGCAACCTCATCAAGCTCGTCCACCCCACTTCCAAAGCTCGCTACGTGGCATTCGAGAGCTACTACAACCCGATCGTGATGCCGTGCGCCGCGGTCAGCCGTTACGCCGGCATGAAGCTCGACAAGTACCAGTGATCAGTCATCGCGCTGGCGGCCACGCCGCTATGCAAGATCCTGCAGATGCCGCTGCTGATCCATTTCCGCCGCATGTTCGGTCTCTTCGCATTTTTCTACATCAGCCTGCATTGGCGCGTGAGAGGGCCGCAATAATTGGCGAGCCTCAATCCGAGTGCGATTTTTTAGTTGGTTCTAGTTTTGACGCTTCTGATCCAAGCTGGCGTTGACGCTCTTGATCCAGGCAAGGATCGGTCCGGAGACGGTATGATCTGCAGTATCGACCGAAAAGATTTCCGACATGTGGCTCTCGCCCTTCTCGTACAGAAGAACCGGGCAATGGCCTTTGCCGTTCACCGCGTGCGGACCGGCCAGCTTGCACAGCTCGTCGTGCAAGGCCTGATTGAACGGGCTCGGCTTTTGGTTGGTGACTCCGGGGTCAAGTTCCGCCGACGCGAGAAGGATTTTCGCACGCGTTTTCTCCAGACCCGGCAGGCTGGATTCCTCGATCTGCACTTTCAGAGGAACCTGCGAGCCACCGAAACGGAGTCCGCCGCGCGACATGACGAATGGGGCTTGGCCTCCGGGCTGATCCGGTGACCGGCCGGGGAGCACGCCCTCAGTGCTGAATGCGCCACCCTTGAGGCCGCAGGTCTTGCCTGCCTGGGCGAACAGATTGGCGCTACCTCCGAAACCTCCTGCTGCCGCTGCGGAGACGGGATCGGTGCCGTCGGGACGAAGAATGTCAAATTGTCCGGACATGAAGATGATGCCCACCAAGCCGACGCCTTGGGGGCCGTAGAGTTCGGGATGGCCGGCGTAAATTCCAAGTGGACCGTTTCCGGCCGACTGCGCCCAAGCGAACATGCGGTTGGGATCGCCGTGGTATTGGGAGATGTTCGCCTCCGCGTACTGAATCATGGCGGCAACATCCTTGGCGCCGGCGTAGTAGTCCGGCCTGGCGCCCGAAGCCGAGCCGCGCCGCTGCATCAGCACTGCGACCATGCCATGTTGCACGGCCCAGCGGGCAATGTTGTCGTTGAAGGCGTTGGCCGCGCGATTCTGCAGTTCGATCTTGTTTCCCACGCCCCCGGGCACATAGATCAAAACGGGACGCGATGAGGGACCTTTATCAGCGGTGAAGATATCCACGACGTTTTTCGGATCGGGGCCGAAGGACATGTCCCGGTAAATCGTAATTCCCGGATAGATGGGAACTTCGTAGCTGGGCTTGCCGGTCTTCTTCATCTCTTCCAATTGGTAGACGATGTCTTTTTTCGGCATCATCGGGCGATACAGAACCGCCGTGCAACCAGGATCGACGATGTGTCCCATTTTTTGCAATTGAGCTTCGATCTTTGGTGGCACCTGCGCTCGCGCTGCGCCGGCGGTAAGGAGGAGTGCGAGCATGGCATAACATGCTGTGCTCCTACAGCGCGCAACAGCGGCCACCACAGTTCCATTCCAGCCGATTAAAGAGGCTGTCGAAAAGTTGGAACTTGAGGCTCCAGGCGTTAAAACTCCTGAAAAGAATTGCCGGCTTACGGCGGAGTTAAAACCCGACCCTTCCACCGACGGCGGTCCTTCCGCAAACTGTGAAGTTCCGCTGCGCCGGTCTCGATTATTATCGGGATTCATTTTTTCCCTCCGTCATGCGCCGGTCCGCCCTCATGCCAAAAATGTTTTGCCTTGAGCCGTCATTTCCGAAAACTCTGCGCGAATTTCAGTCCAAGCTCGCCACTGAAGAGGCTTGCCAACGGTACTTGGCCACCTGCCGTTGGCCGGACGGCTTCCATCCGGAATTTCGGATTTGGACCCCCAGTTCGGACACGATACGCCTCTTCTGTTCACCTACATAACGAATTTGCACCAGAGCGGGCCACCCAGCGAGATCGCCGGGTTTCCCACGGCTTGTTTTCGCTCGTCTGACGAGCGCCGCTTGCTGCCCAATCCTCTGTCCCTCACAGGACATGCGGGTTCGCCCCGTCGGCGCACCAATTACCAAAAATTTGAGGCCGCCGCGACCACCACGGCTATCGACCCGATCAGTACGGGACGCGTGATCCCATCGAAGTCTCCCGGAGCGGTTCAGACTACGTTGCCGCGAGCGTCCAATTGGCTGGTAAAGCTTGAAAACGCCCCGTTCGGGTACTACCATCCGACCACGTTGCGGTAGAGCTTCGGATGTGAGGTTAGAAGAACCTATGAAGAAGCTAGGATTTTGGGCATTTGTCGTTGCTGCCATCATTGCGTGTTTCTCTTCAGGCCTAGCTCGCGTCGCGCGAGCGCAAAAAGCAAACGGCGGATTCACTCCGCCACCGGGCCTCAATCCGGTCCTGACGGGCCAGGCAGAGCCGCCGCCGGCCATTCTGCCACCCGGCTTCAATCCACAGGCTCCTCCGCCGGGGGGATTTCGGAGACCACCGCCCCCCAAGCCTGTCTCGCAGCCGCCGCAGCCGGGGATCACTCCTCTCAAGATCGATCTCTTCTCGTCGAAAAACTTCTATCTGGACAAGAAACATTGGATGGACCCGCGCTATTACCGCTGCAATACTCCCCGCGAGATGATCGAGCACATGTGGCAGGACGGGCGCATGGGCGCCAATCCGCCGACCTCGGCCTCCTGGGGTGATTGCCGCATCGATTACCCTCGCGATCGTATTGTCAGCAAGTATCCTTACCAGACCGCTAAAGAGCAATTCGAGGCTCTGCTCGCACAAGCCAAGGCTCATGGCGGTCCCACCATCTACACCAAGGCCACAACACCCGACTGGGACGGCTTCTACGTCCGGGATCCGAATGGAACGGACACACCGGGCTTCGTTGGTCTCGACCAGCGTCGGTTCTCTGGGTTCTTCGGACGCGGCGAACGCTGGCAGTGGGGCGGCATCAATCAGGTTTCGACGCTGCTCTCGCTTCTTACTCCGGAATATCAGGCACGCTACGTCCAGATGATCTACCACGAAACGGTGGACAACTCACATCAATGGAGCGCCTCTTTCTGCTGGCCCGAGGGGTTCACCCGCTGGTGGGCCGAGCCCTCCCAGGCGTCCAACTTCGAACTGACCATCACACCGACCCGCGTTGAGTTCCTTTCGGGCATTGCCGACAACTTTATTCGCGAGTTCCTGGTCGGCCAGCAGCACCACGTGCAGAAAGTTCCGCAATGGTATGGCGAGACGATCGCTTTCTGGGATGGCGACACGCTCGTCGGGTGGACCGCCAACATACAGGGCTGGACGCAGCATACCCTCTTCGAATTCTCGAACGAGATGCAGACGGTGGAAACCTTCAAGCCCATGTATGACGCGCACCACCGCTTCGTCGGTCTGGAAACCGAAGCGGTCTGGTATGACCCGGAGTCATTAGTTCAACCCGTGGTCCTCCACGACCGCTTCCTTCGTTGGGCCAAGGCCGGCGATCCCCGTGCCCGATTTACCTTCATCGAGTGCCTGTCGAACATCAAGGACGTCGACGGAAGGCCGGAGCAGCTCACGCCGGGCGATCCGGATTACGTCGACTACTACGGCCGCCCTTGGGCGCAGGACTGGGAGAAATATTTCGAAAAGGGCTGGAAGGAGCCCGATGATAGCGGCGTGCCGAGCGACGTGCTCGACTTGTTTAAGAAATAGGAGCGGCACACCAGCTGCGAAGTGCGGCTCACTCGGGTGTAGCGTAGCACCTCGGCGACACTCAGGTGCCTGTTAAGTGCCCAGAGAACGAACGTACTTTGGGTGTTTCGAGGTGTCGAGAAGAGCTAAGTCGTTTGAATCCGGGCAGGGCCCGGTGGTGTTTGGCGCGTTGTGAGCCCGACCACCCGCTCATCGTCAGCGCCGCCTGCGCTTGGCCCGCGAAGGAGAGCTCGTGCAACTGGACGGTTCCCCCCATGATTGGCTCGAAGGCCGCGGCCCGCGGCTCACCGCCCTGGGCATGCAAGACGATGCTTCCGGCAAAATCCTCGCCGCCCAGTTCTTCCCCTCCGAAACCG
>JBOGMW010000062.1:0-11972 GCA_050746805.1 Candidatus Acidiferrales bacterium | reverse complement strand
GCCTGTTTGCGGCTTCCCGGGGCTTATCGCAGCTTACCACGTCCTTCTTCGCCTGTTGGCGCCAAGGCATCCACCGTACGCCCTTAGTAGCTTGACCATAAAACTTACCCAACACGTCTCGACCCTTTCGAGTTCGAAACCCTAGCCGTTTACAACGCCGTTCTTGCAATCCGTCGATGCAAACTGGCCATAATGCTGCTCGCTTGAATTCTCCGTCGAGTTGTGTCGATCTGGACTAGGCCCGTCCCTTTGTTTTCAAAGAGTTAAACCAGGTTCAGATCGCCACCTGTGTCGATTAGAAATCACGAAGCGGCAGACGCGTGTGGACAAGTTCGCCTTTCCACATTGCGCTACTCTCGAGCAAAACTTGCGGTTTCGCGCTATGCGAAACTTGAAAATCGCATAACGCGATGCCTACTTCCTTCAGTTGTCAAAGATCGTCGTTCCGTTCATCAACTTCCGATCGGAACGTCTCCGCACCCGGCGGAGCGCAGTGCCGATTTGGAGCCGGCCCTGCGATTTGAAGCCTACGAGCAACAAAAAACCCGGCGTCGAGCGCCGGGCGATTCCGTCCTTCCTGCGGGCCCTTAGTCCGGCCCCTAGGACGGCGTAGCTCGATGCTCGATGTATGTCTACCCGGTGTTCGTAACCAACCTCACCTCTTGTGAGTTAAGAAGCCCAGGTGCTCCGGCAGGTTGCCCGCCTTGCGGCGGCCCTACCAACATCCGAGGATTATACCAACAATTCTGCGCGCGTCAAGCCGCCTTTCAACCTTTTATCCGCCCCATCTGTGAGTTTCACCGCTACTTGTGGAAATCCATTAGGTGCTATCGGCAAACCCCAGTGGGCAACCGCGCACGTCAGTTACAATGCAGATCGACCGCGCGTTCAATTCGGAAACGCGACTTGAGTATATCAAAACGAATCTGTCTCTCAATGAACATGGAGCGGACGACTACAAAAACTTTCCTTTCGCCTTCGGCGGCTGCGCTCTTCACGCCGTTCACGCTGAATGGCGTTACGCTTTCGAACCGCATCGTGATGGCGCCGATGACGCGCAATTTTTCTCCGCGCGGCGTACCCAGCCCGGATGTTGCGGGCTATTATCGACGCCGCGCCGAAGGCGGCGCCGGACTGATCATCACCGAGGGCACCTCGCCCAATCATCCCGAAGCAGCTAACATGCCGCAGATTCCGCGTCTATATGGCGAAGAGGCTCTTGCCGGATGGTCGCGCGTCGTCTCCGAAGTTCGAGCCGCAGGCGGGCGAATCTTCTCGCAAGTTTGGCACGTTGGCGCGGCCCAGGGACCCAGCGGACCTCCGAAATTGCCGCAAACGCCAGTCAGTCCCTCAGGCCTTTTGAAGCCGGACGTGGTTATCGGCGAGCCTCTCGCCGTGGCCGAAATTGAAGCGCTCATCACCGCTTACGGTGAAGCTGCGGCAGCCGCACAGCGCGTCGGTTTTCACGGCATCGAAATCCACGGCGCGCACGGCTACTTGATCGACCAGTTTTTCTGGGACGCAACGAATCGCCGCACCGATCACTTCGGCGGAGACATCGCCGGCCGCACGCGCTTCGCCGTTGAAATTATTCGCGAATGCCGGCGTCGCACCGGCCCTGATTTCCCGATCGTGCTGCGCTTTTCTCAATGGAAATTGCAGGACTACGCCGCGCGCCTGGCTTCCGCCCCGGAAGAGCTCGCGCGTTTCCTCGAACCGCTCGCCGCCTCCGGCCTGGACGCCTTCCATTGCTCCACACGCCGGTTCTGGGAACCCGAATTCGAGGGCAGCGATCTGAATCTCGCCGGCTGGACAAAGAAAATCACCGGAATGCCCACCATCACGGTCGGCTCGGTCGCGCTCACCGTCGATTTCGTCGATTCATTTCGTGGCGCCGAGGAGCCCACCGCCGTAAATGGAGCGGGCCGCACCGCGCACATTGACCGGCTCGCGGAAATGCTCGCGCGCGGCGATTTCGACCTGGTCGCCGTCGGCCGGGCGCTGCTCGCCGATCCGGCGTGGGCCAACAAAATCCGTGAGGCGCGCATCGACGACATTCGCGTCTTCTCACCGGAAGCATTGAAAACGCTCGCGTAGTGCCGTTCGCATTCCGAACGGAAACAACTGTGAGGAACCAATGCCCTATTTCGCGCTGATCTACGATTTGGTTGAGGATTATCTCTCGCGCCGCGCTGCTTTTCGCCAGGAGCATCTCGGCCTCGCGGCGGCTGCTCACGCGCGCGGTGAAATCGTGCTCGCCGGAGCCTTCGCCGATCCTCCCGACTGCGCGCTCCTGATCTTTCGAGCCGCCGACGGCACGGTCGCCGAATCCTTTGCGCGCAACGACCCGTACGTGTTGAATGGACTCGTCAAGCGCTGGAAAGTCCGCCCTTGGACGGTCGTGATCGGCGGCGCGGAGTAATTCGCTCACCTAGCGCCGTCGCGACTGCTGACTCGATTTGCCTAGCCCTTTTTGTGCTTGAAAAACTCCACCTGCCGCAGACGTTTCTTGGCCTCTTCCTTTGTCTTGTACGGGCCGCCGAGATTTTTCCCACCTTTTTCCGACACAACTTTGTATCCGGCTTTCACTTTTTTGATCATGACGCTTCTCCTTCGCTAAAGTTTCCGCCGTCCTCGGAGACGAAGCGAGATGCCGGTCACTCGCGTTGGAAACTTCACCGCGGCCTCGATCGCTCTCTCCTTTAGATTGATTGTTAGCCCATGCCCCGTGAAGCAGCAGAACACCTGCAATTCGCATCCAACCTTATGGGTGAATGTGGGCAAGCGCAAATGTCCGTAAAGCCAAGCATTACCGCACACGAAGTCCTCACCGCTTGGGGCCGAATCTTGTCCGGCCGCCTGCCGTTGCTTTCAATCGAAATTACTCGTGAATGCCCGCTGAGATGTCCGGGTTGCTATGCCTTCGGCGAATCGCACCTCGGCGGCCAAGTGACGCTTCGCGATCTCGCCGATAAACGCGGTGATGCGCTCGTCGAAGGCGTTCTCGCCCTCGTGCGCAAGCACAAGCCTCTGCACGTCTCGCTCGTGGGAGGCGAACCTCTGGTTCGCCATCGCGAACTTAGCCGCATTCTTCCGGCTCTCAGCGAAATGGGTGTTTTCACACTCGTCGTCACCAGCGCCGTAATCCCCATTCCCGCTGAATGGATGCCGCTCCCGCGCGTTCGCGTCGCCGTCTCCGTTGACGGCCTTCCCGAGCATCACGACTTCCGCCGCAAGCCCGCCACCTACGAGCGCATCCTTAAAAACATTTCCGGCCGCGAAATCAACGTCCACTGGACCATCACGCGCCCCATGCTTGCACGCAGCAGCTATCTCGAAGAATACGTTTCCTTCTGGAATGCACGCCCGGAAGTGAACCGCATATGGGTCAGCACCTATACCCCGCAGATCGGCGAAAGCAGCGCCGAAATGTTAACGATCGGCGATCGCCGTGCGCTGGCCAGCGATTTGCCTGTGGTCGCCGCGCGTTACCCGAAGCTCTTGTTCAATCAAGGACTCGCCGAGGCGCTCCTCGCTCCGCCGGCGAATCCTGGCGAATGCGTGTTTGCCAAAATGTCAGCCAATTATTCCGCGGACCTGCAAAGTCGCGTCGAGCCCTGCATCTTCGGAGGCGCGCCCGATTGTTCCCAGTGCGGCTGCGCCGTCAGCAGCGGGTTGCATTGGCTTCGCACCGTCAACGTCGCCGGTCCCATGAGAGTGGATCACTTTATTCAAAGCTCGATCGCCACGGGACGCATCGTCAATCATCTTCGCCGCAGCGACGCCCCGCCCTCGCGGTGGGATTCGCCTGCTCGCCCGTCTGGGCGCCCCTGAGTCCCCTGTCGCGCCGGAGCTGGTGCACATCGACCAGACGAGCCGGGTCCGCGACCGTTCCGACACGGCTCCTTCCAATTAGCAGGCTTTCCTGACCGCTCGCGATGGTCTGACGCGCCGTGCTCCACCCGATCATGAATGGCCGAACGATTACCTGTTGACATGCCACATGTATTGTGGGACGCTCCTGTCCGCACGCCACAGGAGCAGCGCGCAACGTGACCGACGCCAAATCCGACATCCTCCAAGGCACCCTCGACCTGATGGTGCTCAAGACCCTCGACGCCATGGGACCGCTCCACGGCTACGGCATCGCCCGTCGTCTCGAACAGATCAGCGACGACGTCCTGCAGCTCAATCAAGGCACGATTTACGCGTCGCTCGCGCGCCTCGTGCAGCGTGGATGGATTTCCGCGGCTTGGGGCGTCTCCGATAACAATCGCAAGGCTCGCTTTTATTCCATCACCCGCGCCGGACGCAAGCAGCTCGCCGCCGAAACTGACAATTGGCAGCGCATCTCCGGCGTGATCGCGCGCGTCCTTCGCCTCGCGCCTCGAGGATGACATGAGCCACCGCTGTTGTTTGATTTTACGAACGCTGCACTTTTCGCGTCTTCGCAAACGGGGTGCGCATTGATCTGCTGTTGATTTTGGTTTTTCGGGTGCCGCATTCTTCGCGCTTTCCGCGAAGGGTGCGGATTTTTCCAGAGTGAGTCAGTTTGAATTTTTTGGTCCTGACACAAGCAGTCAAAATTCCAACTGACCTACATCATTTGTCATTGAGAGTAGCGCGAAGGCAACATGCGAACTGAAGCTCTAATCTCTCGGTTCCGAACCATCGCCTCCCGCATCCGCGGATTCTTCTCCTCTCGCCGTCTCGACGCCGATTTCCAGGACGAACTCGCCTCTCACCTCTCCCTGCTCGAAGAAGAAAATCTCCGTGGCGGTCTTCCGCCCGACGAAGCCCGCCGCCAAGCCCGACTACGCCTCGGCGCTGAAGCCGCTCTGCGCGAAACGCACCACGATCTCCGCGGCCTGCCCTGGCTCGAATCGCTCCTGCAAGACGTCCGCTTCGGCCTCCGCATGTTGCGCAAAAATCCGTCGCTCGCTGTGGCATCCATCGCCTCTCTCGCGCTTGGTATTGGAGCAACCACGGCGATTCTCAGCGTGATGTACGGAGTGCTGCTCAAGCCATTCCCCTATCTCGGCGCAAATCGGATGGTCGTACTGAACGCATCCAGCATGTCGGGCGTCCAGCCGGTAGCACTGTCCGCCCTTCAATTCCAGGCTTTACGTCGTGCGAGATGCGTGGACGGCGCAAGCGCAGACGATGATTTCTATATGGTCACAGCCAGCGGCGATTTGCCCGAGGCGGTCATGGCCGGGCGGTTTTCCGGAAACTCCTTCTCGTTCCTTGGCGTGCCGCCGCTGCTGGGACGAGAGTTCACGCCAGCCGACGCGCCGGACATCGGAAAGGCTGCCCATGTGGTGGTGCTCAGCTATCACTTCTGGCAGTCGCACTACGGCGGGGAAAAAGATGTGCTGGGAAAATCGTTGGATCTTGACCAGCGATATTACCGAGTTGTTGGCGTGCTGCCGCCTCGGTTTGGCTGGGGTGCTAGCGATGTCTACGTTCCCCTGGAGTTCAGCCAGGACCCGAACAGCTCCTACTGGGTTGTCGCTCGATTAAAACCTGGCATCACCCGCGCGGCTGCGGACGCCGAACTCCAGCCTCTATTCGATGAGTTTGCGGCCGAGACCCCGGCGCGGTACGCACCCGGATTCAAAGTTCATCTATCGAGTTTACGCGATCAGTACGTGGGAAGTTTCACCGGGACGGTGTTCCTCCTGTTCGGGACCGCGATAGCCATGCTCGTGATCGGCTGCCTCAATGTCGCAATCCTTTTGCTGGTGTCGAGCATTACGCGAGGAAACGAGTTTGCTGTCCGGCTCGCGCTGGGCGCTGCACGGCGGCGCATCTTGCGCCAGCTTTTTACCGAGTCTCTCGTGCTCTCGCTCGCAGGCGGTCTCTTGGGAATCCTTCTTGCCCACATCGGGCTTGCGGCGTTCTCGCGGTGGGCACCGCCGCGTCTGCTTCCGTTAGAAGTTCGCATGACCCTAAACACGCCCGTGCTGTTGACCACCCTGCTGGTTTCTGTGCTCACCACAATTTTCTTCGGCCTTGCACCGGCAACCCAGTTGTTCCGGCCCGATACCAATCGCGTGTTGCGGGGAAGTGCGCCAAGCATCGTTTCCGCTCCCGGACGTGCATTCAAACACAGAATTCTTGTAGCTGCTCAAGTCGCGTTCGGCCTGGTCGTTCTTTCGGCCGCGGCGACGTCCGCGGTCACGTATGTGTCGCTTTACCAGAAGAAGTTGGGTTACGACCCGAAGCACGTCTTGTGCCTCTCCGCTTCTCTCAGTGAAGGTACGTACACCAATTGGCAAAATCGCGTCGCCTACTACCAACAAATTCGTAAGAGTCTCGCGAGTATGCCCGGAGTGGAATCGGTTGGCGTCACCGTGCAAAGCGCTCCTCCGGTTTCCAACTACTTGCGCGATTTCGAGATAGTCGGGAGATCGAGCGAGCGAGGCCAAGACGCGGTGCTTGAGTTGGTCAGCCCAGAGTATTTCCACGTGCTGCATATTCCATTGCTGCGTGGGGCGATCTGGAACGACACCGATGACACCCATGCGTCGAATCTGGCGGTCATCAATCGCCGCATGGCGCAGCGCTTCTGGCCGGACGCCGATCCGATCGGCCAGCAGGTACGCATGGCACAGCTTAGGCCTTTTTCAGCCTGGGTCTTGGAGAGTCCCACCGATAATGGCGTCGTTCGGATTATTGGCGTCGTGGACGACGCCCGGAATGACGGCCTAAACAAACCGGTTCTGCCCGCCGTATACGTCCCCTATACGCTAACCGCCGCGGACTCCATCAATTTCTTACTGCGCACGAGCGTCCCTCCGCTAAGGATTGTCCGCGCCGTCCGCGAACGAGTGCGCGACGTCAATGCCAGTCAGCCAGTGACCCATGTGACCACAGCCGAACAACTGCTGGCGGCCCAAGGATGGGACCGAGAGCGTTTCACCGCCATCATTCTGTTCGTCCTTGCGTCGATGGTGTTGGCGCTCTTTCTGGTGGGCCTGTATAGCGTGCTTTCGTATGAGGTTTCTCGGCGGAGCCGTGAGTTTGGCATACGAATGGCCCTCGGTGCTTCGAGGGCCCATGTGATCTGGCTCGTTCTCCGCTCGGCGGCAGGAGTTTTGGCGGTCGGAATTGCATGCGGGGTTTTGGCGACGTTTGCCCTTGCAAACGCGGTTAGACAGTGGACAGAGCTGAGCCTGGCCAATCCATTCGTCCTTGGAGCCGTATGCGTGATGCTGGCTATCGCAGGCGCAGTCGCCTCCGTTGTTCCAGCTCACCGCGCCGCTTCCGCGAGTCCCATGCAATCGCTACGAAGCGAATAGCAATTATTGGCTGCTCCGCTGCTCGCCTCGCGACGTTCTTTCCAACCGCATTTCGATTCCCAAAACGGGAAAGCTGTACCGCCGCCAATTTGAACCTCGACCGCACAGCACTCCCATGCTACCGTTTCTTGTTTTTGGTTGCTTGCGCGAAGCTGCTGGGTGCGAAGGCAACCAGGGAGAAAGGCCATCAGCAGCGAACGGCACGTGCGTCTTCCGGCAGCCAGAAGGTGGAGAAAGAATGGCAGCAGTCGAAAACTTTGGCGGACGGCAAGCGGCGCCACGCAGTTTATGGCGCCGGAACTTAAGCTCCGGCATTAGAACGCGCGCATCGGGACGCTCCTTTATCCTCGCCAAGCTCTTGATTTCCGCTTTTTCCGGCAGCGGTTCCCGCTCCGTTTCGTCCTCGCGCAATCATTTCCTGGCGAACAAATCGCGAAAGCTAATCGCGAACCCGTGTCGAGTAGAGCGAGCCTTAACCTACCGGATCTCAGCTACTTCCGCTTTTCTAATCGCGAACTGCTCGGCGGTTCAGCGGTTCCTCTCGCTGGCGGCGGATATTTTTGCTCCAGTCCGCATCAGCCGATCGCTGATGCTACCGCTCGAAGTTGCAGCCCGCGATTGCGGTATCACCACTCACTCCAAGGGCGGAACAGTCAATCGGCCTTTGACACGCGTAAGTCACAGAAAACAAACGGTCGGCGGCATGCAAGGGCGGAACATCGCGGTGCATCCGAATTGGCTCCAGATTGCGCGCCGCCGCGCGCGGCCGATTCATCGTCCATCAGTGCTACACTACGCGGCCAAGAGACGTTGCTCGCAACCCCATGGCTCGCAACTTTATCGAGAACCAGTTTATGATAGCGCTCGAAATCCAAGCGGACAGGAGTAGAACGTGACCTCTGTAGATGCGCGCGGAAAACTCGGACCGGTGCTCGTCACCGGCGCGACAGACGGTCTCGGTCGCGCCACGGCGGTTCTGTTCGCGGAGCGCGGTTATCGCGTCTTCGCCGGAGGGCGCAGCGCCGAACGCCGCGCCGCGCTCGAAGAAGTAGCTCGCGCCAAAAAGCTCCCGCTTGAAGTGCTGGAACTCGACGTCACCAGCGATGCATCCGTTGAATCCGCCATCGCCGAAATCGAGCGGCGCGCTGGCTCTGTCGCGGTTCTCGTCAACAACGCGGGCATCGGCATCGGCGCCGCCATGGAGGAAATCTCGCTCGCCGATATGCGCAAACAGTTCGAAACCAATGTCTTTGGCGTCCTGCGCGTCACTCAGCGCGTGCTGCCCGAAATGCGCAAGCAACGCCGCGGCCGCGTCGTCAACATGAGCTCCATTGCCGGAAAGATGGGCACCCCAATCATGGGGCCGTATTGCGCCAGCAAGCACGCGCTCGAAGCCATCAGCGATTCCATGCGCCTGGAACTCTATCCTTACAATGTGAACGTGATTTTGATCGAGCCCGGTTACATTGCTACCAACATCGGCCGCAATTCCACGGAGCTGTCCGCGTCGTACGCCAGCTCCGCCTCGCGCAGCGCCTACGGGCCGATCTACAACGCATTCCGCGTCTCGTTCGGCAATAGCATGAAAAATTCCCGCACCACTCCCGAGGACTGCGCCGCCGTCATCCTTCGCGCCGTCGAAACAGAACGTCCGCGCGCACGGTATCCCGTCACGCCCGAAGCGAAAATGGCTCTGCGCCTGCGGCGTTTGTTGTCCGATCGAATGTTGGATCGCATGCTTCAAAAAAGAATGGGCTTGGAAGATTTCCGCGCTGAAATTTCGCGGAGCACCCAAGCGTAGATTCAATAGGAGCGGCGCCCAACGGATCCAGTCCCTTGCGCGGCAGCATCCAGAGGAGAGGAGAACGCCATGTATTGCTCAAAATGTGGAACAGCCGTCTCGGACGGAGCCGCGTTTTGCGGCGCATGTGGACAATCGACGGGCGCCACCGGCGCCGTGCAGACGCAGGTCGGAGTTCTTCCTCCTCCACCTCTGCCGCCGCAGGCGCAGACCGCCGCGCCAATTGGAGTGCTCTATGCCGGATTCTGGCTTCGCGTTGTCGCTGCCATCATCGATTACCTGATTTTGGGAATCCCTTACAGCGCGATTTGCGTAGCCGTCTTTGCGGGCGCGCTTCCGGAGCTCATGCGCATGCAGGCGGAGCCGATGGTGGTACTGGTCACGTTTCTGCCGCGGATTATTTTCATCGCCGTGCTCTACATTGTCGGCGCTTGGCTGTATTGGGCCGGAATGGAAGGTTCTAAATGGCAGGCCACGCTCGGTAAAAAGGCGCTCGGCCTCTACGTCACCGACATGGAGGGCCACCCCGCAACGTTTGGACGCACTAGCGGCCGCTTCTGGGCCGGCCGCGGAATTGGCATCGTTCCGTATTTGGGCGGCTTGTATTTCCTGATCAGCTGCATCATGGCTGGCTTTACCGAGAGAAAGCAGGCGCTGCACGACATGATTGCAAACTGCCTAGTGTTGCGAAAGGCCTGAACGAATGAAGATTGCCCCGGGAAGGACTCGAATTGGAGTGTAGGAGGTGCGGTGCTCAAAATTCGGACGACGCAGCGTACTGTACGGCATGCGGCCAATCAACCACCGAGCGCGCGCACGATGCCATGGAGTTCGATCCGGCCCCTCAAACGATTCCCCGGCAGCCGGAACCACAAGTTTCCTACGCTGGTTTCTGGCTCCGCCTCTTCGCCTACATCATCGACATGTTTATATTGAGCATCGTCACCGGAATCCTGATCCTCGGCCCGCTGATGCAGCATGCGGGACTATCGCCTCAGCACCCTTGGGTCATGCTCACCAGCGACAGCCGCCAGGTGCTCGCCATCAACTTGCTGATGGTAATGGCGCAATGGTGCTATTTCGCGCTGCTTGAAAGCTCGGCATTGCAAGCAAGCGTTGGTAAACGGGTTTTGGGAATTTACGTGACGGACATAACAGGCAAGCGAATCTCCTTCGCGCGGGCCACCGGTCGCTACTTCGCCATGATCATTTCCACGCTGACTTTTGGGATCGGCTATCTGATGGCGGCGTTCACGCCGAAAAAGCAAATGCTGCACGACATAATCGCCGAATCCCTGGTGCTGAAGAAAACGTCCTAACGCCGCCCTTGAAATATCGCGAAAATTTGGAAAGTCTTTCTGCGTCAGGCGCCGCGGCTACCGGCGCGCGCTGGCGCAGCCCGCAGTTCCTTGCGAATTTCCTTCGTGAATTCGGAGCCGCCCACGGAGCGGCCGCCAGCTTCGGCGATATCCGCGGTGCGGAATCCGCGCTCCAACACGCGATCAACCGCATCCTCGATCCATTGCGATTCGGCGGCCAGCCCAAACGATTCGCGCAGCATCAGCGACGCCGAAAAAATCGCGCCCAGCGGGCACGCCACGTCTTTACCGGCCAGCGAGGGTGCCGAGCCGTGAATCGGTTCGTACAGCGCAGGCTGATCCACGCGGCCTCGGCTGAGCGACGGAATGAGTCCGATGGAGCCGGCCAGCGCCGATGCTTCATCACTCAGAATATCGCCAAACATATTGCCGGTAAGAATCACGTCGAACTGCGCGGGGCGTAGCACAATTTGCATCGAGGCGTTGTCCACGTATTGATGATCGACGCTCACACCAGGATATTCGCGCGCGAGGGCGGTTACCGTATCGCGCCAAAGCGTGGAACTGGCCAACACGTTGGCTTTATCAACGCTGGTGAGGTGTTTCTTGCGGGCGAGAGCGCGGTCGAAAGCGTAACGCGCCACGCGTTCCACTTCCGGCACGGAATACACGGCGAGGTCGCTGGCCGACGCGTCTTTTCCACTGCCATTGATGCGATGCTCGCCAAAGTAGATATCGCCGGCGAGTTCACGGACGATTTCCAAATCGCAGCCAACGAGGCGTTCAGGACGCAACGGCGAAATGCCGGGCAGCGCGGGCCGCAACCGGATCGGCCGCAAATTGATGTACAGGCCGAGTTCCTTGCGGAGGCCGAGCAGGCCTGCTTCCGGGCGCGTGCCAAAGGCAAGCGACTCCCACTTGGGCCCGCCGATGGCGCCGAGAAGGATGGCATGCGATGCGCGGCAGCCCTCCAATGTTTCCGGCGGAAGCGGATTGCCACAGCACTTGTCAATGGCGATGCCGCCGAACGGAAATTCCTGAAAATCGAAAACGTGGCCAAACGTTTGGGCGCAGTCTTGCAGAATCTCAACGGCGGCGCGGGTTACTTCAGGACCGATGCCATCTCCGGGCAGAACGGCAATATTTTTCCTCAATGTTCCCTCGCTGAGAGTTCGAATGTTAGCGGGTTGCGCCGTCCGACCCGGCGACGGCGGGCGCGATCGTCTGACGGCGAACGCGCAGAACGATATCGATCAAATCGCGGTCGCGAATTTCTTTTTCCGCGTCCGCCTGGACCATGGCCATGCGGTAGCATTCGGCCAACTCCGAGTCGCTCGTATCGTAGCCGAGTTCCGCCAGCCGCGCTCGGAAAGCATTGCGTCCCGAATGCTTGCCGAGGACCAGCGTTCGCTTCGGCACTCCAACCTTTTCGGGGACGATGATTTCGTACGTCAGCGGATTTTTAAGAATCCCGTCCTGATGAATGCCCGCTTCATGGGCGAAGGCATTCGCGCCCACAACAGCTTTATTCGGCGGGACGCCGACGCC
>JBOGMW010000061.1:0-8824 GCA_050746805.1 Candidatus Acidiferrales bacterium | reverse complement strand
TGCGCATCAGCGCATGGAAATGATAAGACTGCGCCGGTGAAACCGGGACGTACTCATAGGGCTCGACGAGATTTACGTTCGAGCCACCATTGAATTCCAGCCGCAGGGCGCGCACACCACCGTGGGGTGGAGCCGCTTCGAACGAAAGGTATATCCCGGGTAGAGGAATCCATCGCCATCCGAGGCCTCCACCGGCGAAGTCGTCGGCAAAATCACCGTTCCACACACTCGGCGAATCGGAGGCGTAACCCTCCGGCGGCTTTGCATCGGAAGTTACCTGTAGCCATATGCGACGTGCATCCGCACTTCTGTTTTCACTGATCAGCTCGTCGATGAGCGGGAATGCACTCGCCAACGGCACCGCAGCTTTGGAGTTCGCAAGTCGCGACCAGACGACTAGAGCAGCGTCACACTGATGAATCGCTGCGAAGTAATCGATCGCCTTGAAGTATGAGGTGACGCTCCCAGGCAGAAGCCGATCGATGATCTCGTTCGCGTCGTTCGTAGCCCGCCACGCGCGCGATATTGCCAACGGCAACAACGATGAATCTTCACGGACAGCCTTACGGAGCGCTGCGAACGCGGGCGAGAACTTCTGTTGACGCAAAAGGAAGTTCCCGTAGTAAAAGGCAACCTCGGCAGAATCGGGATATACGGCCTGGGCGTGCATGAATGCGTCATTCGCTCCAGAGGCATCACCTGAAGCCTCCTCGGCGCTCGCGAGATCCATCCAGTAGTGTGCGGCAAGAGGGTCGTCGTGCAGCGCTCTTCGGTAGTCTGCGATTGCGGCGGGCAAATCCGAATTGCTTAGGCTCCATTGTCGCAAGTGCCCCAGGTAGTCCCAAGCCGAAGCATCGCTTGGGACCAGTGCCGCGCCTCTTTCAACGAGATGAAGATCGCCCGAATCGATCCAGCGGTTGGCGAGCCAAAGTTCTACTGCTTGGAAAATCATCAATACGGCAAGGAATGCGGATCCCGCCAGGAGGAGATTGCGATGTCGGGAGTTCCGGAGAGACAGCTCCATACAATCGTAATCTGCTATGAGCGCAGCGAATTGCGCAAGGGCAATCTGGAGCGCCCCCTCGGAGTCCGAACAAATCTGCCTTATCCGACGGTGCCACGATTGGCTGCCGGACGCGAAATTGACCTCGGCGGAAAAGTGGCAATTCCCGCTACAGCTTGGAATCGATCGGATCGCGGAAGATGACCACGACTTGGAAGCGATTACCGCCCGAGGCAAACCGGGTCATCGCAAACAATCATTTGGATTTTCGGTTTGCACAACCGAACCGTGCCACGTCGCGTCTGTTACACTGGAAGATCATCGCGTCGTAAGGCAGTCCTTATGAGGAGGTGCAACGAATGCCATCAAGAATTTGCTGTGCCAATAATCACGCGACCAAAGCAGTTTCCCCGTGGGAAGCGGCGGTCGCGTTGTCATCGGACAAACCGATAGGCGTTTGCAAGAAGTGCGGAGAACCACTGCAATACAGAATCGAGGGGGTTCACGCGCTGGATTCCGGGCGGAAGGGCGATTATTTCGTGGTCACGCGATCCGTTCGCCTTGGGGCGAAGGTGCTCGCGGGTGAGAGATACGACCCATTCCTACTGGTGCTTCGCGACAAGGAAAGCGGCGCAGAGGGAATCAAGCCGGCTTATTGGTCCTATGGAAAGGGCGCCGCGCAAGGCGGCGGGCAATTCTCACCGCTGCTCAGTGGGCAAGAATGGAAGTCGCTCTTCCGTAGGCTGGACGCGACGTTCGACAAGCTGGAAGAGCGGATCAGGACCCGCGCTTACGAGCTTTACGAACGGCGAGGGAAAATCCCGGGCCGCGCTCTTGAAGATTGGCTTCAGGCCGAGGTGGAGTTGACCGGCTGGGAAATGCTCCGCGCCGCTTAACTCGCAATTCACGGTACGATCCCGCATTCTCGGATCCGGCGCGACGTTCTGCGCGCTTGCAATGCTCGAACGCCATCCAACGATTGGATAGTGCGAAACTGGCGCACTTCTGCGGGACGCTTGCTTTAATTGTTAGGACCGGCAGCACCGGAAAAGCCACGTTCTCAAGCTATGAGCAATCTTAGAAAACAGCTGCTTCTGTCTGGCATTTTGGCAGCGCTCGGAATTGTGGCTGTGGCCAGTATCGCGTTCTTCATGCTGCGAGGGCGCGCCAAGTTGATAAGTGGAGGGCGTGCAAACAGCGTGATCGCAACGGCGTCAAGCAACCTGGACGTCGACCCGGGAAGCCTGGCTGGCGATATGCCGGCTCCAGACTTTCAACTACGCGACCAGTTCGGACACGAAACCTCGCTGCAGCAGTTTCGCGGTAAAGTGGTCTTGATTGCCTTCGTCGACTCGCAGTGCACCACCATTTGCCCTCTAACCACCGAGAGCATGGTGAAAGCACTTCGCTTCCTCGGGACCGCGGCCGCTGACGTGCAATTGCTGGGCATCAACGCGAATCCACTGGCTCTTAAGATCAGCGATGTGGCTGCATATACCCGTGCTCACGAGATGCAAGGGCATTGGCGATTTCTCACTGGCTCGTTGCCGCAATTGAAAAAAGTTTGGCGCGAGTACCACGTCTACGTGTCGGCTATCAACAACGACATCGACCACCAGCCAGTAATGGTTCTGGTCGACACAGTCGGCCGCGAGCACAAAGTGTATCTGACGCAAATGAGCTATGAGGGCGTAGCGCCGCAAGCCCAAGTCTTGGCCGACGATATTGCCCAGCTTCTTCCCGGTCCGCCGAGCGCCGCACAAGAGGTCTCGCTCAAGTTCGTGCAGCCGCTGCGGCCCGCGACCACGGTGCACTTAACCCCCGTCGGCAAGGACATGCGCACCGTCTCCATCGGTGGGACGCATGCACATCTTTTGCTTTTTTTTGCTTCCTGGCTCGATCAAGATTCGCGCTTAGCGGCGAACCTTGGTGATTTCGATCGCTATTCCGAAGTCGCGAGACGCAAGGGCTGGCCTTCCGCAGTTGTGGTAGACGAGCTGACCACCGAGTCTTCGGCCGCCGCGCAAAAATCGCTGGCGAACCTCGCGGCCAAGGTTCATGTACCGCTAGTTGAAGACTCGGACGGGCGTTTGGCTGATGGCTACCAAGTGGAGGATCTCCCGTGGTATTCGCTCAGCTCGCCGTCGGGCAAGATTGTTTGGAGCCACGATGGCTGGTTGGCGCCAGCAGATCTCGAACGCCAAGTCCATTCAGCTCTGACGAAGAATGAGCCGGGTGAGCGAAGTGCCGCACTTGGCAAATCGCGATCGGCAGCCGTCGCGGCAGAGAAATCTTCGGCCCCAGATTAGCTGCGCAAAATGCGTCGGCACGTGCTGTGGTTTTGGGCGGGCGCTTTCTTCCTTGCAGTCACGAAATTCGAGCGATAACCTCAATAGCCTATGAGAAGACAAACTCCCGTCCCGTGTCGATTGAGCTTCCTCCTCGTCACAATCACATTCATAATCGCGCTAATGTCCGTGCCTATCGCCAGCGGAGCCCAAAACATCAATGAAATCGCCAGAACGGGACCGTACACGATCAATCTGAAATTGTTGCCGGCTGAATCGTTTGAAGGCTCGCATCCTGCTATGGTCCACGACAGCGGCGCAATGCCAGTTCTAGTCCATGGCGCCGAACATCCCGATCACCACCTCGTCGTGTTCATCAAGAAAGACGGAAAACCGGTGGAGAACGCGCGCGTCACCATCACCTATCGGCAGAGCCAATCGGCACACTGGCGGAAACTTCAGGTAGCGCGGATGCATGCGGCGGGTAAAGGGCCCGAGACGACACATTATGGCAATAATGTGAACCTCGTACCCGGCAAATATGAGGTTCGCGTCACCGTAGATGCCGAACGCTTCGTGACCTTCCGGATAACCGTCAGCTAGCAGCTTGACGCTGCGCCCAGTTGACCAAGCTCGCGCGATTTGATCTGCCTAGGGCTCGCTACTGGCCCTGCGCCCTCTTCGCAATCCCATATCAACAGAGGCATGGCCCACGTCGAATCCCGCCTGCGAACGCTGCACTCGACAACATCATTCCGCCAAGGCACCCTCAGGCGCAGAAGCGCGCGCCGTGTCCGCCGCGAGATATCGCGAACCAATCCAGAAGAATACGCCCGCGAAAAGTCCCAGCACGCTGGGAAAGACCATCGAATATCGGATCGAAAGCTCGCCATACCGGTGGCTGAGATGGGTACTCACCAACCCAATTAGCCACGAGCCAAGCCCAAGGCCGAGTAGATTCCCAAGAAAAAGAAACGTGGCGGAAGCGAGCGCGCGCATGCGCACCATCGAAACCGTCTGATATACGGCGTAAATAGGTCCCATGTATGCGGAAATGCAAACCGTAGACAGCGCCCAACAGATCAGCGCGCCCGGCAGCGAATGTAAGAAAAGAAATAGCAGCGAGACGGGGCAGGAGGCAATCGACGCCACGGCTGGAACGTTGAGCCGCCAGCGAATATCGCGCTTTCCCAATCGTTCGGCGAAAAACCCACCAATCAGCACGCCCGAAACGCCAAAAATCGCGGAAACGCCACCCTGTAGAAAACCGATGGAGGCATTATTTAAATGATGGACGCGATGTAGGAATGCGGGCGACCAAACTTGGAATCCGTAGAGCGTGATGCCCATCAGCGTGCCACCGATGGTGATGTACACAAACGAAAGCTGTTTGAACAGGAATCGCAGGGTCTGCGCCACCGAAAACAGATTGATATTCGCCCGCGGCCCCTCCATCGCGCCGCGCGCAGGCTCTCTCACGGTAAGCCGAAAAAGAATCGCGACGCCAATCCCGGGCAGGCCCGCGGCGATAAACGCCCAACGCCAGCCGTAATACTGGCTCACCACTCCCGCCAAAATCGACCCTAGAAAGATGCCGACTTGGCTGCCCGCGGTGAGGATCGAAAGCGCGCGCGGAAGCTCTTCTTTCGGAAACATATCCGAAAGCATCGAGTGCGCCGGCGCAATGCCGCACGCTTCTCCCGCACCCACTCCAAGCCGCGTGAAAGCAAGCTGCCACGGGCCGACGGCCAAGCCGCTGAAGCACGTCATTACGCTCCAGACCGCTACGCCCGTTGTCAGAATAAACCGGCGATTAAAGCGGTCCGCCCATCGCGCGATCGGCAGACCAAGAAACGAGTAAAACAGCACGAATCCGAAGCCCGCAATGAGCCCCATCACGGTGTCGCTGACGTGAAAATCTTTTTTGATGGAATCGAGCAGAAGGCTGAAGATGCCGCGGTCGGCGTAATTCAGCACATAAATCGCGCTCAATACTCCAAGCGCATAGTTCGCTTCCGGCGAAGGTCGCGCGCGCGCAGACCCGTCAGCCGCCAGCGTGGTGAGGCGGTTCATCGGTGTAGGCCCGGTCTTCATCAATATCGGTTACAGCACCGCGTAATACGTGAAGATGGTGTGGTCGGGTTTCGAGTAGCGTTTGCCGCTACCGACGATCACCGTTCGCGTGAGCCATTCATGCGGACCTTTCGGCGTGTCAAACACGGGCGTGCAGCGAAAATAGAATTCGCGGTCGCCGCCCCAGGATGGATCGTTGCGGTCGATTGGCTTGCCATCCACCGGATGCAAGTACCCTGTGTTATTGATGTAGATCATCGCGCCGTCGGACGCCTGCAGCATGTAGTGCGCGTTCAGCCGCCCGTGCCCGGCGTAATCCGCGCCGCTGTGCGGCACTACGCGGCCTTGCAGCCGCGGCCCTTCGATGACGCCGGAAATCGCGGGAACGTAAGCTCGGCGTCCGGTCGGCGTCTCGAAAGAAACGCGTTCCTGAAAATCGATTCGAATTTGAAAGACGTACTCAAGTTTAATCGGCTGAATCTCGCCCAACTGGTTCATCAAAACCCCCCTGCGTGCTAATCCGCCGCGACGATCCGGAGCGCGCCCGCGCGCCATGTCCCCCGGCTAATCGCTGCAAACGAAATTCGCGGCATCTTGCGGATTGCCCGATCCTTTGTATTGTGCGTGCTTCGGAAATGCGCAGAGCGGGCGGCTGCGTCCCGGAAAATCCTTTCCGGTGGCAACCACAGAGTCGGGGGCTTCGCCCTTCTCGACCCATTTCACCACCGCGCTCAGCATATCGAAATTGTCGAGCGTGGCCGGGCCGCCCCCGCAGTGGCTCATCCCCGGAACCAGGTAGATGCGGCTCCAATTCTCCACTTGATCTAGTCCGCCATTGGCGCGCGCCATTTTTTCGTAGTAACCGAGCGTATCGAGTGGTGAAAACCACGGATCGCTCAGCCCATGGAAGAACAACAGCTTGCCTCCACCACCGGAAAACGTGGAAAGGTTGGTCCACCCATACGTGTCGATCAGAGTTTTGTCGCCATCCGCGGCGATCGTCGCCTCCACCTTATCCGGATCGTACGTGGTCGCGAGATCAGGACCAAATGGACTCGCGGGAGTACCGCTCGGAACGAGCCCCGGAATCATGGTGCCCGGTCCCGCGGCCGCGATTCCGGTGTCAAATGGAAACGCTGGATAGATCACATTTCCGAGAGAATCCTTGAGCGGACTGAACGCCTTTTGCAGCGCGCCCACTTGCACGGCCGAAAGGCACGAGTCCGTCTTTTCTCCGCGACACTTCAAAGCCACTGGATTGTAGTGGCAGGCCTGGAAATTGAAAATCATTCCGTCCTTCAGCCCGTCTTTCGCATCGCATTCGCTCAAGATCGACTCGATCAGTAGCTTGCGATCGCCCGCGGAAAATAACTTGCCTGTCTCAGGTTTACCGGATGCATCTTTGGGAGCAGCCGCATTGAACGCCACCGCAACCCATTTATCGCCAGCGTTGGAATTGTCCGTGCGCATCGCCGGATCGCCGGCGACCACGCCATTGAAGTACGTGGGGTATCGCTCTGCAACAAGAGTCGCCTCTCTACCCCCCGTGGAACAACCCACGAAATAAGAATGCTGCGCCGGTTCGCCGTAATATTTCGCGACTATCTGCTTGGCCACCGGGGTGACTTTTCCAATGGCCACGTATGCGAAGTCGAGCGCCGCCTGCTGATCCTTCATAAAGGACGCGTCGAAGACCGCGCCCTCGTGGCCAGAGTCGTTGGATACTACGGCAAAACCTCGCGCCAGGGCTGGATCGTTGCCCGCAGCCGTTGCGCCCAGCGGCATCCCGACGGAACCATCCAGTCCGCCACCGCCCTGAAAGAGAAACCGGCCATTCCAATTTTCGGGAAGTGCGACGGCAAAGCGGATCGCGTAGGATTTGCCGCCGACACCCTTGCGCGGATCAATTTCTCCGTCCGCGCGGCAGTAGGCCGGCATTGGAACCGCCAGCGGCCCGGCAAAGGGAGAGGGCCTCACTGTTCCGGCCGCCGCCGCGGGCACGACGGTGGCTTTCGTGATAGTCATCGCCACGCCCTGAATTTTCAAATTTGTAAGATCGGCGCACTGCTCCGCCGGCGACCTGCGACTCTGCGCGTTCGCGGCCGGCCGTCCAAAACAAGCAGGAACTGTCATAACGGTCCCCAAAGTCAGTCCGGCGGCGAATCCAAAAACGGGCCTCAGTCGCTGCCACATGTTCTTTCCCCCTCTCGGTGCCACTTACCACGTCGGCTAAAACTCGGTTCCTCTGCTCGCATTGTGAAGCTCCACACAGCTATCCTGGATCGCTGCTGATCCAGGTCAGCACGGGCCTCACGGCGTGCGGTTAATCCGCGCAAACAAAATTCGACGAGTCCTTTGGATCGCCCGAGCCCTTGTATTGCGCGTGTTTCGGATACGCGCATAACGGACGGCTCACTCCCGGAAAATGTTTGCCCGTGGCAACGATCGAATCAGGAGCTTCGCCGTCTTCGACCCATTTCACCACCGCGCCGAGCGCATCAAATTTATCGAGCGCCGGCCCGCCACCGCAGTGATTCATGCCCGGAACGAAAAAGATCCGGCTCCAGCTCTGCACCTGGCCCTCGCCACCGTTCGCCTCGGCCATTTCGTTGTAATACTGCAGAGTGTCGTATGGCGAAAACACCGGATCGCTCAAGCCGTGAAAGAAAATCAGCTTCCCGCCATGAGCCGCGAACGTGCTCAAGTTCGTCCAGGTGGTGTCCGTCAGTGCCTCCACTGGATCGTCCGCGGCTTGGCGCTCGAGCGCGTCTACATCCACGCTCGTCGAGAGATTCGGCCGTCCGAACATGCTCGGCCCCGAGCGCGGCAGCACGCTACCGAAAGTGCCGGGCATGTAGATGGCGACGCCCGCATCGTACGGCCGCCCCACGTATGGATCGAGTCCATGCGAGTCGCGCGGGCCGGCGAAAACCTTCTGCAGCGCCGTCACCTGCGCGGACGAAAGGCACGCGCCCGTCTTCGCGCCTTTGCACGTCAGCACATCCGGATTGTAACGGCATGCTTCGAAATTAAAGATCATGCCGTCCTTCAATCCGTCCTTCGCGTCGCACGCATCCAGAATCGAATCGGTGAGCAGCTTTTTGTCGCTGCCGGAGAACGCTTCGCCTGGAATCGGCTGGCCCTGCGCGTTTTTCGGAGCAGCCTGATTGAACTGCGCCGCGTTCCATGCGTCCCCGATCCGCGAGTATCCCGTACGCATGGCCGGATCGCCGGAAACCACGCCGTCAAATTGCAACGAATATCGCTGGCTCGCGAGCATCGCCTGCCGCCCGCCCGTCGAACAGCCCACGAAATAGGAATGCTTCGCCGGTTCGCCGTAATACTTCGCGATAATCTCCTTGGCCACAGTGGTCACTTTTCCGAGAGCGATGTACGCAAAATCCAGGCTCGATTCCTGATCGCGATTAAACGACGCGTCGAACATCGTGCCTTTGTGACC
>JBOGMW010000060.1:0-9083 GCA_050746805.1 Candidatus Acidiferrales bacterium | reverse complement strand
AGGATGGAATTGCTGGGGTTCGAAGGATCGTACTTGACGCTGGCGATTTGGCCGGCGGCGACGCGCGCCAGGTGCAGTCGTTCTTCAAGTCCCGTAATGTCCTGCGCTGTCTCGTACGAAACGCCAGAGATCGCGTAGGTGTAATGAAGCAGCATGCGCGGCGAGCCGGAGCCGTTGCTGCCGATACGCCGCGACAAAAGGCTGGCTGTTCCGGATTGCAACGGGCCGCCGGACGAAAATGGCGACGCGGCAGTGAGCGGCGATTTCGAGTTGCCATTGAGCGCAGCCGGATTGTGTTCCGCGATTTCCAGTATGTGGCCTTCCACGATGCGGCCCACGCGGTTGAGATACGCGCGGCGTTGTCGCTCCAGACCGTCCTCATCTTTCGGCTTGCGGCGGCATGCGAAAAATACTCCCACGCCGGCCAGCACGGCCAGCCCGGCAAGAGGAAGCAGATTGTGCCAATCCCTGAGAAGCTCGTTCAACGGCTATTGTCTCTGGCTGACATAGTAAATCGCGGCGGATGGAAAAACGAGGGTCTGCTGGCGCAACGCGCCCAATAAATCAATGGGCAGCGGAAACGAGCAGAAACTTGTCGGATGCGCGATCAATCTCGTGGCGCGACCACAGGGTTGCTCAGCGAGCCGATACCGCCGATGCGGACTTCCACCACGTCGCCCGCCGAAAGCGGCGCCACTCCGGCAGGAGTGCCGGTGGCAACCACGTCCCCGGGCTCGAGAGTCATGGCCTCGGCAATCCAGCGGAAAATCACGTCAATGGAAAAGATCAAGTCGGAGACATGCGCCGATTGCTTGTTCACTCCGTTGACGTACGTTTCGATGGAGGTGTCCGGGGTGGGCGGCTCGGTTTCCAGGATCGGACCAAAGGGGCAGAAGGTGTCGAATCCTTTGCCGCGCGTGAATTGGCCGTCCAGTTGCTGCAGGTCGCGCGCGGTCACGTCGTTAAGGCAGGTGTAACCAGCGATATACTGGCGAATGTCGTCCGATGGCTTCGGGTGATAGCAGCGGCGGCCGATGATGAATGCAAGTTCGCCCTCGAAATCGACGCGCTTGGAGATGCGTGCCAATACAATCGGATCGCCCGGAGCAATGATCGACGAGGCCGGCTTAGAAAAAATGACCGGCTGCTTGGGAGGAACGGAACCCATCTCGTTGGCATGGTCTAGGTAGTTGCGCGCCATGCAAAGTATCTTCGAGGGCCACGATGGCGTGAGGAACTGCAGTTGGTCCACGGGCCACTGGTGGCCGGTGCGCTGGCGCGAGCCCCACAGCTCGCCGGAAATTTCGTGGACGGCGCCGCCTTCCATGACACCGGCGCGCGACGCTTGATAAGCCTGCTGCGGCGTCAGATCCGGGTGTTGAACGGCATACTCTTTCAGCTGAAAACGGCAGAGTTTCATGGAGTCAACGGGCATGCCGGGCGGCTGCGCGGGCAGCGCGGCGGTCCGGCACAATGGAGTAGCGGCACGCGTGGACGATCATTTCCACAACCCATGCGCCGACTGCGCAAATCCCATACAACACTGCTCCCTCGACCAGCACTTCCAGCGGCCAGTGGTGCAAAGCGTTGAAGAGGTGCTCGAAATAGATTCCCGCAAGGTTATAGCCCGCCACAAATATAGCCCAGGCCATCATGGCAGAGGCGAACATTCGAACCGGCGAGCGAAGAAATCGGCAGACGGGAACCAGCATCAGGATCAGAAACCAAGCCATGAACAATGCGTTGCGTTCGAGGGCGTAACTCTCTAACGCCGCTACGCGATTAATCACGACCAGCGCGATGGCCATTTCAGCGACCATCGCGAGGCCGGTGCAAAGGCCGAATTTAAGGACCGGGCGGGGCTGTCGAATTTCCGCCAGGCGGTCCGCAAGCGCCTGCGGCGCGTCTTCAGTCATGGCTGGGCTGGGTCGCGGCCGGTACGCTCACGGCAACCGGGGCGCTGGGAGAGCTTTCGTTTCCCGAACGATCCACAGCTGTCGCAGCATAAAAGTAGCGACGACCAGAAGCCACATTCATATCCCGAAAGGCTGGAGTAATCAACAGTTGGTTGTCGAGGGCGGTGCCCAGAACGCCAGCCTGCTCGCTGCGGTAGATGCGATATCCGGCTAGATCTGGCTCCGAGCTGACTGCCCAGGAAAGATCGACGTACGCGGGCACGCCGTCGCCACCCGGAACGAATATTCCGATTAAGCCGGTCGGAGCGGCAGGGGGGAAAGTGTCTCGCGGTGTGACGTTGAGAAAATTCGAGTCCGACGATGCGATCGCCGTCCCCGAATAATCCAGTACGCTGCGCACGGAGTAAACGTAGGTTTTGCCGAGTTCCACGTGCGCATCGGCAAAGGTAGGCGAATCGGACTCGCCGATTTTCACCAGGGGCGTTTGCAGCGGAGGAATCGATGGCTGCAAGCCAGACAATGGAGTGGATGTCGTCGGCGCCGGTGGAGGTGCGTACTGTGGCGCGGGAGCGCTCGCATCGGATGTGGGCGCGCTCGATTGCTCTTGCGCTTCAGCGCGGTAAATGCGGTAGCCGGCGAGCGCAGGAACGGGTCCAATAAGCGTCCGCTGCGGGGGAGACCAACTGAGCACGACGGCGGTTGGCGTGACCTGGCCCTTCAGGTCCGAGATGGGATCAGGAGCAGGGTAGACGCGCAGCGCGGCGAAATTCGAGACCGCCGACAACTTTTTGACGGACACACGGGTGCGAATGGAATAGACGAGGATGCTATCCGGATGATTCGTGAAATCCGCCGGGTCGAGCTGATCGATATATTGGAATTGGCCGCGCACGGCGTAGCGCGATACAAGCTCGGAAGGAATTGTTGTCAACAAGCTCGGCCGTTTAGGCGTGGTTAGCGTCGATTCACCGGAAACGGGCGCCGCTTCGAAATCACGATAGATCGCGATGGTAGGAGGATGATCGAGAGGACCACCGCCGACGGAGTCTCGGGGGACCGCAAACGTTAGAAGCACGCGGTTACCCGATTGAGAAGCAGTAAGGTCCGCAACTGGCGCGGGAACGGGCGGTTTTCGAGCAGTCGGCTCGCCTGGAGAAGCACACCCGGCAATGAACAGCACAGCTAAAAAACTGAAAGCCGCCAGCACTTTTGTCGCACAGCGAGCGGCCGAAATGTGCGGCGACGAGCGGCTAGACCCTCCCGAATGTCGAGTTGCCATCGTCGGGTTTTGCGCCTTTAGAGTATGTAGCGGCTGAGGTCCTGGTCCTTGACGATGTTCGCAAGCTGCTTCTGCACGTAGGCTGCGTCCACTTTCACATTCTTCTTCTTCAGTTCGGGCGCGTCGAAGGAAATCTCTTCCAGCACCTTTTCGAGAATCGTATGCAGCCGTCGTGCGCCGATATTTTCGGTTTGCTCATTCACGGTGGCGGCGAACCGCGCAATGGTCGCGATCGAATCCTCGGTGAAATTGAGCTTCAGCCCCTCGGTATCGAGCAGGGCGGTGTATTGCTTGATTAGCGCGTTCTTGGGCTCGGTGAGAATGCGGATGAAATCACTTTCGGTCAGCGAGCTCAGCTCCACGCGTATCGGAAACCGGCCCTGTAGCTCGGGAATCAGCTCCGAAGGTTTCGAGGTGTGGAACGCTCCGGCGGCAATAAACAAAATGTGGTCCGTGCGGACCATGCCGTAGCGCGTGTTGACGGTCGTTCCTTCGACGATGGGAAGAATGTCGCGCTGCACGCCCTCGCGCGAAACATCCGGACCGTGCCCGGATTCCCGTCCCGCGATTTTGTCGATCTCGTCTATGAACAAAATTCCCATCTGCTCCACGCGATCGACGGCCAGGCGCGTCACTTGATCCATATCGATCAGCCGATTTTCTTCTTCCTGGATCAAATAGTCGAAGGCTTCGGAAACGGTCATCTTCCGCTTCTTCTTTTGCTGGCCGAACATGCCGGAAAGCATGTCCTTCACGTTGATGTCCATCTCCTCCACACCCTGGTTGCTGATGATTTCAAACGCAGGCATGGAGCGCTCTCGCACTTCCACTTCCACCAAGCGTTGATCGAGCTTGCCTTCGCGGAGCTGCGCGCGGAGCTTTTCGCGCGTCCGCTGCGTTTGCTCGCGGCGCTGCGCCTCCGTCGGTCCATTCGGTTCGGCGGCGGGCACGGGGGACGGCGGCAATAGCAGTTCCAGAAGCCGCTCTTCGGCGGATTGCTCGGCGCGCTCCGCTACTTCGTCGAGCTTTTCCTCGCGCACCATGTCGATGGCCGTTTCCACCAGATCGCGCACCATCGATTCCACATCGCGGCCCACGTAGCCGACTTCCGTATATTTCGAAGCTTCCACTTTTACGAACGGGCACCCGGCCAGGCGCGCGAGGCGCCGCGCGATCTCCGTCTTCCCTACCCCGGTCGGGCCGATCATCAGAATGTTTTTCGGCAGCACATCCTCGGCCATCTCGGCGGGAAGTTTCTGCCGGCGCACGCGATTGCGCAGTGCGATGGCCACTGCTTTTTTCGCGGGATTCTGTCCGACGATGTACTTATCGAGTTCGGCCACGATTTCGCGCGGCGTCAGTTCGTCGAACGACGGCAGCGGCTCCGCCTCGGTTGTTTGCTGTTCTCCAGACAAGTAGATCACCATGTCTTTCTCCGGCTTGCCGCTCATACTTCTTCGATGCTGAAATTCGTGTTGGTGTAGATGCAAATGTCGGCGGCGATGCGCATCGCTTCCTGTGCGATATCCTTGGCGCTCATCTTCGAGTTTTTAGCCAAGGCGCGCGCGGCCGCCACTGCGTAATTGCCGCCCGAGCCGATGGCGCACACGCCGTCGTCCGGTTCGATCACGTCGCCATTGCCGGATAGCAGGAACGTGTTCTTCGGATCGGCCACCAGCAGCAAGGCATCGAGGTGGCGCAGAGAACGGTCCGTGCGCCATTCCTTTGCCAGCTCGACGGCCGCCCGCGGCAAATTGCCGTGAAATTCCTGAAGCTTGTTCTCAAAGCGTGAAAAGAGCGAAAGTGCGTCCGCCGTGCTGCCCGCGAAACCAGCCACGATCTTGTCGTTGTACAGGCGCCGGATCTTTTTGGCGCTGTGCTTGATCACCGCGTCCCCCAGAGTCACTTGACCGTCGGCGGCGAGTACTACTTTGTTGTCCTTGCGCACGCACAGAACCGTTGTGCCGTGCATCTGCTCGGTTTCCCGCGAAGTTCGCATCAAATGATTATACTCCGCGGTGCGGAAATGAAACCATCAGGACGTTTGCGATGGTTCCCAAAAGGGGGAAAGAAGCTGTTGCGCGTACGCCTTCGCCGGCAATCGCTCAGGAATCAGAACCACGCTACCAGTCCGGATTCTTGTCGGGGTTGGAACTCTTGTCCTTGCCGCTATCCTTCTTTTTCTCTTTCTGCTCTTTTTTGCGCTGCTTCTTACCGATTTTGTTCCAGCGTTCTTCCAGCGATTCTTTCGTAAAAAGAGAATCAGGTAGATTGGTGTTGTAATCGCATTTGGCGAAAAAGGCCTGGAACACTTTCATTCCGTTGCGGTCGCGCTCCAGTTGGAAAGCCGTCTGGATCCCTCCCACTTCGTGATAATCGGAAAAGTAATCCGTCTCCCGGCTGCTTAGTTGCGTCTTCGGATCGCGGCTTTCCGCCGTTTCCTGAATCGGCAAATGTGTCGCTTCGGCAAATGCGATGCGGATCGTCCGATTGTCGCTATCCGTCAGCTCCACCCAGTCCGCTTGCTTTAGCTGCACGATATCTGGGCCGGCATAGCGGAAGACCATTCCGGGTTCATGAATTCGGTGCCGGAGAATGTTGTCGATGTCCGAGAGATTGCCCTCTTGAAATTCTTCGATATCGCTGGGCGGCGCCTCGGAGACTCCACCGCGATCGAGCACCCAGCCCTGCTTGCCGTTGTAAACCTCGATGATGTTTCGCTTGGGAAGATTTTCCTGACGCTCTTTATCGGGTGGCATCGAATAGTCGATAAACTTCCCGAATCCCGTGACGGCGCCGGAATGATCGAACTGCCCCAGATTTCCCGTGCACGTCGCGTCGTGAACATTCAAGTAAGTCTGGCCGCCGAGCGCCTGAATCGCCGCCTGCAGGATTTGTTTGGCCTTCGCCGCGCTCTGCTCCGGCATCATGATTTCGTCGTCCTGTGCGGTGGCGGCAGGCGGTGCCGCTAGCGCGAGTGCGGCGCAGAACGCTAGGCTGAGAGCGAACAAACATTTCATCCGCACAGGACGGCTCCTCCGTTCACGTTGACCACCTCGCCGGTCATAAAACTGGCCAGCTCCGAGGCGGCGAAAAGGATCGGCCCGGCAATCTCGTCGGGCTGCGCCACCCGTCCGAGCGGGATTGTCGCCACCACGCCCTTACGTCCCGCTTTGGTTTCCAGGGTCGGCTTGGACATGTCCGTTTCCACCCAGCCGGGTGCAACGCAATTTACCAGGATGTTGTGGCGTGCCAGTTCGGTTGCTAGGCCCTTTACAAAGCTGATGATCGCGCCCTTGCTGGCGCTGTAGTGCGTATGAAACGCCTCGCCACGCTGCCCGGAAGTGGAGCTGATCGCGATGATGCGCCCGCCGCGCTGCGCGATCATCTGCGGCACAGCAAGATGGATCACGGCATACACACTTTTCAGGTTTACCTGCATCATTTGGTCCCACTCGCGCTCGGAAAGCTTCTCGATGGGGATGTCGGGCGCGGTCCAGATGCCCGCATTCGCAACCAGAATATCCAGCCGGCCCAGGCGCTCGCGCGCAAACTCGATCAGCTTTTTCGCTCCAGCCATTTTCGATAGATCGGCCTTGCAGGATTCGATGCGCGTACCGTGCTTGCGGGCTTCCTGCTCCACTTGTGCGGCCGCTTCGGCATTGTGAGCGTAGCCGAATACCACGTCCGCGCCAGCCTGCGCAAATAGCTTTACCGCTGCGGCGCCGATGCCGCGAGACCCGCCGGTGATCAGTGCCGCTTTCCCTGCCAGCGAAATCATTCGTCCCCCAGATTTCAACTTGTGAACTTCAGGCGTCCGCAGGCACCTTACGCGCTGCACGAACCAGTCCGCGGAAAAGCGATTGAGCCAATTCGTCCGTGGCAACCATGCGCTCGGGATGCCATTGCACGCCCAACACCCAATTCGAATCGCCAGTCCACTCCACGGCTTCGATGACTCCGTCCGGCGCCCGCGAAATGACGCGCAAGTCCCGCCCGGCATCGAGAACCGACTGGTGATGAGAGCTATTCACGCGGACTTCCGCAGCCGCTCCGGGCATTGTCGCGAGCTTGGTGCTCGGCTCGATGCGGGCGCTATGGAACACTTCCGGCGCTGCCTTTGCATCGTTGGCGTCCCTGTTGTGGGCGATCGACGTGCCCAACTCGCTCCGAATATCCTGCACCAGACTGCCGCGGAGGAACACGTTGAGGCTCTGGATGCCATAGCAGATTGCCAGCAGCGGCTTCTGCTCGGCGAAGCAACTCTCCAGCAGCGCCCAATCGGTGCGTTCGCGATACTCATCCGGCTCAGCCGTAGCCGAATGGCGCGCGGCCTGGAAACGGGATGGATCGACGTCCGCCGGGCTGCCGGTCAGCAGCACGCCGTCGAGAGTTGTGGCGATTTTGCCCAGATGATCGGCCGAAAGCCCAAGGGACAGCACCACAGGCTCGGCGCCCGCCCCGCGCAGCGCGGACACGTACGGCTCCAACTTGGCGAAATCGCCGGCAAGTTCTTCTCTTCGCGTGCGATACGGAAGTCCAACGCGCGGTCTCGATCTGCCATCGGGGCGCATTCAAGTGATCGTACCATCGCGGATGATCGCCGGGCAAACCAGCCGGCGCATCCTGTCCGCTGCGTGATGGTTGAAGTTTTGGACCGGCAGGCGCGACTAACTGGCGCGCGCGCTCTTTTGCATCGATGTGCTTCCAAGGGTTTGCAGCGAGCCGCGAAACAGCTTCTCGAAATCGCCACCCGCATCGGCGCGCGATTGCTCCATGGCGCGCTCCACGGATCGCTCGTCGTATCCCAAGTTGATCAGTGCCGACGCGACATCCGATTCAAGCTGCGAGCGCGTGGCAGGCTTGCCCGCTTCGGGCACATCGACGGCCGCTAGCCTGTCGCGCAACTCCACTACAATCCGTTCCGCGGTTTTTTTCCCGACGCCGGGAATGCGCACCAGTTGCGCCAGGTCGCCCTTGCGAATCGCGGGAACCAGTTCCCCAACCCCCATCCCCGAGAGAATTTTCAACGCCAGCGAGGGCCCCACGCCTGAAGCCGATATCAACAGTTCGAAGCACTGCTTTTCGCGCGCGGTCAGAAATCCATACAGGACCAACTGGTCCTCACGCACGTGCGTGTAGATCAGAAGCGTTGCTTCCTGATGCAGCGCGCTCAATTCGGCAAACGTGGAAAGCGGAATCTGCACCTGGTATCCCACGCCGCCCACGTCGACCAGCACCTGGTTCGGGCGTTTGTCGATAAGCTTCCCGCGGAGCAATCCAATCATGTCCTGCGATTATTGATTAGCGCTGCACGCGTGTCAAACGCTCACCATCGACTCCGGCCAAGGACACTCACTCCCTGAAATTCGTCCGCTTCTTTAAAACCGTCCTCCATCCGAACGGAGACCGCTCGAATTCCACTTTTTCGGATTGCCTGCCCTCTTCCGATAAGCGGTTTATGTAATCCGCGCTCACACACGTCCGCATTTTCGTAGATCGTTGTGATTCATCGCAAAATCCGGATGGCACATTCAAATTGTGCGGTCGAAAATGCCCCGGTGAAAAAATAGTAGCGAACTTTTCACTTTGTACGCGCGTATCTGATACTGAAATGAAATTCGCGCATCGAATGCCTCATACGTTTTAGCGATTTCGGCTGACCCGTTAGTCTCAGGAGGAAAACGATGTTGAGCAAACTGTATTCTTTTACAACTTCAACCCTAGCCGGTTGTGTTCTGGCGATTGCGTTGGCGGCCTTTCCTGCAATCGCGAACGAAGCGAAAACCGCCAGCACAAACATGGACATTTCCACGCCAACTTCGCTCGGTGGAAAACCGGTGAAGGCAGGAACCTATCGAGTTGTAGCCAACGGATCTACGGTGACG
>JBOGMW010000059.1:0-57787 GCA_050746805.1 Candidatus Acidiferrales bacterium | reverse complement strand
ATTCAGGTGGCGAGGGTTGGAACGGAATGGCACGAGCGAAGGATAGTGGCAACGCAGCAAGGAAGCAAGGAGGCAAGGCGCCAAGGCGCAGAGTCAGCGGCCAGGAGGCAAAGAGGTTAGAGTGCGAGTCTGACGCAAACAAATATTAGCTCGTGGTTAAGGGTCACGCGCAGGGCCAGTGTTTCACTTCGACACACGTTACTCATGCCGATTAGCAGGCACTTTCGTCAATCCGTAGAATAAATGCGGAGGGATTCGATGATGACTCTTCCGCGGCGTCTATTTTCATGTGTCATATTGGTGGGGTGCTTGGTAGTGGCGGGCGCCCTTTGCGCCGGGGCCCGCGCGGCGCACGCTGCGCCGGTTCCGCGCACCGACAAAGCTGCTAGCGGGATGAGTCTGCCGCTCGTCGACTTATCTGGATACAAAGCAATGGTAGCCAGCAATCATGGCAAGGCGCTGATGGTGACGTTCTGGGCGACGTGGTGCGAGCCTTGCAGGGATGAATTTCCGATGATCGCGGCGTTTGCAAAAAAATACGCGCCGCAAGGCCTTGCCGTCGTGGGAGTAAGCCTGGATGAAGACTCGGACTCTGCCTCGGCGCGCCAATTTGTGGAGCAAGCGCATTCGGATTTCCCGAATTATCGTGTAAAACAAGGGATCGATGTAAACGCGTTCTATCAAGGCGTGAATCCGGATTGGCGCGGCACCATGCCGCACACGGTTTTCTATGGGCGCGACGGACACATTGCGCGTTATTTGATCGGAGCGCGGCCGCCGGCGGCCTTCGAAGATGCGATCCGGCTAATTCTGTTGAATTCCTCAGGCGACAATAGCAAACCGAAATTGCGAAATACAGGCGAGTAGGCATCGAAGATTTTCCGATCCAGAAAGCTGCCCGCACTCACGTCAATACCGCTACGGCTGGACCGATAGTCGCCTCGCTAGCTTGAAATGCAGACGGGTCTCGGCCGGCAGGACAATGTCTCGCTTGCCGGTGAAAGCTGCGCCGGCTGTTCCCGCTCCGCCGCCCGCCAACGCTCCCACGGCAGCGCCTTTTCCACCCCCGGCCAAAGCGCCGACGATTGCCCCGAAGGCAGCGCCGCCTCCGCCGCCGATCAAGGAGCGTTTGCCGCGGGCCTTGCTAACATCCTCAAATTTTGAAGTTTCGATCGAATACTTTTGGCCATGAATAGAAATGCTGTCGAGCGTGATCTCAATGACCGCGCCGCCTTTCAAATGTCCGGCGGACTGAGCCTGCACGATGGTGCCGGTGGCACGAGAACCGATTGGCAGCACGGTGTTTCCGGCTACAGTGACGGGTTCTGCTAACGAAGCCTCAAAGCGATCGCCGCTGCTATTATCCTTGGTGCTGATGGTCTGATCGAGGCTGACGGTGAGGGTCCTTCCCGCAGGAATTACGATAGGAGCGGGTGCGGGCGGTTGCACAGGCGCCGGGGCATTTGACGATGACGATTCGTTCGCCGATGCTGACGCGTTTTGGGCGGAGTTGCCGCCCGAATTGGACGACGTGGCTGCGGTGGACGGCGCATTCGAATGACTGCATCCACACATCGCTGCGAGAGCCGCCAAGGCGAGCCAACCGGCCCCAGCACGCAAGCGCGGTGCGCCAAGGCATCCGAGGTACCATCGGCCGATCAGAAATTTGCGCATTCTTTTCACCTCCGAGCAATTCGAATCGGATTGAGGGCTGGGGAAAATCCCGTATATTTTATGTCGCGGACGGGATTATCTCAACGCCGCAGATACGCCGAGGCGGCGGTATAGTATCTGTCGAATTCAGGCGCACGTGCGCGGGGAAAACGATTTTCTAGTGTTCTCTTGCGGCCAGATAACGTTCGGCTTCCAGAGCAGCCATGCAGCCGGAGCCAGCGGCGGTGACCGCTTGGCGATAGCGATGATCTTGGACGTCGCCAGCAGCGAACACGCCTTCGACGCTGGTTTTCGCGCCATCGTGAGTGATCAGATATCCATTCTGGTCCATGGTTAATTCGCCCTTGAAGACTTTCGTGTTTGGGTCGTGGCCGATGGCGACGAACACGCCCTCTGCGGCGATCGTTTTGGTCGTTCCGTCTTCCGTGTTGCGAACGTGAACGCAATCGACGGCTTTATTGGCGACATTCTCGACCTGCTCGATCGCATACGGAGTGAGAAATTCGATCTTTTCGTTTTTGTGAGCGCGGTCGAGCATGATTCGCGAGGCGCGAAATTCATTGCGGCGGTGAATCAGCGTGACTTTCTTGGCGAACTTAGTGAGGAAGGTGGCCTCTTCCATGGCCGTATCGCCACCGCCCACGACCACGATGTCGCGATTGCGGAAGAATGCTCCGTCGCATGTCGCGCAGGTGGAGACTCCGTGACCGAGCAACTGGCGTTCGGACTCGATGCCTAGCGTGCGCGCGGAGGCCCCCGAGGCCACGATCAATGTTTCGCATTCAAAAGTTTCTTTTCCGGCGGTGATTTTAAATGGCGGTTTGCTGAGATCGACGTTGGACACCTCGCCGGGGTGGAACTCAGCTCCGAAGCGCTGCGCCTGCTTGCGGGCACGTTCGATGAACTCGGGCCCCAAAATGCCGTCGGGAAACCCCGGGAAATTCTCCACTTCGGTGGTCAACGCCAACTGGCCTCCGGGTTCGTACCCATCGAGTATGATAGGTTTTAAGTCCGCGCGTGCTGTGTAAATCGCAGCGGTCAGACCCGCACAACCGCTTCCGATGATGACGACCTTGTGCACTGAATTCTCCTAGGTTTAAGAGATGACTTCGGAAAGCCCGGCGATGCGCCGCCCACAAGACCCGAAAGTATACCATCCCAGAGCACCGCTCGCTCGCGGCGTGAAGCGAGCGGCGTGGAGCACGGGTTCGGCTTCGTTCCCTGGGATGCCCCGATACGTTTGCCAATAACCTTCCGAATTACTGTAGACGAGGAAGCAGGTCGCGGCGTTCCACGGATTGTTTGAAGCGCGCCAGCCAAACTGCTTCACGATTGGGAGGGAACCGAAGATCAAAGAATTCGCTATGAAGAGCCACATGCTGGACATGGCTCCAATTACACCGCGAATTTTGCGCGGGCTAGCGGTTGACAAAACGGGCGGCTGAATGGCCTGAAGGTTGCGGTTCCCAGGCGAGCGGGACGCGCGCAAAACATCACGGCTGCTCGCGGCGGTTTTGAATTTCCCCGAGATGATCGCGAAGACGCTTGAGCACGTCTTCGGCTTTACCGTCTTTGATTTCGCGCTCTACCTCGTCGAGCGCGAAATGCACAATGTCGTGGTGATGAATCTCCTGGCCGGGCAGGTTATCGCTCAGCTCCAGCCATACTTGATGCAACAGGTCGATTTCCTTGGGCGTCAGCCTGGGCGCGTGCGGACCCAGGTAGAAAATCTGCTCTTGTCCTGAGGGCGTGAACAATTCCAGGGTGACGCGCGGGCGAGGCTCAGCCATTCGCTCCCACGAAATTCCGATCGCGCGAGCCTGTTCGGTGACCGTCTCTTTCGAGGAGCTACCGGCGATAACCGCGTTGGATTGGAGATTCGAGGCGGTCCGCAAAATGGCTTCCCACAAATCATTGGCCGCGACGAGCGCCAAGCGTACAGGCTTGCCCTCCTTTTCCGCAACCGCCAGCACCCTGGTGAAGAGCATCTGCTCGATCGACGTAAACAGTTGATCGGGCGCGAGATCGTATTCGCCGGAAAGCGCACGCCGCAGCAAACGAACATGCAAGACGACAACTTCCGCTTCCCGGCGCATGGCGCGGCGTAGAGCGGCTTCTAAGGGATAGAGCGCGTAATAATTGCTGATGGGGACCAGAAGGCTGCCTGGCTTGACGCCGACGTTCTCGGTGGTTAAATCCGCGGATTGAGAGAGATTGAACTGATCGAGTTCAACGTGCTCCTCGCCACGCTTTCGATGGATTCTTCGCTCCGAGATTTCGAACCCGGCGAAAAGGAGGCCGGAGAAAATCACGCCGCCCATGGTGGCCTCGGGCTTTGTGAAGAGGTTGACGACCGCGATAGCTAAAAGGACCAGAGTGATGCTGGCCACGCCAATGGGGATTTCCATCTGACCGATATGCAGGTTGAACGGAATTTTGTATTCGCGGCCCGCCGGCTGCGAATGGCGCAACACCAGCACGGCGATGCCATTCAGCACGAAACTCCAGATCACGCCAAATGCGTAAAGGTTGGCGAGAAACGTCACGTCGCCGCGACTGGCAAAGATCATCACAATTTGCAGCGCGACGACTATATTGATGATGCGATAAGACGTACCGAATTTCGGATGCGGCTGCCGGAACCACGAGGAAAGCACGCCATCCTCGGATACGCGATTCAAAACGCCGTTCGATCCTACGATGGCCGTATTTACTGCGCCCGAAAGAATCAAGGTGCCCACGACGACCACGAAAACTCGAAACGCAATGCGAGCCGCCAATGGGCCGACCAGGTACATCGCCAGGCCGCCGATCAAGTCCTGGAAATAGCGTGGGCGGACCGAATCGGGGATGATCATGACAGCGAAAAAGGAAACTAGCGAGGTGAAGACCATGCTGTAAATGAAGATGACAAAAACGGTCTTTTTCAAATTCGGCAGTTTGGGGTGCTCGATTTCGCGGTATACCTGCGCTAGAGTCTCCGCGCCGCTCATGGCCAGAACGGAGTGACCTAAGCCGATGAGCACAGCCATCACGCCGATATTTCGTATCCAGGGAGTGCCAGCGAGCCATCCAAGCGTGTGGTTGCTCATGACGATGTTTCGCGGGATCGGTGCCGGCGGCAAGTGGCCACCCCTGACCCACAAGGTATAGCCGCACCAGCCGATGAGTGACACCACCACCACGGTGGTCAATTGCATAATCCACAGGGCCTTCTCGCTGGATTCGGGGATGCCCTTGATGTTTTCCCACCAGAAGTAAAGAGTGGCCGCCACGGCGAACACAACCGCAGTGCCACCCGCACTCAGCGTGAGCGCTAGGTGAGCGGAGCGGAAAAGCTCGTTTATCAAACCGGCGAGGTATTGGCCCGCAGAGACGCCGCTGATAGGTCCGGTGAGGACGTAATCGAACATAAGCGCGGCAACCGAGAACTTCGCCATCGCGCCGCCCATCGCCTCCTTGACGACGCGGTAGACGCCTCCGCGAACAAACATGCTGCAGCCTTCCTCGTAAAGCTGAAAAACTCCGTAGGAAAGCAGCATGGTGGCCAAGATGAACCAGGGAGCAGTTTTTCCGATGAACTGCTCCGCCTCGCCACCGGCGTAGTAGGCGGACGAGGCGATATCGTTCAGAACGATGGCCGCAGCTCGCCAATAGGAAATAAAGGCGAGCATCGCCGTGGTGGCGACGAGAACCTTGGCCACGGGTCGTACGGTATTGCCTACACTTGAGGCGTTAGGATCGGATGCCATAAACGAGATTGTCTAACACGCGGGGAAGAACTATACGTTGAAACCGTCAGGAAAGGGAAGCGAGCCAGAGCACTCTTTTTCCGAATCACACCCATCCAATATTTCGATCGGCAGGCCGGGCGTTTCCCGAGAGATCCGGTGCTAGGCAGAAGATCCTTCCCGTTGTTCCTGCGTTGCTTTCAGGCATGCCTCGCAAGGACAAATACTTCGCAGGAACCCAAAGCTATAAATCCCGGTGGCGTGGCTATCGCTGAATTCGATTTGAATGGCGTAATTTCCGACGGCGGAGGCTTTATTGGCTTTCACTTTCGGTTTGTACATGGGCAGCACGTCGCTGCGGATGCCCTTGGTTTTATCCTGCTCTTTGCGGTCGCGTTCGTCGTTGCAAGTGGCGCAGGGGCAATGGTCGCGCAGGTAAGGAAAATCGAAGTGGCTCGAGTGCGCGTCGGACCAGACGATGTCCACACCCTCTCCGGTGCTTACTCGTATTTTGATGGACGAAGGCTTTATGCGGGAGTCCGCTTGCGTCGGCATGCTGATCGCATTTTACCAGAGCCGTCCAGATTCCGCTTTGCGGGAGCAGCGATACCGAACTCCGGCAAGCCTCAGCGTATTAGGAGAAGCATTCCACCGTATGCGGCGATACCTAGAGCGAACCACGCTACGTAGTCTCCCACTCGCCCGCTCTGAAATTTGCGTATAACCAGCAGAGAGTTCGACAGCGCAGTGCCGACGGGCCTTGCGAAAGCTGTTTTTGGCGACTTCGGAAACAGCGACGCCCACGCTGCTCCGATTGTCACCAGCGCAACTGCGAGAGGAATCCACCAGTCTGATTCGTGCTGCGCAGGAACCGGCGGCCGGTAAGTCGTCGGGCCAACCGACTGAACATTCACCTGGAGCACTGACGCATCGTAAATGGACGCAGATTCAAATGTTTTCGCATAGCCAGCGGCCGGGGCACGAAGCGGAATGGCAATCAGCGCCGCCGCGAGAATCAGAACCGCCATTGGAGCCCACATGCACGCCGGAACGCTCGAGTGCTGTCCTTTGGTTTCCACGTCCGTGTGAAGGTGCGGTGCGCCGGTCGAAACCACGGATTTGCCGTGGCCTTGCCCGAAGAAGACTCGCGCGGTGAAGCGAAGAACGGCCGCCGCCGTAAGCGCCTCCGCAAAAATCGTGATTACCGGCAACCAGGATAAATGCTGCTGGCTACCGACTTCATCGATGCGCATCTGGCCAAAGTACGAGGCAAAAGGTGGAAGCCCGGCCAAGCCCCAGGCCCCAAGCACCATCATGACTCCGATTGGCGCCAGGCGAGTGGCCTCTCGCCCCAAATCGTACTCATCCATCGAGCCGTAGCGGTGCAACAGGATTCCGGCGCCGATGAATAGGGCGGCCTTCACCAACCCGTGTCCAGCCACGTAGAGCGCCATGCCTGCGAGCGCGCGGGGATCGAGCAGCGCGAAGCCGATCAGCATGAGGCCGACGTGGCTGATGGTGGAGAACGCCAACATGCGCTTCAGGTGGCGTTGGCCAAAACAATACAAGGCACCCACTACAGCCGTGAGCGATCCCATCACAAGGAAGACCAAGCGAATGGTTTCGGGCGGGGGCTGCGAGCTTTGCGCAAACACGACCCAGTAAATCCGCGCGATCGCATACAAGCCCAGCTCTACCATCACCCCGGAAAACAAAATACATACCGGCGTGGGCGCGACGGCGTGTGCGTCAGCGAGCCAGAAATGGAACGCGGGGAATGCCAAGAACCAAATTATTGGGAGCGAAAGTGAGAAAAGTAATGGCCAGGGCCCGCCTGCCGCGCGCGTGGGGATCGTCGCCGCCAGGATCGAATCGCACGGCCACGATACCAGCCGGTACGTCGCGGCCCCGAAATCGACGCCCAAGGACGCGCATCAAGACCTATGTCCCGGAAAAAAGTATTTCTGGAACGTGAATCGCTTGCAGCAACCAACGAGTCCGGAATTGAAAATAGGCGCCTGCCCGAACGATGAACGATCCAACGAAATAAGTTCCAACGGTCGCCGCAAGCACTCCGATAGCGACTTCCCTGAATCCCACGTTATCGGCACAAATCAGCCAAAATACTAGTTGGGAGATCCAGGTGACGACCAGGGTGACGCGCGAGAGACGCGACTTTCGCAATGGGCGGCTCATGAGTAAACAAAAGTTGTTACGTGTGGCACCGGGAATGACGCGCGCGCTCCAGGTGTTATATCGGGAGGTTCTTCACCTCAGATCTGCGGCCCTACGACTGGCACACTTGCAAGTGCCAAGTGCGAGGAGCGGTCGCGCGCGATACGTCGCGATCAAGGCGCAACTGCCGAGAGGCATCGTAGAAGCAAGCCGGCACCTAACAACTCCGGTGTTTTACGGAGCCGGGGCTTGTTTTTACTGTAGCCATCCTAATTTGAGGGTTGAATAGACCGGTGAGTGGGCTGAAACGTTGCGTGAATTGGGGGCGTGGCATCGATCGCGCACGAAGCAAGCCGCTTCACCCCTCCCCAATCGCGCAGCAGTTTCTGGCTTTCGGTATCGATTTCATCAATCGATTTTGGACGATGATCGCCGGAACCGGGAAATACGAGGTAGAGCACGCCCTACCAGGTGCCGCCGTGACGCGCGTCTGAAGCAATCCCCAAGTTGTTTGCCAGCGCGATGGAGCCTTCACCGAGCGTTCCCACGTCGGCAAAAATCGCATAGGAATAACTTTTATTCCAAATGTTGACCACCACCGCCAAATCGCCCGGTCGCGCTCCAGCTTGGCGCGCCACCTCTCCGGGCAGCACGATATACGGAATCTTCGACGCATCCACATATCGAGTCGGGTCGTCCGGAGGTTTGGTCCAATCCGCGAGCGAGGTGCACGAGATATAGTAGCCGGGGTATGGATCGCCGGGGCCTTGCACCAGAGGATTGCCTTCTTTGTCCTGCAGGACGCCCTCCCAATGCCCGGGCGCACCGGCGTTCGCCAAATCGTCCAGGCCGGTGTTGTCGGCGTTATATGCGTTTGGCGAGCCGTCAGCATCGATGGTCATGCCCGAGGTGAAGAAGAACGCGCTGCTCTCGCGAAACTGCCAGATGGGCACTTCGCGCGTCTGGCCGAGGCGCTCTTGCTCGTAATTGAACAGCAAATTCTTGGCAGGGCAGCTTGCAGAGGCTTTCCGATCAGCCGCGCCGATGGCGTTTGATTGCGGGCCGATTCCTCGTGAGGGTGGATCGTCCGCCCTCGTGGCCGTGCGCGCCAGGGTGAGCATCAGCAGAAGCAGGCCGAGCAGTGGTATCAGCAGCAGACGAGGATCAAAGCGCGACATGATGGTTTGCTCGCAGTGAAGTTCCGGTACCGCTTACCGCACCAGTTAAGTCCGCGGTGAACTTGGCTTTCGTTTCAGTGACGCTTCGCGACGCGCGCGAAGATGAACTTTGCTTGCGGCGGGACGTACCGCGTGGAAGAGGTCGCCGATGTTTGTCTTTCATTCACTGACGCACGGTTCGACTCTAAAGACTATTCCGGACAGATCCGATTCTTTGAGGCCGGAATTGTAGGCTCGCTAGATTCATCGCTCTCCGGAGCCAGAAACGCCCCACGATCCACTCTAGCAGAATTGTAGGTCCATTCCAGCCAGCCAAACACCTGCCGCAGGGTATTTCCGTAAATTTGTCCTTTCTTGAAAGATGAACAAAAACATAAGCTACTATCAGCATCGATTGACGTACTTCCGAAGAAACGGTCGGTCGCGAAGGGTCAATCAAATATCAGAGGGACCCGCGGGAGGCTTTTTGGGGCGGACCCTTTAAAGGGAAGAGAGGGCTCACAGGGCACGAGGCGTTCGCTTCGAGAAATCAAGCTTTAGTAAGTGATGAAATGGGGGGCCAATCGGCAAGTGATCCATGCGTGCGAGTAATCTTCAAGTCGAGGTTGACACGGTGGTCGAGCCAGTTTGGTCAAAGCTCATGTCTGGTTTCGAGGATGCCAATATTTATCAGACTTGGGCATACGGCGCCGTCCGATGGGGAGAAAGTAATCTGAGCCACTTAATTCTGAAGCGAGACGGCGAAGCGGTCGCGATGGCACAGTTGAGGATCGTGCGCCCAACGACTCTGAGACTTGGTATTGCCTACTTGAGGTGGGGGCCCGTTTGTCATGTCTCGGGGCAGATAATGAATACGGAAGTCGTCCACGCCATTGCTTCAGCCCTTCGTAAGGAGTACGTGGAAAATAGAGGTCTATACTTAGAGATCCTGCCGAACGCGTTTCAGGGGTCTCAACGCGCGAATGCGTTTCAATCCGCCTTTGAACGATTTGCTGATAAATCGAAACTCCGCCCGGAAAGATACAGAACTTTCTTAGTCGACCTGACCCCCTCTCTGGAAGAATTGCGAAAGAAGCTGAATAGAAAGTGGCGAAATAAGCTAAATGCCTCTGAAAGAAACTCGCTTGAAATCATCGAAGGCGACGGCCCCGAAGAATACCTCACCTTTACGGGCCTTTATACGCTAATGCGCAAGCGAAAGAGGTTCAAGACATCGGTCAAGATCGAGGAGTTTGGCCGCATGAATAAACGTCTGGTTCAAAACCAACGAATGCGGAGTTTTATTTGCAAGCATCAAGGGCAACCCATCAGTGGCCTCGTATGTTCGGCCATGGGGAATTCGGCGATTTATCTGTTAGGCGCGAGCACTGAGAGTGGAATGAAACTGAAAGCCTCTCACCTGTTACAGTGGTCCGTCATCGACTGGCTGAAAAACAAAGGGATTCGCTATTATGATTTGGGGGGCATTGATCCTGCTGCGAACCCCGGTGTGTACGTTTTCAAGCGTGGTTTAGCAGGTGTGGACGTTGCGCAAATGGGCGCGCTAGCGGCGTGCGATAGTCATCTGAGTATGGCGCTTGCCAGAATTGGCCGTATCTTGACTCGCTTTCGGGGCGATTAATTACGCGAGGTCCCCGACCTACGTCGGTCTCTAAGGCGATCGGATCGTAAACCAAGAGTGAACATGCCGAACTGGGCATATCATCAATTAGGTTAGATCAGGGCCTTCAACGCAGGAGGCCCTGACAGCAAACCTTGTACAATAAGCATCTCACGTACTCTATGCTCACGCCGCGATTTGCGCGAAAGCACCACCCGCTCGCCCGCGTCGCTTCGGTTGTGCTTGCCTGGGCGGTAATATTTGCTGCCGTAGGCCTTACTGCGCGCGCTCAATCAGCTTCGCGCTCCGGACAGCAAGCGGAATACTCCACTCCCGTGGTGGGCCTCGCGCCGGCGGCGAAACCTAATCCGAAAAAAGCGAAAGAAGCCTATCGCCGCGCGCTGCACGCCGAACAGGTGCAGGACTGGCAAACGGCCTACGATGATTACGCCGAAGCGGTCAGCCTGGCCCCGAACGTCCGCGAGTATTTTCTGATGCGCGAGATGGCGAAAAGCCGCCTGGTGCAGATCAAGGTGAACACTGCCGAACGTGATGCCGTGAATGGTCGCATCGACGAGGCGGTGAAGGAGCTTCGCGATGCGAGCTATCTCGATCCGCTGAACGGTGTGGTGCGCGTGCGAATCGCGGAACTTACCGCCGGGAAGCGTACACCGATCCGGCAGCGGGAGGAGCGCAGCTTAGCTGGTGAAGTCCGGCTCGATTGCCAGCCCGGCAAACAGAATTTCGATTACCGGGGAGATACAAAGGGCGCTTACGAAGAGCTGGCGCGAAAATTCGCGGTCGAAGTAGCGTTTGACGAGGACATGATTTCGCGGCAGGTTCGAATCCAGGTGACCGGCGTGGATTTCTTCACGGCCGCGCGTCTGCTTGGAGACGCTACGGGGACATTCTGGCGCCCGCTAACTCCGCACCTGTTCTTCGTGACCGATAACACGCCACAAAAACGCCGGGACTATGAACCTTCACTGGTGAGGACCGTGCTGCTGCCGGCGGCGGAAACCCCCGATGATATGACGGAAATGTTCCGCGTGGTCCGCGAGATCGCTGGAGTGACTAGATCGAGCCTCAATAGCGGCAGCCGCACCATCACCCTGCGCGCCGATCCGCAGGCCATCGCGGTTGCGTCCAAATTGATTCGAGATCTGGAGCAGCCGGCCAGCGAGATGGTTCTGGAATTCGAGGTGCTCGAAGTCGACCGCAGCTACGCGCGCGATTTAGGAATCGTCCCGCCGCAGACGTCTCAAGCGTTTTCGCTCAACCAGCAGCAAATCCAGGAGGTGGAAGCGGGCGGAACATCGCTGGTGAATGTGATCAATCAGATTTTCGGATTGCCGTCGTCAGTGTCGGGCCTATCTCCCACGCAGATCGGTTCGCTGCTCGGTGCCGGGCAATTGGGACTGGGTTCGCTGATTCCTCCGCTCGTGGCCTTCGGCGGCGGCGATTCCACCTTTCTGGCGACCATGCCGGGCATCACCGCGAATTTCTCCGAAATGCTTTCGCTGGTAAAGACCGGCGACCGTGTGCTGCTCCGCGCGCAGGATGGCCAGCCGTCCACCTTCTTCGTGGGCGACCGCATTCCCGTATCGCTCGCGTCTTTTTCCTCAAGCGAGGAAGGCACCGGCGGCACCGTTCCGGGCGTAAGTACCGCGAGTTTCCCGACGACGAATTACGCCGTCGGCAAATCACCCTCGGCAATCGTCAGCGCGAACTTTCACGATCTCTCGTCCACCAGCACCCTCGATCTCGCCGTAGCCAACGAAACCGACGGCACGATCTCGGTCCTTCAAGGAAACGGCGACGGCGCATTTCAAACCCCGGTCACCGTGCAGCTGCCGGCAGGCTTCGAGCCCACAGCCATGGCGGCATATGACTTCAATGGCGATGGACACGAAGACTTGGTGGTGACCAGCACGAACGCCACCGGCACAGACGGAAATCTCTCGATTCTGCTCGGCAATGGCGACGGCACCTTTCAACCCTCTATCAACGCGCCAACAGGCAACCTTCCGGTATCCGTCGCGGTAGCGAATTTTCACAATGCAATTGGCGGCAACAGTGTGGACGTCGCCGTCTCCAATCAGAACGACAATTCCATCTCGATTTTCCAGATCAATTCCGATGGGACGTTCAGCACTTCATCTTCTTCACCATCATTGATCCAGCTTCCGGCCGGCTATAAGCCGGCGGGCCTGGCCACCGGTACTTTTACGAATAGCGGGCACATCGATCTGGCCGTGGCCGACGAAGGTAACGACACGGTCTCGGTGTTTCTGGGCAACGGCGATGGCACTTTTCAAACGCGCACTGATTACGCAACCGGGAATTCGCCCATATTTGTGGCAACCGGCGATTTTAACGGAGATGGCGTTTCCGACCTGGCCATCGCCAATTACGGCGCACCAACTTCAGCGAACACGGGCAACACCGTGACCGTCCTGCTCGGACAGAAGAACATCAACGATGCTAGCGTCGGCAACGGCCAATTCGCGCCGGGCACGGAACGCGATTTTCCGGCAGGGAACGGGCCGACATCGATTGCTGTGGGAGATTTCAACATCGACGGCATGGAAGACCTCGTCGTCTCCGACCAGGCCGACAACGCTGTTTCCGTGCTGCTGGGTCTCGGCAGCGGCCTTTTCGGCCCCAATTTCGAATTGCCCGTGGATCAAGCGCCCGTTTCGATCACCTCTGGAGACTTTAACGCCGCTGGCACGCCGGACATCGCAACCGCGAATCATGATTCGAACGACGCGACCGTGATATTGAATTCCTCCAGCTTCACGGGCGCCGGCAATCCGCTATCGAGCAGCATTTTCCCAGGGGTGGAATACCTCGACATCGGGCTGAAGATCAAAGCCACGCCGCGCGTTCATCCTGATGGTGACGTAACCCTGACGCTTAACTTCGAAAACAGCAGCTTGGCGGGACAGAGTCTTAATTCGATTCCGGTGATCAACAATCAGTCCGTCGACCAGACGGTGCGAGTGAAGGAAGGTAAGACGGCGATCCTGGCGGGCTTTTTGCAAACGCAGACCACCAACGCGCTCAATGGGTTGCCAGGCCTGGGCCAATTGCCGGGCGTTCAGTGGCTGTCATCGAACCAGAACGCTCAAAATCAGCGTACCGAACTGCTGATACTCGTTACCCCGCGCATGGTTCGTCTGGCGCCGCGAAAGGACCAGACCATCTACGCTGGGCAAGGATCGTCCGAGGGACAGGTGGGCGGTTTTACGCGCGGCGGTTTCGCTCCGGCCCGCGAGTTTCCTCCTCGGCCTGAACCCCCGCCTGCCGGGACCTCGAATCTTCCCGGTTTCCCGCGGCAGCCTCAAATTCCTCCCGGTCAAAATCTTCCTCCGCGGCAAAATCAGAGCCACTAACGGCGCTCGGTGCGGTGCTCCCGCGCGGCATCTAGAACCAACACCGGCTGGTATGTTCGCGGCACTATCGGCTCGGCGATGGCGATCAAGTTTCCCTGCTGATTGAACACTCGCAGCCGCGCCGGCTGCCAATCGCCGGAATCGAGCTGTGCTGGGGCGCCTTGCGCCGCGGTAGTCTGGCCGGGCTGAATTTGCGTTAGCGGCAAGTTGAACTTCGCGCCGTTGCGGATGCGCTTTTCGAGAATCGGAAGCACCACTGCGCGCGGTAACTCCGGCAGCAGGTCTTCGAGCGGGATCACGCGCGACGCGAGTTCCCCTGCCTTTGCGTCTTCGGTCAACTCTTCGACCGTCGCCGCTTGATCGATGGTGAACTCGCCTACCGCGGTTCGCGCGATTTCCGCTAGATGCGCGCCGGTTCCATGCAGCTTGCCCAGATCATGGGCCAGCGCGCGGATATAGGTGCCCGCGCCGCATTCCACCATGAACCGTGCCACCGAACCTTCCACGCCGGTCAGACGAAATTCATACACCTCTACCTCCACCGGAGCGAGCTCCACCGGCTGGTGCTTGCGCGCGAGTTCGTGCGCCGGCCGCCCGTGTATTTTCTTCGCGGAAAATGCCGGAGGCGCCTGCTGAATTCTGCCCACGAATTTCGCGGCAAGCTCTTGCAATTGCGCGGCGACGAGCGAGGGCGCGGAATCAGCGGAGATCGCCTCACCGTCGGCGTCATAGGTATCAGTGGCGAAACCGAAGCGCGCGGCGCACGTATACCGTTTGCGGCGGCGGGAATAGAACCGCGCCAATCGCGTAGCTCGTCCCAGGGCGAGCACGAGCACACCCGTTGCCAGAGGATCGAGCGTGCCGAGATGTCCGATCTGGCGAAATCCGACGATGCGCCGAACCGCTTCGACCACGTCGTGCGAAGTTTTCCCGCGCGGCTTGTCAACGACCAGAATTCCGTCGATAGGAGGTGGCTGTGAAGTTCGAGGCATCAGGTTTGCGGCGCGGCTGTCTTCGGCGCTCAAGGGCCGCCCCAAGCGGTCCATTGCGAAAAGTCAGCGGACGTGCGGCGCTTTCAGGATTTTTCCGGGTGCTGCACCTTTTGCAGGAGTTCGTCGATATGATGCCCGTATTCTTCCGACTCATCGATCATGAAGATCACTTCAGGCGCGCGCCGCAGCCGCAGCCGCTCCACCAACTCGTGCCGCACGAAACCGGCGGCGCGCGTCAGTCCGGCTAGCGCTAAGTCACGTTCTTTTTTCGTGCCTTCCAACCGTACGAAAACGCGTACAGCGCGCATGTCGGGCCGCAAGCGCACTTCCGCAACGGTCACGGGCACGGCCAGCCGCGGATCCTTCAGCTCGCCCGCGAGCATCAGGCTCACTTCATTGCGAATTTCTTCCGCAACTCGTTCCACGCGATGTCCGCTGGCGGTCATGCTTGGTCCTCGAAAACTTCGATCTCCTGCGATACCAGGTCTCGCCCCAGAACGCGCTCTGACTCCTCGGCAATCGCCTGCAGCGACTCCTCCAGGTAGCGGTTGTCGCCGGAAATGCTCACCACTCCCACACGCGAGCGCTGCCACAGCTCCTGGTGATCCAGTTCGGCCACGGCCACATTGAAACGGGCGCGCAAGCGGTCCTTCAGGCTGCGCACTATCTGCCGCTTGTCTTTTAGGGACCGCGCATCAGGGATGTGAATTGCCAGGGTGAGAAGGCCGATCGGCATTTCCGCCCCCGTCCAATTTCGGAAAGAGAATCACCGCGAAGCTGGTCGCACACGCGCCGCCCGCCGGCGCGTTGTTCTCAGCGGGCGCTCTCTCCCGCAAGTACTTCTGGGGCCGCCGTCTTTTCCATCTTGAAGCATTCCAGGAGGTCGCCCACTTTTACGTCGTTGAAATTCGAGATTCCCACGCCGCATTCGAACCCCGTGCGCACTTCATTCACATCTTCCTTAAAGCGGCGCAGAGAGATCACCCGTCCGGTGTAGATCACCACGTTGTCGCGCAGTACGCGGATTTCGGCGTCACGCTTCAGGATGCCATCCTGTACCGAACATCCGGCGATCATGCCGACGCCTTTGACGCGGAACGTATCGCGCACTTCCGCACGGCCAAGGAAGGTCTCCTTGATCACTGGCGTAAGCAATCCGGCTGCCGCCTTCTTCAATTCGTCCAACAACTCGTAGATGATGGTATGCAAGCGGATGTCCACGCCCTCGCGCTGCGCCAGATCGGCGGCTTTGCGTTCTGGCCGGACGTTGAACGCCACGATCACGGCATTCGATGCGGACGCCAAAATCACATCCGACTCCGTTACCGCGCCGACGCTTGCCTGCATCACTTTGAGCTTCACTTCGTCCGTGGAAATCTTCGGCAGCATTTCGCTCAACACTTCCACCGAGCCTTGCACGTCCGCCTTGATCAACACCGGCAATTCTTTCACCTCGCCGGCGCGCAGCTGTTCGTGCAATTGATCGAGCGTGAGGCGACCGGAGGCCGTTTTAGCAAGTGAGGCTTCGCGCTGCTTCGATTGACGGTATTCCACAATGTGCCGAGCCTTTGCCTCATCCGCCACCTGAAACTGATCGCCCGCTTCCGGCACTCCCTGCAATCCGAGAACTTCCACGGGCGTAGCTGGACCGGCCTGCTTAATCGGCCGGCCGCGATCATCAAACATGGCCCGCACTTTGCCGTAGACCGCGCCGACGATGAAGACGTCGCCCACATGCAGCGTCCCATTTTGCACCAGCACTGTGGCGACCGGGCCGCGGCCCTTGTCCACGCGCGATTCGAGCACCGTGCCAGTTGCGGGCGCATCGGGATCGGCCTTGAGTTCGCGTAAATCGGCGACCAGCGAAATCATCTCGAGCAAGCGCGGCAGATTTTTTTTCGTTTTCGCGGAGACATCCACCATAACCGTCTCGCCGCCCCACTCTTCAGGCATGAGACCGCGGTCGGCCATTTGGCGTTTCACGCGCTCGGGCTGGGCGTCCGGCTTGTCGATTTTGTTGACGGCCACGATGATCGGGACACCGGCGGCTTTTGCATGCGCGATCGCCTCTTCGGTCTGCGGCATCACGCCGTCATCCGCCGCGACGACCAGCACGACGATATCGGTGACTTTCGCGCCGCGCGCGCGCATACGCGTAAACGCTTCGTGGCCCGGCGTATCTATGAACACAATTCGGCGCTCACCTAGGTGCGATTCGTAAGCGCCGATGTGCTGCGTGATTCCGCCGGCTTCGCCCGCGGCCACTTCGGTTTCGCGAACGGCGTCGAGCAAGCTGGTCTTGCCGTGATCGACGTGACCCATGACCGTGACCACCGGAGCGCGCGGCAATTGATTGCCAGTGCGCTCCTCGCGGACTTTCTCTTCCTGGACCAATTGCTCTTCGAACGTGACCACTTTCACGATGCCATTGAACGATTCGGCCAGACTCGTGGCCGTAGCGACATCCAGCGCCTGGTTGATGCTTGCGAACATCCCGCGATCGAGCAAAGTTTTGAGCAAGTCCTTGGCGCGGATACCAAGCTTCTCTGCGAGTTCGCGGATAGTAATGCCTTCGGTAACTACGACTTCGCGGGGCTCGCGCTGAACGGGAGCGATAGGCTCTGCCTGTCCGGCTCCGCGTGCCCCGGCTGCGCCGGGACGCGTGCGTACCGGATGCAGCCGACGCTCGCCCTCCGCGAATCGCTTTTCAATTGTCGGACGCCCGCGTGTGGCGGGAGGTTTGCGGGCATAGAGCGGCTTGCCAGGTTCAGCTTTAGGAATTCCAGCTACACCACCTGGCCCGCCAGGACGCGGCCCCCCCGGGCGCGGTCCGCCCGGACCTTGCCCCGGACGTCCTGTGCCAGGACGTTGCGGATATCTTCCCGGAGGGGCCGATCCAGGGCGTGGGGGCCCTCCAGGTCTCTGTTGTCCAGGATATTGTCCCGGAGCTGCCGCCGGTCGCATGCCTTGCGGCGCGCCCGGACGACTCTGAATAGGTTGACCTGGGCGCAGGGGAGGTCGCTGGCCGATCGGGGGTTGCCCACCGGCCGGGCGCGGAGGCAAGGTGCCGGGTCGCGGCGGCGGAGCGCCGGGAGCGACGCCTGGACGAGGCGCGGTTTTTCCAAGCTGTGGAGCGGTGGTTGAAGGCGCCGCTGCCGCCGGCCGCTGCTGTACCGGAGTTGTCGGATGAGTGGAATGCCCCGGTGTCGGCGCTGCTATCGGCTTGACCGCGGGAGCGCCAACTCTCGGAGCTGCTGTCGGAGCTGGCGCCGCGGGTTTCGGAGCTGGCGGTTGGGTCGCAGCAGGCGGACCAGCAGGGGCCGGATGCGAAGGCCCAGCTGCTGGTGCGGCGGGCGAAGGACGAGCCGCACCTGCTGCAGGTGTAGGCGCGCTAGGAACGGGGATCGCCGCGATCTTCGGCGGCGCAACAGGAACTGGCGGCGCAGATGGCCGGGTGGTGGTAGGCGGCGCGGGCGCGACAGCGACCGAAGCCGGCCGCGCTGGCTTTTTGGAAGCGGATTTCGCTGCTTCGGCCGCGGCCTCCTGGTCAGCCAGCTGATGAAAATGCTTACGCGCCAATTCCGCGTGCTCAATGTCCAGCGAGCTCGAGTGCGTCTTCTTCTCCGTGACGCCGATTTCCGGCAGGAAATCGATCAGCACCTTGGCCTTGATTTCCAGTTCTCGAGCCAGTTCATTGATACGAATTTGATTGGAGTCTGTCATTCGCTCCTAACTCTAGTTTAAAAAGACGGTAAATTCTCACTGCAAGTTGCGATTGCGCGCCGCAGCTACTTTTCCGACCCATCTTCGGCGGCCGAAGCCTGCTGCGTAGTCTTGTCGGAATCCGTGGCATTCTGCTCCTCAGCAGCCCGATCTTCTTCCCGATCGGGTTCCGGAGCGTCGGGGTCGGAAGATGGTGCAGTTTCGGCTGGCGCGGCCCCATCCGATTGGCCGGTTAAGGCTTCGCCCGCTTGGGATTCGCCAACTTCCGGTTCACTCGTTTCTTCAGGAGCTTCGGAAGCTGCTTCCGGCAATTCGCGTTCGCCGGCCCGTTCGATGCTGGCCACCTCGGAAGGTGCCGCGGCCTGTGCGTCCAGCGCCTCGAAATACGCCGCCACGGACTGGTGAATTTTCTCCACCATTTTCTCACCGATCCCCGGAATTTCAACCAGCTGTTCGGGCGTCATGTCCGCAAGCTTTTCAATCGTGGTAATACCCGCTGCTTCCAGTTTTTCGATAGTTTTTGGCCCCACGCCGGCCAAATCGCTAAGCGGCGTGCCTGGCGAAGTGAGCGCAGTCATCTGCGCTTCGATTTCACGGCGCTTTTCTTCCTCGCTCTTGATGTCGATGTTCCAGCCGATCAGCTTGCTGGCCAAGCGTACGTTCTGGCCCTTTTTGCCGATGGCCAGCGACAGCTGCGTATCTTCAACGATCACTTCGAGGCGCTTTTCTTCGGGTTCGACGATCTGTACGCGCGTCACTTTAGCGGGGCTCAGCGCTTTTTGCGCGAATGCCACGGTCTCTTCGCTGAAAGGGATGATGTCGATCTTCTCGCCGCGCAACTCGCGAATGATGGATTGCACGCGCATGCCCTTCATTCCCACGCAGGCGCCCACGGGATCGACGTCCTTGTCGCGGCTCTCAACCGCGATTTTGGTGCGCTCGCCAGCTTCGCGAGCTACGGCGCGAATTTGCACCGTGCCGTCGTAAATTTCCGGAACTTCCATTTCAAACAGCCGCTGCACCAGGATAGGATCGGCGCGCGAAACCACTACCTGCGGCCCTTTCGCGGCGCGCTCCACCGCGCGAATCGTGGTGCGCAGCCGGTCGCCAATATTGTAAGCCTCCAATCGCGATTGTTCGCGCTTGGGCAGCCGCGCTTCGGTACGCCCTAGATCCACGATCAGATCAGGGCCCTCGGTGCGCTTCACAACGGAATTTACCAGTTCGCCGACGCGCGTGTGGTATTCGTTGTAAACCGTGTCGCGTTCGGCTTCCCGTACCTTTTGCAGGATCACCTGCTTGGCGGTTTGCGCGGCGATGCGTCCGAGCACGTCGGTGGGTTTCGTGCGCGTGATCTCGCCGCCCACCTCGACGGCCGGATCGACTTTCCGGGCATCGGCTATGGAGATTTCGCGGAGCGGATCGGCCACCTCATCAACCACGGTCTGCACCGTGAACACGTCCACGTGACCGGTTTCAGCATTGAACTTGGAACGGAGATCTTCTTCCGTGCGGTAGTATTTGCGCGCCGCCACCACCATCGCGTCCTCGATGGCCGCAACGATGATCTCCGGTTCGATATGCTTCTCCCGGCTGATCTGCTCGATTGTCTGGTACAGCAGACTCGCCATGCCCGTGTCTCCCTGGACCCCTAAAGCTCCACCACCAAACTTGCTTTGCGAATGTCGGCAAACGGCACCGACAGTTCACGATCTTTGACTGCCAATTTCACGTGGCCGTCCGAGTAGCCCGCCAGCCGGCCTTCAAGAAATCTCTGATTCTCGATCGGCTCGTTCACCCAAACGCGCGCCAGGCGCCCGACAAACCGCTCGTAGTCCGCAGCGTTGATCAGCTTGCGATCGAGCCCCGGGGAACTGACCTCCAGCGTGTAGCTCGGCCCCGGGATCAAATCCTCAACATCAAGGATCACGCTCAACTGCTCGCTGATGCGCTGGCAATCCTTGTGACTGATTCCAGCGTTGCTTTCCGGATTCGATGGATCGGGCACGCGGTCGATGTAAACCCTCAGGAGTCGCTGCTTGCCGATCTTCCATTCGACGTCGAATATTTCCAGGCCCTCCGAACGCGCCACTCGCTCGGCAGCCTCGCGTATCTTTTCCAGATCCATGATCTTCCCGGGGCCGTACTTCACCCCACCGGGGCCGCTGCTCCTTGGCGGGCATTCCCGCCCAACAAAAAAGTGGGCTCGCGCCCACTGTTTTGTGCGACCAGACTCGAAGCGCCTTCAGTATAAGCGCCGGGGCAGGGTCAACGCAAGGCGCATGCAAAAGGCGTAAATTGACGCGCCCATGGTGCGGCGAGTGGACGATCTGATAAGATCGCCGCCATGAGTTCCTCGGCGCCGCCCAACCCGAAAGCGCAGAGCGATCTGGGGCCCAGGAAATGCCTGGCGTAGGTCTAGGGTTGAATGAGATGGTCGAGCGCTACGTGGCCGCAAGCGGCGGATACGGTAATCTTGCCGCACTTTGCGCCCTAGGGCTATCGCACGCGGAAACAGAACGCGCGCTCAGCTTGTTCGACGAGGACTACAACATCTCTCGCTATTTTCACTTCCGCAATGATTCCGGCGAAAGTTTTCAGATAAACGGATTCCCGCAGACGCACGTCTCGATCGACGCCGGAATTCAGTCCATCCTTTGACCTCTGACCAGCAATTTCAGCGTTGTAGCGGGACGCACGTCACGGGAACCGGTCTAAGTCGAGCCCGCTTGCGTCAGGCAGTCTGCGTTCGATGCGCTTGCTTGGCCATGGCCTCTTTAGCACGCTTTTCCATTTCAGCTGGCGCGACGTCCTCAATGTGCTGCGCCAGCGACCACGAATGGCCGAACGGATCGGTCAACCGGCCATAGCGGTCGCCCCAGAACATATTTTCGAGAGGCATGATCTGCTTCGCGCCGGCGGAGAGCGCCTGCTTAAATGTTTCGTCTACATTTTCGAGATATAGCAAGATGCTGACGGTTGACCCGCCCAGCGACTGCGGCGTGCGAAGTTCACCGGCAGATGAAGCAGCGCTTAGCATGATGATGGAATCGCCGATCTTGATTTCGGCATGAGAGATTTTTCCGTCAGGGCCCTTCATGCCCATCACTTCCTTGGCTCCGAAAGCGCGCTTGTAGAAGTCGATCGCTTGCGCGCCGTCTTGAACCGTGAGGTACGGCGTGGCTGTGTGAAAGCCCTCCGGGATTGGGTTTACGTGCTTAGCCATGCTTTTGCTCCTTTTTTATCAGGCCGGGTGCGGGAAGTTTGAGTTTTCTGGGTTGCTGTTGCGTGAGGAAACTCCTCACGATTGGGGCGGGGCTTTTCTGCTTTTACCGCAACGGAGGATGAAAATCAAATTCGGGGTCGACGTCCACTGGCACGTCCGTGCATTTTGCGAACAGGGCGGAAAGTTCCGGCGGCATCACTGCGTACTTCTTGAACCAAACCATCGTGCCGGAGCGGTCGCCCGCGGCTTCGAGTTCCAGCAGTTTTTTTGAGAGCGAGTCGAATGCCGCGGGCATCTTCGCGAAATCGACTTGGTAAAGACCCGTGGAAGGATCGGTGTGAATGGCCCCTTGTTCCGTCAAATAATTGATTTCCATCATGCTGCCTTTGCCGTGCGCTTCGGCGATTCCGAAACGGATGGTGCGAAATGTCTCGCCCAGGTAGGACGCGTAGATTCCGTTTAGCTTGTCCTTAGGAATCACGCCGTGCTGCGCGAGCCAATAGACGCAGCGCATTCCGACGGCATCGGCCTTCGATTCTTCGAGCGCGGAGTATTCCGGTCCAATCGCTTCTCCGATATCTTGCTTTCCGCTGGAATTTTGGAAATACGACGGGCCGAGACCGTGCGAGATTTCGTGCAGGATGACGAACTGCAGCACGCCGTCGCCGCTGACCATGGCGGCTTGATCGGGTACCATCAGATGCTGGACCAGCGGCAAGATCACGTTGTTGACACGCGCATCCATGAAATTCTTCCAAAAGATTTTCTTCGATCCTTTCAGCACGTGGATCCGCGGATCGTTGGGCAAATTATCAGCAACGGCCTGGTAGCCGTGCAGCAGATCGCCAGATCGGTAGATCGCGTCAACCACTTCCATCGGAGATTGTTTGCCGCGCTTGGAGGGCAGATCGGCGGCGGGGAGTGGCAGAGACTGCTGCAATTTGGGGATGTATTTCCGATAGACATCGAGTCTTTTACTTTCCGCGTCGTTGCGGATCATGATCGACGCGCCGTAGGACGTTTTCACGCCGAGCAAGCCATCGAGATAGACTTCGTAGGGCGCGAAGATGATGTCGAATTTTGGATTTTTCAAGTCGAGCCAGGCGATGTCGCTCGGGAAATAGTCGTCGGTGAGAAGGGCGTGGGCACGGAGGCGCAGGAAATTAGCGAAGGCCGGATCGGGAGTGAGTTCGGATGCTTCGCGCAGATCGCGGGCCATAGGAACGAGAAATTCTCGATAGGCAGTGCGGTAGGGAACAGCTTTCAAATCGTCGCCATCTCGTACGACGACGGTGTGCGGATCGTAGAGAGCGGCTTTTTGGTCGGGATGCGCGGCGACGTAGGAATCAAATCCCTGCTTGGTGATGCCCCAGGGATAAAATGCGCGGCCCGGCGGCATGGGTTGCGTGCCGACGAAGGGCTTGTTGTCGTCGATCAGATCGAAGCGGCTGCCGTTGATTTTCAGATATTCGCGCAAAAGCTCGCTCTGGCGGTCGCGATTATCGGCGAGCGAGAGGTAGAGCTTCAATCCTTCGGGGTCGCTCTGGCGCCAGTAGATGCAGTCGAGCAGGCCAGCGGCATCGACGAGCTTATCGACCATTTTCTTTTCGTTTTCGGAAAGGCCGCTGGAATCGAAAGAAATGTGAATGGGTTTGAATTTGGCGACTTGCTGGGCGAGATCGGACGCGACCGCCAGTTTCGTTTGCATGGATGATTTTCGGGCGCTGAGATGCTTGGCGGATTTGGCGGAATTAGATGACCGGGCAGCCGCCGGGAGCGACGCGACTGCCATCAGCACGATTAGAGCGGCACAGTTCAAATGAATATTGGCGTGTGACGCGGCGTTAGGCCCTCGGCAAGGCGCGGTCCTTTCTGTTCTATGACTTACATGCCTCGAAGGTCGATTGAGTGTTCTACCCTGTAGGCTTGAAATTGCACGGACAAGCTGGCCAGCGGCGCTCCGTCCGAGCGCTGAAAGCCCAGCGCAAAAATCGCTCGTCGAAGCTCGATACGTCCCTAAGCCCGCTGCGGGTTTCTCTCGCGCTGTCATCCGGTTCTGCCTCTTTCGACGCGAATTCCTCCGCGAATCCAAGCTTCTACCTTCCGGCTTCGGGGCGCTGATTTCAACACAAAATAAGTACAAAAAGTACAGGTGAGCGCTCCTATACTTGCGGCCCATTACGATCTGGCGATTCCGTGATCGAACGGCCGTCACCGCAGTGTCAGAGGCCCGCGCCCGTTGTCGGTGAGACCGACATACTAGGCCCGACCATCACCGTTGCTCTGACCACATCGGTGGCGTTGCCTGAAGCGACGGAATTGGCGTCGTGCACGGTGTGGCGCCCGCCCGCTGACTCGCACTCCGCGATTTAGATTTACGGCAGGCGGAAGGTGAAAATCGAATTGCCTGCAGCGGCTTCCACGTACTGTTTGCCGTCCACTTCGTACGTGATCGGATTGGCGCGTACCGAGTTTCCCAGCTGCACGTGCCACAGCGGCTTGCCGGTTGTCGCGTTCAGCGCGAAGAAATTCCCCTCGGCGTCCGCGCAGAACACCAGGTTGCCCGCTGTCGCTAGCGTGCCGGTCCAAGAATCACCCACCATCTTGAACTGCCACTTGCGGTCGCCGGTGGTGCCTTCCAACGCCCGGACCGCGCTGTACATCTTGTCTCCGCCAATTACTTTCTGCCCGCCGCCTCCGCCCGTGTCCGCCGGGTTCGCCGGCTCCATAGTCGGATTTCCCTTATAGTAGACCGCGCCTTGCTCGCGCGTGTTCACGTATACAAACCCTGTGAGCGGACTGTACGACGGGCTGGTCCAGTTCACCGATCCCGTGATGCTTGGGTAGATCAAATTTCCTTTTTTCGTCGGTTGGTTATTCGGCAACTCGATCGGACGGCCATTGGCATCAAGTCGCTTGGCCCACGTTTGCTTCGCGTACGCCTGTCCAGCGATGAACTTCCCGGTGTCGCGATCCAGCACGTAGTAGAACGCATTCCGGTTCGCTTGTACTACCAAGTGCCGCATTTGGCCGTTGATCTTGGCGTCAAAAAGGATGGGCGGCTCCGCCGAATCCCAATCGTGCGTCTCATGCGGCGAGAACTGGAAATACCATTTCATTTTTCCAGTGTTGGCATCGATCGCCAGCAGGGAACACGAATACAGGTTGTCTCCCTTTCGTGCATCGCCGTTCCAGTCTGGCGCTGGATTTCCGGTGCCCCAGAAAATCGTATTGGTCTCCGGATCGTAAGAGCCCGTATTCCAGGTTGTAGCGCCGCCGTACTTCCAACTGTCGCCTTCCCACGTTTGAACGCCCTTCTCTCCAGCGCTGGGCACAGCGTATAGCCGCCAGAGCCGTTTCCCAGTTTTCGCGTCGTACGCGTCGATATATCCGCGTAAGCCGGCCTCGCCCCCGCCCATTCCGACAATGATTTTGCCGTCCAACGCCAGCGGCGCTTGGGTGATCGCCACGCCTGTAGAGTTGTCACCAACTTCGACGTACCACTTCAACGCTCCTGTTTTCGCGTCTAGACACGCTAAATGTGCATCAATCGTTGCCACATAGACGTTCTCCCCCAGCAGCGCCACGCCTCGGTTGGTGGGGAACAGCCCTATGGTCAGCAATCGCTTCGGCAGCGGCGCCGTCCATTGCCATATCGGACGTCCCGTGCGCACGTCCAGCGCCGTCACCGTCGTGGGCGGTTCGGTCACGTACATCATGCCGCCCTCCACAAGCGGCGTGGATTCGAATATTCCCTGGTGGTTCAGCTGATATACCCATTGCATTTTCAGTTGATCCACGTTCGATGTATCTACCTGCTTCAGCCCGGAGTATCGCCACGACGAATAGTTCTCGCCGTAAGTCAACCAGTCCCGCGGATGCTGTGCCGCATGGAGAATTTGCTCGTAGGTAACATTCTGCTGCGCCCGCGCAGTCGTGCGGCATCCCAGCAGCAGCCCGAGCAGAACGAATCCGTAACAGACGAACTTCGCCAGCTTCATCGTGCGACCTCCAGGCTGGCGAGGTAGGCCACCAGGTCATTTACCTGCCCGTCCGAAAGCTTGCCTTTGTAACTCGGCATGAAACTCTTATCCGGCAGCTCCTCGATATTCTTTGCCGTCATTTTATTCACCGAAATAATGTTTCCCTGCGCGTCTCGCAATTGCATGCTGAACGACGAGTCGTTCACTCTCGTTCCCGTCACCACTTTTCCGTCCGCCAGCGTTGCGCGATACATCCTGTATCCGCCGTAAGCCGCTCGCGACGATAGTCCCGGCTCCCCATCGGGCTTATTTGCGCCCGTATTCAAAATTTCATCGCGCAGAAAAGCCGCCGAGCGCATCGACCCGATATTCGAAAGGTCCGGTCCGGAATCGCCTCCGTGCCCGTCGATGCTGTGGCAGGAAGCGCATCCGTTCGATTCGTACACTTCCTTGCCCTGTCGCGGATTGCCTGTTGCCGCGGCGCCGTGTACCTCTCCAAACGTGCTCACGTAATCGACCACGTGCCAGATCTTGTCTTCGCCGAGGTATGAGAAATCGGGCATTCCGGAACCGATCACGCCGCCCCAGATTCGGTTGTAGAGTCCTTCGGGACCCATTGTGCGCGCTGCACTGCGGATATTTGGCCCGTTCGCGCCACTGCCGTCGATCCCGTGGCATACCGCGCAGGTGCCGTCAAAAATCTTTTTGCCCTGTGCGATCGACTCCGGCGTCGCTGGCGGATGAGCTTTGTGCGGCGGCGCCTGCCCGGTGGGAATCTGCGCCGTGGCATACGGCGCCGCCGCCAAAATCGCGCATGCGCCGATCACTATGGCGAATGTGGCTGCACGCCATTTGCGTTTTGAGGTCATTTCCAAGTCCCCCCGCGGAGCATTGTACACATTCAAACAAAAAGCGGACGGCGAATTTGGAAATTCGCCGCCCGCCGGAAATCAACACACACGATGTTCCATTCCTGGATTCAGCTTCGCGGCTCGGTCAGTCCCGGGGAAGATCGAACACGAACAGTGAACTTCCCGAAGAATCCGCGATGTACTGGTGTCCGTCCATAGCGAACGTCATCGGATTCGATCGCAGCGCCGAACCGAGGCTGATGTGCCACAGATTCTCGCCCGTCGTGGCGTTCAGCGCGAAGAAATTTCCCTCGGCGTCCGCGGAAAACACCAAGTTGCCTGCCGTCGCCAGTACTCCGGTCCACGAATCTCCCACCATCTGGAAATTCCACACGCGCTTCCCAGTCACCGCATTCAGCGCGCGAATCGACGTCACGTCCTGATCGCCCACCATGAACCGTCCGCCTCCGCCTCCGCCGCCCACCACTCCGTTGGAATTGCCGGGCGCCATTTTACGCTCGCCTTGGATATACCAGGCGCCGGCGTCGCGAGCGTTCACGTAGAAAAGCCCGGTCATCGGGCTATAGCACGGGCTGGTCCAGTTCACTCCGCCCGTCAATGAGGGATACACCAGCGTCCCTTCCGGGCTGGGGTCGATATCCTTCGCCGGATACTTGATAGGCCGCCCGTTCTTGTCCAAGCCCTTCGCCCAAGTCTGCTTTGCAAATGGCACGCCGGTGATGAATTTGCCGGTCGTGCGATCGAGCACGTAATAGAACGCGTTGCGATTCGCCAGCGCCACCAGCTTGCGCATCTGCCCATCCACTTTCGCGTCAAACAAAATCGGCGGCTCGGACGCATCCCAGTCATGCACTTCATGCGGCGTAAACTGGAAATACCATTTCATCTTTCCCGTGTTCGCGTCGATGGCCAGCAGGGAACAGGTGAACAGGTTGTCGCCCATCCGCCCCTTGCCGTTCCAGTCCGGTGCCGGATTCCCGGTGCCCCAGTAAATCGTGTTGGTCTCTGGATCGTACGAGCCGGTATTCCACGTGGTGCCGCCGCCGTTGGACCAGCTTCCGTTCGCCCAGGTGCTCGCGCCGGGTTCGCTAGGGCTGCGCGGAACAGTGTAGAGCTTCCACAACAGCTTTCCATCTTTCGCATCGAAGGCGCTCAGGAATCCATGCGCTCCCGCTTCGCCTCCACCTACGCCAACGATAATTTTCCCGTTGATCGCCAGCGGCGCGCCGGTGTCTGCAAATCCCTTTTTGTTGTCAGCGACTTCCACGCTCCACTTCTCGCGTCCGGTTTTTGCGTCGAGCGCCACCAGGTGCGCGTCGATCGTATTGAGGTAAACCGTGTTTCCCAGCAGCGCCACGCCGCGATTAGTGGGGAAGAGTCCGATGGTCACCAGATCGCGCGGCAATTGCGGAGTGAACTGCCATAGCGCTTTGCCGGTGCGCGCGTCAATCGCCACCACCGTGCTCGGCGGTGCCGTCACATACATAATGCCGTTGTTCACCAGCGGCGTCGATTCGATCACGCCTCTCCCACCCAGCTGGTAAACCCATGCCACCTTCAACGATTTCACATTGTCGGTATCGATCTGCTTCAGCTCCGAAAATCTCTGCGCCGCCAGATTCCCTCCATACGTCAGCCAGTTTCCGGGATTTGGCGCCGCCGCCGAACGGACGATATCCTCGAACGTCACCGGTGACTGAGCCACGCACGCAGCCGGAATCATCAACAATGCCAGCGCGATTGCCATCCGCCCGATAATTCTCATTGCGCCCCCTTCAGAGTCATCAAGTAGGCCACCAGATCGTTGCGCTGCGCTTCGGAAAGATGGCTGAAGCTTGGCATGAAGCTTTTCCCGAATTCTTTATCGATCGACTCCAAGTTCGATTTTTTGAACGTGTGGTAGTTTCCGGCCATGTCCCGCAGCACGATCACGAACGTATCTTCATTCACGCGCACGCCCGTGAACGTCTTTCCGTCTTTGGTCACCACTTTGGTCAGCAGGTAGCCGGTCCACATGCGTCGCTCGGGCAGCGCCGGATCAGCCGGAGGATTTTTCCCCGGGTCGATCAGCACTTCCTCCAGATACTTCGGCGAACGCATTGAGCCGATGTCCGTCAGCTCCGGCCCGATTGCCCCGCCTTTCTCGCCGATCTGATGGCACATCGCGCAGCCGTTCGAAGCGAACAGCTCTTTGCCCTTCGCCGGATCGCCGTTCACCTTCATCGATCCTGGCGCGACGGTGAGCGTTTTCAGGTATCCGACCACTTGCCACGCGCGCTTGTCGTTCAGCGAACTCACCGCCGCCATGGCAGTGCCCGGAATTCCGTGGCGGATTGCATTGAAGACGAATTGTGCCCCGTGTTTTTGCACCACTCCATGCAGATTCGGACCAACGCCTCCGCTCGCATCCACTCCGTGGCATTCGCCGCATGAACCCTGAAAATTCAATTTGCCACTTTGGATTTCCGCGGGCGTCATATGCTCGGTCGGATTGGTCGTAGTCGCGCCGCCTGTGTGTTCGCCTGCTTGCGGCTCTTGTGCGCGCGCCGCTGGCGTCCACGCCACTCCCCATGCAGCCATTGATAGCGCTAGCCCGGCCGCGCCCAGCCATTTCAGTTTGGACATACCTGTTCCCCCAGTAAAAAAGCCACCTGCAAAAATGCGATGTGCTAGCTAATACGACGCTGCGACGCATGTCAAGCGTTGTTCGCCACTTGCATGCACGATGATGGTACGTACGACGGTGCTAGCAAGTTTCCGAATCGGCGGAAATGGCCGCGTGAAAGTGAGAGTTCACGGAATTCGCATACCTGTGCGTGCGCAATCTTCGAAAACGGAAAGCAAGTTCGTTATTCCCAGCAGCTCTTTGATCGACTGGTTGTAGTTCACCAGCGCCAACTCGCATTTCGCTTTTCTGGCGCTGACGTACAGCCCCACCAGTGTGCCCAGCCCGAGGCTGTCCATCTTCGTTACCTCGGCCAGGTCGAGAACGATCCGCTTCGCCTGCGGAATCGCATCTTTCACATACGTTTTCAGCGCCGCAGCGTACTCAGATGTCAGCTTGCCGGTGCATTGAATCACCGTCGCGTCGTCCCGCTTGATCGTCTGTAGCTTCAACCCGCTGGTAGCAACTACCGACGCGTCCTGTGGCATCGCCGTCCCCCCCGATGATCCTAATCTAAGTCAGGGCACACGCCCTAGCCCGGCGCAATGGGTGGGCCCGAAGCTTTGCTGAATTCCGGCACGAACTTGTAGTAGTGGGCCTTGTCGTCCCGATCTTCTTTCATGTGTATCAGCCAGAATCCTGTCTCCCCAAGGAGGCGGATTTGGTGGTTGTTTAGCAGGTTGACGATCTTAGTTCGCCACTCCGGGAGTTTTGCTCGGTAATGGTGATAGTCCACGCGAGCGCCGTAAGGATTCTCTGCGTGCATTATTGGACCGCATTCTTCGTATGCTGCTTCGAACTCCCCCTTCGATAAGTAGTCGGGCTGGCGATCCATCAGCTGGTAGTGGGGTCCTTCCATGACCGGCTTCGGATAGAAATCTGGGTTTATCTTCTCAACATCCCTCAAAATTCTTCCTGCGTGCCAGTGCGTCGCGAATTTCTCGTACGCTGCAGAGTAGTGTTCCTTATTGGCGACGAGCGATCCGAGGGCGATTAGCTCCATGATCTTCCTAAGCTGCAGTGCCACGGATTCAACTGTAGTTGGCAAGTAGAGCGCGTGGCCGCCACCCGCGTGGAAGAAATCGACAACGGCGGTCCTTCTTTTGATTTCCTCCATTAAATCGCAGTACTTCTGGATCTCAGCCTCGCCCATCGTTACCCTTCCGCGCGCCTCACCACTTCGGGTTTCCGCAAGTAAAGTTGGCGGCATCGTACGGATCGCCGCTGCCTTTGTAAATCGCAGCCTGCGGGTACGGGCATATCGGATGCGTGCGGTTCACCTCGCCTTTAACGCGGTTCGAGACAATAATCTTCGCCGGAGGTACGCCCGTCTCGCGCCACTTCTCGATCACGTCCAGCGCGTTCCACGCGCCCTGGTAGCTGCCCACGGAGAAGCCGGAGCACATGCCCTCGCCCGGCACCATGAACAACCGCGCAAAACTTTGCGTTTTGCCCAGACCTCCCAGCGTTTTCACCACGCTTTTGTAATAATTTACCAGTCCACCGGGAGGAATCGCGGCCTCTTGCCACGACTGGTACATCAGCAGCTTTCCGCCGTGTTCCTTGAACGGCCGCAAATTCGGATCCGTAAAGTTGACCATAGCGCCAATCTTTCGATCGGCCAGCCGCGTATCGCGCGACACATCAAACATGTGCCAATCCCAATTGGGGTTCCGGAAGGCTACGGTCGCAAAAAAATCCTTGTTGATGGCCATCGGCGCGGGGCCGCTGAACATCCAATGCCAATCCAGTTCGCTGCCTGGCTCCAGGCCCGGATAAATCTGCTTACCGTCGTCGAATTTCGCGCCCTCGTAAGCGATACGGGCCGTATGCACTTGCGCCGGCGTCAGACACGAGTCGTTGTCCTCTTTCGGCGGGCATTCAATCGTCGCCGGATCGAAATGGCAGAGCGGCGGATCCTCGATGATGCCATCGCGCACTCCGTCGAGCGCATCGCATTTGTCGAGCACCGCTCGATGGATTACCGCAAACTTCGCCGGCGGAATATAGCCGGGCGCCTTCACTCCGTCCTTAAGCGCCACCCATGAGAGGTACACCGACACGGCCTGCAGGTGCGTGATGTCGTAGGCCGGATCGCCCGCCGCGATTCCGTCGAAATCCGCCGGATACTTCTGCGCTTCGGTCAACGCCTGGTTGCCGCCCTCGTGGCAACTGCTCCAGAAAGAAAGCCTCGCGGGCTTCCCGTAATAGGCGCGGATGATCCGTTTCGCGGCCACCGTGGTTTCATGGACCGCGCGGTATCCCCAATCGGCTACTTTTTCCGGATGCCCGATGGCCCGCGGCGGCAGCGCGCCCGTCGCTTCTTTGTCTGCATGGCCCGTGTCAGTGGACGCCGTCGCGTATCCCAGCTCAAGTTCCTTTGCCATGCCGCCGTAGCTGATCGATCCGACGAACCCCGGATTGCCCTCTCCCAGGTACAGCCCGTTCCACTTCGCCGCCGGCGGCAGCCAAACTTCGAATGCAATGTGCGAATCGCTCGTCGGCGCGGAGTAGCCAGCGACTCTGCAGAACGGCACCGATACTTTCTGCCCTGCCGGCGTGCCATATCGTCCTGGCAGACTCGGAACCTCGAAATCCGGCGGCGGCGCGATCAATTTCGCAAGCGTGATCGTGACCGACGGAATCTTTACCGACGAAAGGCTCTCGCATGACTGCTGCGCCAGTGCGGGTGCCGCGGCGATCACTACCCCAGCCAACGAAGTCAAAAGCAAGTGACGAAGCGCCCGTCGCAAATCACGCCTCATCTGTCCTGTCCCTCCCGCACAGTTTGATAGCCGCACTGCTGGCCGGTATCGTAGCCGTCGCTCACCGAACGCTCTATATACCGAACTGTGCCTGCGCGTCACACACTTTTTTTCTCCGGATGTTTCGGATGCTGTAGCGCTAGCGTCTTGAGCGAAGGCTGGGGATTCTTGCGAACGAATGCCGCGCTGCGAAGCGAAAGCACCTCGCCCGTTCTCAGTCTCCCAGTTTTGTTTGTACCTGTACCTAAGCTATCTTTGAGCGATTGTATTTGATAGTTTAAGTCAATCAAGTAAATCCTCATGAAGCGCGGTTGCTCGGTTCGCAGAAGGATGCGCACATGTCCATTAACGTACGCTGCTATTTTCTTCTCGCAGTTCTAATTCTCGCGCCTGCGGCTGTAGCACAGCAGGCCAACCGGCCCGCCCAGCCCGCGGACAATAGCATCTACCTTGACGTGGTTGTGACTCACAAATCCGGAACGCCAATCAGTGGTCTTCAGGAGCAGGAGTTTACCCTCCTTGATAACAACGTTTCGCAGAAAATCACCTCGTTCCAAGCAGTTGACGGCGATAAAGCACCAATCGAGGTGATCGTTCTTATCGACACGGTGAACGCGCCTTACCAAGCCATCGTCTTCGCGCGCAACCAGATCGATAAGGTACTCGTTGCCGATGGCGGTGATCTTGCCCACCCCACCACGCTGGCCGTCCTTACCGATACAGGTATCCAGTTTCAGCAGGGTTTCTCGCAGGACGGGAACAAGCTTCGTGCCGCATTAGATCAATACACCCTCGGTCTCCGCAGCATCCGCCGGTCCGCCGGTTTCTACGGCGCGGCCGAGCGTTTTCAGCTCTCTTTGGAAGGTCTGCATCAACTGGTGCAGCGCGAGGCCCCGCTTCCTGGACGCAAGATCGTCCTCTGCGTTTCTCCTGGCTGGCCGCTCCTCTCCGGTCCCGAAGTCCAGCTCGACGGCAAAAAACAGCAGCAACTTTTCGGCGATATTGTCGATTTCTCGACGGATTTCCTGCGCGACCGCATTACTCTCTACAACGTAAATCCGTGGGGCGCGAGCGAATCGCTCGAGCGCGAGGACTATTGGCAGAGTTTCCTGAAAGGAATTAGCAAACCTGGCCAAGTTGCACCGGGAGATTTAGGGTTGCAAGTGCTCGCCACCCAGAGCGGCGGACTCGTTCTCGAAGCCAACAACGACATTGCCGGCCTTCTGCAAAAATGCCTCGCCGATGCCCGAACTTACTACGAGATATCCTTCCAACCGCCCTCGGACGATCGGCCCGGCAAATACCACCGCTTGCAGGTTCGTGTCTCTAAGTCCGGCCTGACGGCGCGTACCACTGAGGGCTATTATTCGCGCGCAAATGCGGACTGGAGTTCGCCTCCCACTCCGCTTGATTCCGGCGATCCCGTCCGTCGCTAGTCCTGCGCTTTATTACGCGCATCCGGTGCTTTGATCTCTGAAATAAACGCTGCGGCCTTCAGCAGCGCGGCAGCCGGGGAATCGAACTCGCTTCCTTAGGATATGACGAACGGGAGACGGTTCGCGGGGGCCTACGGTGATTGCATCGCAGCTTCCGATCGCCGGGATAAGGATTCTTGGCGTCCCGACGGCCCCAGGTGAATGTTTCGGTGCGCAATCTGACAGCCCTCGGTCGCGGAGACCGAATTCCGTGGAACTCCTTGAAACCAAGAAAGTAAGAATGGTGCCGGCGGGGGGAATCGAACCCACGGCCTAGGGATTATGAGACCCTCGCTCTGCCACTGAGCTACGCCGGCACGCGCACAATACGGGGTCCCCGGCGCGCTCGCGCGCTGGGGCGCATTCGATGCTACGGTCTCGCCTCGCAAAGTGTCAAGCCAGCACCCGCAGCTCAAGGCAATATGTTGTTATTTTGAACCCTGTCGCATTTTCCCGGAGAACGCGTGCGATGGATTAGGGCGTTTCCACCTTTTCATCTGGAGACAAATTCGTTGTGTGAAAGAGCAGGAGCGATGTATCGTGCCCGACTGCGGGGCTTCGCGCAGTTTGCGTGTACGGGCGCGCCTACGATCTGGTTTGAAACGCCTATCGTCTGGGGCTTTGGCGGTATCGGTATGGGAATCATTCGTGCAAGGAGGATTCGATGACACGCCGCGCGGCTGCGCCGAAAAAACTCTGGAACCGCATGATGATTGGTACGGCTGCAAGCGCGCTCCTCGTGATGGCGTTCAGCGCACGTTGTGCAGCGGCTCCGAGCGCTGCGCCAGCGATGAAATGCGCTGACTTGACGAGCCTCAAGCTCGCGAACACGCGCATCATCGGCGCCAGCGAGACCAAAGCGGCCGAGGGAAACTATTGCCACGTGATTGGAGCCATCGATCAGCGTACCAGCATGCAAGACCCTGATCACTTCACCTACGGTATCGGATTCGAGCTGAATCTGCCGGACACTTGGATCGGACGATTCGAAATGCAGGGTGGAGGCGGAATCGACGGATCGATCAGGAATCCGCAAGGAAGCCTGGGACGGGAATTGAGCGAGGGATGGGCCGTTGCGGCCGACGACGGCGGACATGAGAACGCTCCGGGGAACCCGGCGCTGGGATGGATTGACGATGATCCGAAGGCCGGAGGCTCGGCGCATTTCGGCATCGACGAGCAGGCGCGAATCGACTTCGGCTACAACGGCATCGCGCAGACAACCACGGTTTCCAAACAGATCATTTCTCGCTATTACGGAAAAGATCCGCAGTACTCGTATCTAGTCGGCTGCTCAAACGGCGGGCGCGATGCCATGGTCGCTGCGGAGCGCGATCCACAGATGTTCAACGGCTTGGTCGCGGGAAACCCCGGATTCGACTTACCACGAGCGGCTGTCGCCGAAGCGTGGAACGAGCAACAGCTTGCGCCGCTGGCGACCTCCACGGATGTGAACGGCCAGCCATACCTGCCTCAGACATTCCCTTCGCGGGATTTGGAGGTAGCTTCCGCCGCGATCCTCAGCGCCTGCGACAAGCTCGATGGATTGGTTGACGGAATCATCGACGACTACACCGGCTGCTCCGACAAGCTGGTTTATCCCGCGCTCGATGCGTTCACATGCAAAGTCGGCGGAGCGCACGGAAATACTCCGCACGGAGGCCAGTGCCTTACATCCGAGCAGGTGGAAGCGCTCAAGAGAATCTATGCTGGTCCGAAAAATTCTCAAGGTCGGGCGCTTTATTCGAGATGGTATTGGGACGCAGGCATTTGGGATCCGCCGTCGGCTGCCGGCGGCGGATGGGCAATGTGGAATGTGGCCGGATTCGGCGCGCCAAAGACCAACAGCGCCATTAATTTGACTTTGGGCGCGGGCGCCGTGCCGATGATTTTTACGACTCCTCCCGTAGCCACACCGGTAGGCGGGCCCAGCGGGCAGGAAGCGTTCATATTCCATTACAATTTCGATACGGACGCGCCAAAGATCTACGCGAGAACTGCGGAGTATCCGGAAAGCGCGATGGAGTTTATGACAGGAACGTCTTCGGGACTCTCCCCTTCACTCAAGGCCTTCCGGAAGCACGGCGGGAAATTGTTGATGTACGATTCGGTGAACGACGGGATTTTTTCCGGTGCCGATCTGGTTTCCTATTACAAAGCGCTTGAAAAAAAGACTAAAGATGCGCCGGATTTTGCCCGGCTCTTCATGATCCCAAACATGGCGCATTGCGGGGGCGGCCCGGCAACGAGCAGCTTTAACGCCAATCTGCTGAATGCCATCACCGGTTGGGTGGAAGAAAGTTCGGCGCCTGAGAAGATCATAGCGGCGAACAAGAACGATTCCTCGCCGTTTCCCGCTGGAGCTCCCTTCGATCCTCTCGTCGCGAAGAATTTTCCCGCGGGCGGCACGCGGCCGATCTGCGCGTTTCCGCGCCAGGCTCGCTACAGCGGATCGGGTTCGACAAACGATGCGGCGAATTTTGAGTGCGCTTTGCCGCATGCGGAGCACGGCCACGCGTCTAACGATAAATGAGGCTGCAGATGACGCCACGAGGGAGCGGATTCTCATCCTGCCGTGCGAGTTGCGGAGATGGACTTTTCTGATTCTGAAATTGTGGGCGCCGCGCTCGTAGCGCTTCTTGCCAACGGCGCCGATTTTCTGTTTTATTTGTCTCCAGCCGCAGTGCTTCCGCAGCTTTCACATTGACATATGATGTAAGATCAGGTACGATCAGACAGGTCGCATTTTGGCTCGTGGGAGGTTGCTCATGCCAGGCGCCTGCGGTCTCCAGGCGCGCATTTTGCGGTATTTCGGGCCGCGACGAAGTCCCGCCGCGAGCTGTCGCTCTCTCTCAAACGCAATTTCGACCCGGAACAGTCGATCGAGTCGAAACGCTCCTAAACTATTGAAAACAAGAGACCGGGCAGGCCTCCACCCGGAACGTCCCGCATCATCGGCTTTTTCGCAATTCTTTCGCCTGCAGGAACTGATTCCGACCGCCGGAATCATCCTCGCAGCTCCCAGGGGTGAAATTACAGGCATGTCGCGCGAACAAGTTGGCGGCAACCTGCCTGTTCAGGTAAGATGGAATGGTTTGTGGAGAAAACCTTGACACTCACGAACATACAGGGATCGAACAACGGAGCGAAGACGCTTGTCCGCGTCCGCCCGCGAGGATTCTGTGCCGGGGTCGTGCGCGCCGTCGACATCGTCGAGTTGGCGCTTGAGACGTTTGGCCGCCCGGTGTACGTGCATCACGAAATCGTCCATAACCGTTACGTCGTCGATCAGTTGCGCCGCCGCGGCGCGATCTTCGTCGAAGCCATCGGAGAAGTCCCCGTCGGCTCGGTGCTGGTTTTCAGCGCGCACGGCGTTCCGCCGCGCGTTCGCTCCGAAGCCAAGGAACGCAGTCTGAAAGTGATCGACGCCACTTGTCCGCTGGTCACCAAAGTCCATCTCGAAGCGCTGAAATTCGCGCGCGAGGGCCGCACCCTGATCCTAATTGGCCATCGCGATCATCAGGAAATCGTCGGCACATCCGGCGAAGCGCCGCAACAAACCGTCGTCGTCGGCAGCGTCGAGGAAGTGGATAAATTGCAGGTCCTAGACCCCAAGCGTCTCGCATTTCTCACGCAGACCACCCTTTCGCTCTACGACACGCAGGAAATCGTTGCCCGCTTGCGTCAGCGCTTCCCGGAAATTGTCGGCCCCGCGTCGGACGACATTTGCTACGCTACGCAAAACCGGCAGGAAGCCGTCGAGGCGCTCACGCGCGAAGTCGAACTGATTCTCGTAGTCGGCTCCGCGAACAGCTCGAACTCCAACCGGCTTGTTGAAGTGGCACAGCGCGCGGGAGTGGCGGCGAGGCTGATCGAAGATGCCAACGACATTGACGCCGAAGCACTCGAAAACGTGAAAACGCTTGGCCTGACCGCCGGAGCATCAGCGCCGGAAATTTTAGTCGAACAAGTGAGCCAACGGCTTTCGAATTTTGGGTTCACCAATCATCGCGATCTCGAACTGATTCGCGAGGACGTGCGGTTCACTCTTCCGCCGGAGCTCGCCGCGGCGCGCCAGGGAAGGGCCGCAAATTGAACTGCCGATCGTCCGGCGCTGGCACAACTTACAATAGGAGCGTGTGAGTGGCGGTCAAAATCGTCCGCCAGTCAAATAAAATTATTGTATTAGGATCGCCCACCAGTGCGGCCGCCATCTCGGCAGGACACGAAGGCGCTCCCGCCGCGCTCCGCTCCGCCGGCCTGCTCGATCGTCTCCGCTCCATCGGCTACGAAGTCGAGGATTTTGGCAATGATCCCGTTCAGCTTTCCAGACCAGATGAAGAGAGTCCTCGCGCGAGAAATATTTCCGGCGTCCTCGCATCTCTCAACGCGCTAAAACCTCGTGTCGAACTTGCCGTAAAAGCGGCAGCGTTGCCTCTCATTCTGGGCGGCGATTGTTCCGTCGTGCTCGCCACCATTGCCGGCGTACGGCGCTACTATCGCAACGTCGGATTGATCTACATGGACCACGATGCCGATCTGCACACTCCGGCGACCACGGCATCGGGTTCTTTAGACGGCATGGTAATTTCGCACGTCACCGGGCGCGGCGCGGCGGAGCTAGTTCGGTTCTGGAGCGAGCCTCCGTTGGTTCGGGATCCGGATGTGGCGCTCTTTGGCGTCGCGCGCCTCGATCCGGCGGAGCGCGAGCTGTTGGAACGGAGCACTCTTCGCCGCTACCTGGCAGCCGACGTCCAGCGGATGGGAGCGGCGGTTGCGGCACGTACCGCGATCGAACGCATCCACGGAGAGAAGAACGAATTTGTGCTGCATATTGATGTGGGCGTGATCAGCGGATTCGCGGCGACGAATTACCCGTCCGAAGGCGGGTTGAATCTCGACGACGTTCGCGCCACGCTCCACGTTTTTGCCACGCAGGCGCATCTGGCCGCGATCGACGTTGCGGCGTACAATCCGGCGAAAGACCCTGATGGCAGCGGCGCGAAATTGGTGATCGATTTATTGGCGGAGGTGCTGGCAAGGCGCCTGGAAGCGCTGAAATCAGTATCCGCCCCAGCCGAAGGCAACCCGCCGTCAGTCGCACCGAAGAGCGAACCTACGGCAGTGCCGACTGAAGAACCCGCGCTTGCGCCGTCCGCACCCGAGCCCGGAGCCGGAATCGCGACGAGCGCTTCTCCTGACGCGCCTGCAGAAGCGTCATCCTCAGAATCGGGGAATTCCAGCGATGGAGACGCGCAAAGCCCCGAGCCGGAATCGCCGAAGAAACAACCGGGCGACGATTCCGCGAAGAATTCGGACGAATCGATTTCCTGATTTCCCGAGCGCCAATACCAAAGTGCCACGAAAAAAAAGCCTGCCGATGTTTCAGCCCGAACTGATTATCTTTGATGTCGATGGCGTGCTAGTGGACGTTCGCGGATCGTTTCACCGGACCACGCTTGAGACGGTGCGCTTTTTTACGAACAAGCGCGTCACATCGCACCAGCTTCAGAAGTGGAAGAACCAGTCTGGCTACAACGACGACTGGACTCTTTCGACCGCCTGGGTACAGTCGCTCGGCGGGAAGTTTGAATACGCCGAGATAAAGCGAAAGTTCTTGGAGCTCTATTGGGGTGCGAACGGAGACCGCGGCAACGTGGAGCGGGAAAAATGGCTCTTGCCCAAACCGCAACTGCGCCGCTTGGCGGCTCGCGCGGAACTTGCGATTTTCACCGGCCGCGTGCCGCAGGAATTGAATCACACGCTTGAACGCTGCGGAGCGCGCGAGTTCTTCCGCTATATCGTAACGGCGGAAGACGTTTCCAAGCACAAACCCGACCCTGAAGGCTTGTTGGCAATCTTGAGCGGGCGCGATCCTGCCAAGGCGGTCTACGTGGGAGATAACGTGGACGACGCGCTTGCCGCCCGTTCAGTCGGTATGCCGTTCATTGGAGTCGTATCACGCGAGATCGAACGTAGCCGAGCGCGCGAAACTCTATTGCGAAATCTGGGCGCAATAGCGATCCTCGATCACGTTAAGCAGCTTGACTCACGCATTTCCACACTTTCGCCGGTTGCCGGTTGCCGCCGTACCAGAACTTCCGTCCCATCAACACCATAGGACCCTGCGGGAGTGCCAAAGAGGACACCAGTACCATTGCCGGTCGTTTGCCCGACGTTCATAGTGTGAGTCACAGGCGGGTTCGCCCGCTGCACACTATGGTTGAGAACATCCAGGCACGAGCGGCGGCCGCCCGCGGGTTTGTCCGCAGCCTCAACATCTTGCTCAAGTTCGCCCGCATGTATGATTTCGGGCACCCCCGGACCGCGAAACAGTACGAAACGGCCTGGAGCGAGTTGCGCACCGCGCTGGGCGTGGACGATGAGGCAGGACTATTGCTCGCTGTTTCCGCCGACCAATTGCTGGTGGACGGGAGCCCGCTGGAATCCGGGACGTCCGAGAAGAGCTTTGCACAGATGCTTTCTTCGTCAGGCATCGCCAGCATTCACTTTTCGCCGAAGGTCACACAGGCCAGTCTGGCGCGTTTCGTGCGCGGGTTTCCGTCGGGTTCGGGATCAAAACCGGCGCAGCTTGCAGAGCAGATGAAGGCTGCGCTTGAAGGCGATCCTTACATTCATGTGAACGAGGTTTGTTTCGTACCGGCGGACTCGGCTGTAGCCAAGACCACCGTGGCGGCCCAGCTAGCTGCGCGGACGCTGGGAATGAACGCCGAGCAAACTGATGCGCTGCTGAACGATCCCGAAAAGCTGCTGCAACTGATCGTGGCGGCAGAAGGCACAAAGGGGCGCGGAGAAGCAGGCAGCGGGAACGGCGGCCCAGGAATCGGCCGATCGGGTGGCGGCAGTGGGTATGGACCCGGTGGCGGATCTGGTCATGGCGGTAGATTCGGGTACGGCTCTGGGGTCGGAAGTGATTTTCCGGCCGGCGGCGGACCGGCAGGCGGCGCGGGCAGCGGCGGGATCGGCGGTTCGAATGGCCAAGCCGGCCGCGCGGGTGGCTACAGCGGTGAGCCATTGAGCGATGCTTATTCTGGCAACTTATCAGCCGCGCTCGAAGGCCCGCAGTTCTCAGCTCCGAACGTTGCGGGTGGTCCTGCTAGGACCGAGGGACCGATTACCCCAGTCAACGGGTCGGGTGGCTGGAACATCGTGAATGGCGGTGGCACCGGAGTGCCGCTGAAACCTAATTCCGGAGGATTCTGGCTCAAAGGCAATCTTTCGACGGATCAGCCTTCGGGCGGCGCACAACCATCGCCGAGCGATCCGCAGGGCTGGCTCGCAAGCAATGGCCAGGCTGTGGAAGCACCGGAGGGGCCGCTGAGCCGCTGGGTGCACTCGTCTTCAGGTATACGCGTTGCCCGGCCGGCGCGGAACGCGGGAAGGGGCTCGCTTGCAGTCGAAACGGGCCTGATGTCGCTGCAACAAGACGAACTGCAGGGCATATTGCAAGTGCTTGCACAAATCGCTCGCACGAACGACGCGGCCAATGACAAGCTCGATCCATCAGCATTTCAGTCGCGCCTTTCGTCGCTGCCAAGGCGCGCACGGTTCACGGTGAGTCAGGCCCTTAGTGCGCTAGCCGCGCAAGCTCCTTCGCAGGAGTCTGACCGGCCAGTGCTGATGAAGCTGGCGGAGCACATTGCAGTGCGCTTCGCCCTGGAAAGCTTCGAGCGAGGCGACGTGAAGGTGAACGCGGTTCGCCAGGTTCTGGACGAACTGGGCTTGGAGCTGGACGGGCTGCGAAAGATTGTCGGCGTGTACGAAGAAAAGCTAGTGCGGGCTGGAATTCCGGTGCAATCGCATACGGACGTGCTGGCGCGGGAGTTCTGGTCGCAGGTTCCGGCAGAGAAGCGCAAGAGCGTGTTGCTGTCTGGTGACGCGTGGTGCGTGCCGGCGGCAAAAGTGCGGGAGTACGTCGACGGCTTGCTCAAAGACGGCAAAACGGAAGAAGCCGAAGTTATTCTGAGGAATTACGCTAGCTGCATTCGGAATAAGAACGAAGAAGCGCGAAAACAGACGGCTCTGGGGTTGGCGGAACTTGCGCCAATGTATGCCGAGAGCGACGAAAAGGTTTTCACGGAAACGATTCGCGAAGTTGGATTGCAGCTAGCCGCGGAGCGAAATTCCGAGCTACAAAGCGCGCTGGGAGCGGCATTCGTCCGCTTGGGCCAGGAGGCGGCGAAAAAGCGTTCTTACGGTGCAATTCAGCGGTCAGTGGAAATGATCGAGTACGTGGAACAAGAACGGTCGGGCGGTGGAAAGAGCTTGCGGTCGCGCATCGCAGTGGAAGACAAGCTGCCGGAGTTCATAGACGAGTCGGTGCGTTCCGGAGAAGTTCCGAACGGATTGAAAGATTTGCTGCGGCGCATGCCGAAGCCATCAGCGGAGCACATCGCCGCGCGTTTCAGCCGCGTGGGCTTCCGACAGGACGGCGATCTCCTGGTGTCCATGCTGGAAATATTGGGCGCTGAGGGCCTGGAACATCTGCGCGAACAGCTTACCGAAGGGCATTCGAACAAGGCAATCGATACGATCGGAATTCTGGCCCGCATGGATATGGAAGAGCTCGAGCGGCGACTGCCGGAGCGGATGAGAGAATGGAAAAGGGCGTCGCACGACCGGGTGGTGCGGCAGATTGCGTCGAGCGGCGCAGCGGAGCGCGGACGGCTCTTGCTGATGCTTTTCGATTCGCTGGACTCGCTGATCCGTCCCTTGGCGGTGGACGAAATCGGGATGTCGGGAGAAAAGCTCGCGGAAATGCGTTTGCTACGAATTGCGGAAGGCGACATTCCGAGAGACTCGACCGAGTATCTGCGATTAAAGGCAATCGAGGCGCTGGGGCGGCTACGAACGGCTGGGAGCGAAACGATTTTGCGCAGGATCGCCGAATCCCGGAAAGCTTGGCGTTGGGCATTCCCGTCGGAGCTTCGCGTGGTCTCGGCACAGGCAATGGATAAGATCGATCCGGACTGGGGGCGCGATTTCCTGCCTCGCAGCGGTCTAAACGTTGCGGAACTTTCTATCGATATTTTGGACAACGATCCCGAGTCGCCCGCGATTCGGCAACGGCGATATCCTCGGCTGCGTCTCGAAAAGCCGGTGATCGCAGTGACCACCAACTTGAAGGAGAATTGCCGCGTCGAAATTCCGGAGATGGCGCTGGGTGGCGGAGTCGCGGTGTGCTATCAAAATTTGCACCCCGGCAGCGTGGTGGATCTGAGAATGAACGGGACGATCAACGCGGTGAAGGCGCAGTCGATCGTTCGCGACGCGAATACCCAAGCGCGCGCATTCGAAGTGGTCGAAATCGATCTCGAGGAACGCGCGAAACTGCGCAAGCTTCTAGTGCAGTCGGGAAGCATTCAGAAAGAATCTCGCGCCGAAGAGCGCACGCGACGCACTACGCGAGCGTTTGTTATTGGAAGCTCGAGAGATCCGCGCGATTGCTAACTGCCGCTAAGCGGACCGTTGCAGGGCGGCTCCAGTTTGCTCGGACCGCAGGCAGCCCAGCCGGATCGCAAGAGTTAGAAGGCCCGCCAGACTTAGGCCGGAAAGAACCAAGAACCCACGCAATCCAATTTGCCGGCCGAACCAGGCCACCATGGCCAGGGACATGGTGGTGAAGTACGCTACTAGTGCTACGCGACGCGGGGACCAGCCGCACTCGGTCGTCAAAAGATCGTAAAAGTGCCGCCGATCGCCAAGGAGCGGCGAGGCTTTGCAACGCAGGCGGCGAGTCAAGGCGAGCGCTGCGTCCAGGAGCGGGAGTGCCGCGATGAGCAGCGGCGCGAACTGGACAGTTTCGGCCGGGCGAGCCACGTGAGCGGAGTTCAGGGCGAGAAATGCGACGCAGAAACCTAAGGCAGTGCTGCCCGAGTCGCCGAGGAAAATGGTGGCAGACGGGAAGTTGAAAACCAAAAATGCGGCGCAGGAGCCAGCCAGGCAGGCCGCGACGGATAACGTGAGTGGGGCAATCGCCGCGCCGAGGGATATTGCCAGGTAGCTTGCGCCAACGATGGCTGCAACACCGGCGGCAAGGCCGTCCGTACCATCCAACAAATTAAATCCGTTGGCGACCGCCACCACCAGCGCGCAGACCAACATTGCGCCCAGTCCACCGATTTTCGGAATTGCGGGCAAGAATCTCCATCCGCCGAGCCAGAGCAAGAGACCCGCCAGCATTTGAGCCGCGATTCGCGCGAAGGGTGAAACATTGCGCAAATCGTCGGCGAAGCCCGCGATCCAGATGACGCCAAGCGCCGCGAATAAATATGCTGTAGCGCCCGGAGCCTGCCGACAATTTAAAAATATGCCCGCGACGATCGACAGCACGACGGCAAGACCGCCGAGGCGCGGCACGGGATGAGTGTGAATTTTGAGCGGGCCGGGATTATCGACGGCGCCGAAGTGCAGGCAAAGCTTACGAATGACCGGCACGAGAGCGACGCAGATGGAGAATGAAATAAGTGCGCCCCACGCGAGCGCGGGACTCATGGAATTATTCCGTGAATCAAACGGCGCAGATGGCGGACGCGGATTCGTCCTGCCTTGCGAGCCAGGCCGATCACGCCGGCTTGCCGGAATGCGGCGCGGATATCCCGGGCGTACAGCGGCACGACGCTGGGAGAGACGTCTTCGTAGAAACGGCGGGCCGAAGAGCCGTCGGAAATTTCTAAGGTAAGATCAAGAAAGCGATTGAAGATCGCGCTGGCTTTTGCCGGCGAGTCCCCGGCGAAGCCAGAATGCGTCAGCCACAGTGGTCGGACTTCGATGGATGCCAGTGCGCCGTCGGCGCGAAATCCGGCGACCACGACCAAACCCTCGCGCTCGAAGTCAGAAGCGATATATCCCGAGACAATGCTGCCCAGGCCGTAAAAGCAAAATGCTGGCGCGGAGCCGCCGGTGGGGATGCGTCTTGAACCGCTGATACGGTGAGAATGAGACGCGGCCACGAGATCGAAACCGCTAGAGGCGATCGCATCAACCAACGCGGCGTCGCTCGGGTCAGGTCGGTTGGTTCTCAAACAACCACAGTGAACAAGCGCGACGGAATATGTTGCGCCTTGAGACTTGAGAGCGGCGGAAGCGAGGCGAGCGCGAGCAGCGGTTGCAGGTTCGACGCCCGCGGTGCGACGGGTTGCTAATTCGCGAGATGCGCGGGCAGCCGCCCAAAAACCGACGCGAACGGCGGCAGGACCCTGCCAAACCAAGACTTCGGGATCTTCGCGCAGGATCCTCCCCGCACCGAGAGGGATGAAATTGCGGGCGGCGAGAGCCGTGCGGGTGCGTTCGACTCCCGCCGGGCCGAAGTCGTAAGAGTGATTATTCGCGATTCCAACCGCGAGCGAGTGGACGGCCTCCAGGTAATCGAGCGAGGAGGAAGAGGCGGAGACTATTTGTCCGATGCCGCCAAGCGGGCGACTCGCGAGACCTTCCGTATCGAGCGGACATTCGAGATTTGCGAGCGAGATGTCGACGTCGCCAAAAATGGATTCGAGGCCGCCTGCGGCTTCGCGCCAGCCGCTGACGGGAAGAGAAAGTGCACCGGCAGGCAGAAAATCTCCGGCCACGGCAACGCGACCGGCAATTTCACCGGGTTGCGACGTTTTCCAGATGACGAAAGATGAGTGGTTCATGAGGCCTCAACTGGCGCTGTGGCCGTGGCGCGAGCAAATGCCCAGCGAACTAAGCGTTTGCGGAGCGGGTGTCGCCAGACGGCCACGAGCAGTACGACGAGACAGACTGAGGCGACGGAAAGTGTCGTTCCAATCGATAGCGAACGAAAGCGCAGAGAGAAAATAATCGGACTGAAAATCACGGCACAGGATATCGAGCACAAAAAAAGCGTGCGGCTCTCCGGCGGCAGCAATACGGCGAACGGTATGTGATTCGTGACGTGATAGGCGGCGAGAATGAAAATGTATCCGCAAGCCAATGAAAATGCCGAGGCGAGGACCACGGCAGAGCCGCCAAAGAAGTGTCCGGCGACGGAGCCGAGGCCCGCGTTGAGAATCGCGGTGAAGAGGCAGCCGATGGTAACAGGACGAAGGGAGCCGGTCCCGAGATCGAGAACGTATGCGGGATTGGCGAGAATATTGATGAGCCATCCGACGGAGAGAATGGCGACGAACTCGACGAAGGGTGGCTCGTAGCGGCCGATCCAAATTCGCGAAATGGCTGGGGAGAAGACGGCGAGCGCCGCGAACGCCGGTATGGCGAAAAAGAATACCACCCGATAGGACTCGCGGTAGATCGCGGGAAGGGAATCGGGGTCGCGTTCTTGCAAGTGCGAAACGGCGGGCACCAGAACTTGATTGGCCTGCACGATAAGTTCGCGAAAAGTGACGACGCAGCGAGAGGCGAGATCGTAAAATCCGGTCATTGCCAAGCCGCCGAATTTCGCGATCAGGGCTTTGGTAACTGGTTCGCGAAGTGATTGACCGGCGGTGATGATTTGGAAGTGAAGCCCATAGGCGGCGATTTCGCAGAAAATGCGCAGATTCCATCGGCGCGGAAGCAAAGGGAGCGTGGGTATTTTCCGGCGGAGAATCGACCAGGTGATTGCGACGAACAACGCTCCTTGAAAGGCCTGGGCGAAGGCGAGTCCGAGCAATCCACGACTGGGGACAAGGGCGAAGGCGAACAGAAGGTAGGAAAAAGAGCCGGCGAGTTCAATGTAGTTGCAAAGCGCGATCCACTGGTGGCCGGCGAGCCCTGCCTGGAGAATGCCTTGCATGATGTTGCACCAGAGCGAAGCAAGTGCGAACGGGAGAATTGCCAGCGCCTCGACGAGGCTGGCCTGCGGGACGACGAGCGCGAGCGCCCACCGCGCCAGCGGATAGAGCCCGGACGCGACCAGAGCGACCGAGAGCGCTGCGGACAGCACGGCAGTCTGAATGAGCAACGAAACCTCGGCCGAGTCGCCTCGTGCTGAATACTTCGCGACGAATTTGATGATGCTGGTGGAGAAACCTTGATGTGCGAGCGCGACGACCGATGTGGTGGCGAGGACGAGCGACCAGATGCCTAGACGTTCCATGCCGATGGTGCGGATGAGAAAGCGGTAGAGAAAGAAGAGAATTGCGGCGCTGGCTAGGACTTGAATCGAGGTCGTCAGCGCATTGACAAAGATCTGGCGCTGGTTCATTTGGCCACGCGCGAGGACGCAGCGGAACGAAAATTGGGAGCAGGCGACGAGGTTCTCTCGGGTTTCCAGGCGCGGGGCTGGTGCCCAGTGAGCGCTTTAATGGTGCCGATCTGCGCCGCGAGATTGACTAAGCAGAAAGCCATTGGTACGGACAGCGCGAAATGGGTACGACGATTGCCGGCGCAAAATCCAATTAATGCAGCCAAATAAAAAGCCAACTGCAACGCGAATGAGACACGAAATGGTGAGTGGGCCAGCAGGAGTGTATTCGCTGTGAAGATTACGAAAAGAAAATAGGGAACGAGCCACCGCAGAAGTTTGTGAGACCAAAGAGCGATGGCTTGGACGCCACTTCGAAATGGATTGAGCAGGTCGCGATTGGCAAGTAAGGCGCCGAAATCCTTGCTGATGACGCGGGATTTCATGCGGAGCATCGCAGCGGCACTAGTTTGCGAAAGGTCCGTGACCACGATTACGCGGGAATCAATGCGATTTAGCAGTCCGGCGCGAAGCACCCGCAACGGCAAGACAAAGTCGTCGCCAAAATACGGCGCAAGTGGCTGCCAGAGCGAGCGGCGCATGGCAAAAAGCGATCCGGAGGCCATCGCGAGTAATCCGAGATCGCTTTCGCGCCGGCGCAGCCAAGTTTCATAACGAAGATAAAGGCTTTCATTCCCGGTGACGGCGGAGGCGGCGGCGTTTCGGAAACGCGGACAGGCGCTGACGAGACCAACGTTTTCGTCAGCAAAGTTTTCGATCAGATGGGAAAGAGCGGCTGGCGGAAGCAGACAGTCCGCGTCGGTAAAGGCAAGAATTTCGCCGGTTGCCAGGGGGACGAGGCTATTTTGCATCGCGCTTTTTCCGCACTGCTGCGGAAACGAGACGAGGCCGATGCCTGCGTCCGAGAACCGGCGGACGATTTCTTCAGTGCAGTCGGAAGAACCGTCGCTACCAACCAGAATTTCAACGTTCTCGCGCGGGTAGTCCTGTGCGAGAAGGTTGAGAAGCTTTTCCTCGATGCAAGACTCTTCGTTGTGGGCAGCGACGATGACGCTCACGTGTGGATGGGCGAGTGCGCGGCTGAAAGATCCGCGGCGTCCGATAACGCCAAGCCAGAGTAACAGCGGATACCCAAAGTATACGTAGGCGACCAAGGCTAGGCTCGCGCAGAGTAACAGGACGAGCAGGTGGTCGCCGTAGCTCATGGCAGCGCTGGCTCCCGCTGAGATGTGGGCTGTTCGGCGTGACTGTTGGCAAGGTCACGAAAAGTGATCAGCTGGATTCCGCCGCGGTCGATGGCGGTGCGCAGTTCGGGGCTGGTGAGCCAACGAAGTTCACGTTCGCGCTGGGCGTGAATCGAGTCGGTTTCTGAAAAGCCCCGCTGGAAAAATCCGGGGTGACAGGTCAGTTCGAAGGTTCCTGGCCGCGGAGTTCGCAGCGCCGCTAGCCACTGATCGCCTAAGGCGTCGATGTCATGGCGAGCGCGGGACGGAAATGAAAGACGGCTCGCGGGCATGTGGAGGCTGCGAAAGAGTCCGAAATGCAAGGCACTGCGATAGGTGCGCACGAGCAGGCGCCGGACGAGCGAGCCTTCGTGTGGACCTCCAAGCCGTGCGGCCAGCGAACGATCGGCGGAGCGGTTCCAAACGGTACAGCGAGGCGCGCGCGCGCAGAGCACTCCTTCTGCTTTAAGTGCGCGAACGAACGGGAGCACGGCGGCGGGGTAGAGGTGCATGTGATGATGGGAGTCCGCGTGAGTTGGCTCGATGCCGCGGTGCTTCATCCAGCGAATTTGGGCGCGAAACTCGCAGAAGATTTCACGTCCGAGCGCGCGGCCCGAGCATAGGCGGCGAATCATAATCTGAGGCGAATGAAACTCGCCGTTTTCAGCAAGGAGCGAGCTGACTTCGGCAGGGGGAAGAATCGGGCGCCCAGCGCAAATGTTTAAATGAACACCGACGCCAAGGCATGGGAAGTTCTTTGCGCGGTCGAGAGCATATTCGGCGGCGGGCATGTTGGGCATCATCGACGAGCTGGTAAGAAATCCGTAGCGATGGGCGGTGATAATGCCGTCCGAGATTCCGCGGCTCATGCCAAAGTCGTCGGCGTTCACGATTAGTTGCGTAGATCTCACGGCCGCACCTCGCTGACGATCAGCGGGATTTTTCCGCCTGCCCGGGAAATCGGAGCCACTGCGAGTTCGGCTGTGACGCGAATGTCTTGGCCGAGCAGATGTTGAACGCGGGCGCGGATTTGCATGACCTCCTGCGCCGCGCGGGATTGCACTGAGGTGTCACCCAGCCGCGCGACAGATACAGCGCGTACGACCACGCGATCGGATCGGTTGTGGACGAACTGGCAAAAGCGAAGAGCGGTAGTCTCCTTGAGAAGCTGATTGAGAGCGCGCGGGGAAAAAATGCGCCCGTCGGGACAGCGAAGCAGGTCGCTTTCGCGTGTGATGGTCGGGACTACCTGCGGAAAAGAACGACCGCAAGGGCACGGATCGGCCTGGGCCCAGCGTCCGCGATCTCCAATGCGATAACGGATCAGTGGCATGGCGCGATTCAAAAAACCGGTCCAGACGAGATGGCCTTCTTCACCAGCCGCGACCGGATCATCGGAATTGTCTAAGATCTCAAGAAATCCATACTCGGGAGCGAGGTGCATGCGGCCAGCCTCGCACTCCTGAATTAGGCCGCAATACTCCGTCATGCCGTAGGTATCGAAAACACGGGCTCCAAACGCCGACTCGATTTTTGATCGATGCGAAGGATAAAGAGGTTCGCCACTGGTGAACACAGCGCGCATTGGGATATGCAAACCGCGCGCCAGTGCGAAATCGGCGAGAATTCCCAGCACGGAGGGAAACCCCTCCAAGACTTTGCCTTGATTGCGTCGCAAAAAATCTAAGTACGTGCCGGAGGTGTTTTCAGAAAGGTGAAATATGCTGGCCAGGGTTTGACGTTCGGGAAAATTGTGCGTCCAATAGGGCGGTTCGCGCCGAGCGGCCGGAACAACGCGCGCTCCCTGGAAAGTTATGCGAGGCGAGCGGGGACTGATTCCAGCCCATGTCCACTGTCGCAACAAAAAAGCCCAATTTTCGCGGGCGAGTTGTTCGGTGTAAGCGACTCTCAGGCTCGCGCCAGTCGTTCCGGTCGTCCCGGCACGAATGCGCTGATGCGGAGGAATATCGCCGGCAAGAAGTCGTTCCTGATTTGCCAGTGCGAATTCGCGTGTGAGAACCGGCAAACGCCGGAGATCATCAACAGAGCGAATTTCCGTTCGAGAGTAACTGGCGTAGTAAGGCACCGTACGAACTGCGTGTTCGAACGATCGACGTAAAGCACTGACTTGAAAGTCACGTATTTGGGTGACGGTCCAGCATTCATTGCGATGGAGCTGGCGCAGCAGCGCGAATGTTTCCGGCGAGTAGCGAATGCGGGTCAGCAGCCAGCCGCGCGCGCCGGCGAGCATATGGCGCACCGGTGAAGGGGCGCGTTCGTAGTAGCGCTGCAGACGCGGAAGATTGTTTCTCACGAGAGGTTCGAGCATTCCGCCACGCGACCTCCTTGAGATTGATTGGCAATGAGTTCGAGGATCCTGCGCAGCTTATGGACCTCTCGCGAATTATTAAAGCGCTGCGTAATCAATCCCCGGCCCCGGAGTCCCATGCGACTGGCAGAGTCAGGGTTGTCGAGAAGCCACTCAATCGCGGCGGCCAGTTCCGAAGCTTTGCCGGCCTGGACCAGCAGGCCTGCGTCGCCATGACAAAAGAAAGGGCGCATGGGTGCAAGGTCGCTGGCTACCACTGGCAAGCCGCAGGCCCAATACTCGAAAATCTTTACTGGAATATTCTTCTGAAATTTCGGAATGGACAACAGCGGACTCAAGCCAATTCGGGCTTGGCTAAGCGCATCGGCCATTCGCTCGTGGTCAATGCGGCTGCGGATTTCAACAAACGTATCGAGACGCAAACCGGCAATGCGATCGCGCAGCGCTTCTTCCGTGCGGGGATGATCGAAGTAGCCTATGAGAAGCAGGCGCGGCGAACGGCCAGTGTTTGCGAGAAGGGCGAGTGCTTCCAGGAGGACGAATGTGCCGGTGCGCTCGGAAAGTCCGCCGCGATAGACAAGGTCAAAGGGCCTCAACCGATTGATGGGAGCCGGGAAGAAATCGAGGTTCGGGAAATTGTAGAAGACCAGCTTCTTGCTTTTTCCGATGCGGGCGAACCGGCGAAGCGTGATTGGGTCGGCGGTGATGAGAGCGTCAAAAATACGTGCGGCGAAACGCTCAGCGAGGGCTACCATCGCCGCCACTAAAGGGCGTGCACTTTTGGGGATCGATGCTTTCGCGGCCGCTATGGAAGGGAAGTCCTCGTACGCATCGTACACAAGGTGCTTGCGAAAGATGAGCTTCAGGACGAACGCGAGCGGTAGAAGTTGAGGATCCTGGAAGTGATAAAGCCCGGCACTCTGCCGCCGTAGTTGCCGGAGAAGTCGCGGCCACCATGTCAAACGGCGTAAGAAGCCTCGTCGCGAGGGAAGATTGATGAATTGAGCGGAGCTATTCCAGTCAGATTGCTGGATTGGCGCAAGATACCGAACGTTGTACCCCAGTTCGGAGAGTGGCAAAAGTTGGCGATGGAATGAACGACTTTTGAGTTGAGTATGCGCGACGGTGACGTGGCAGATGACAAAGGGAAGTTTGCGCTTCTGCGCTTCCAGAGGTTGGGCGATTTTGGCTGTAGCGGCCATTAAATCCTCGCCGGTATCGGGACGAGAACCTCGGCTCGGCATTGTTGGTTCGAGCGGAGGGCGCCCGCCGCAAAAATTAGGCTGACGAATAGCCACGTGGAGCGGTCCGAATTGATGTTGCCGGTATTGACGGCGTTAATTAGACCTACGAGCAACAGCGCGGCGGCTATCTGCGACAGCGGCATGTAGGGAGCCATGCGATTTCGGAGCTGTCGTATTGCGTCTCGAATGGCGCTGCCGAAAATCACAATTACCATCAGGGCCGCAGGGATACCAAGCTCGCAGGCAATTTCAAGAAAAATGTTGTGCGGCCATTTGTAAAGCGTGGGATTGGGAGACAGATAGCGAAAGCCGGCAAGCCCAGCGCCGAAAAACGGATGACGCTGTAGCAAGCTCCAGCCATAGCTGAGAAGATCGGCGCGAAAATTGAGAAGTCCGTCAAAACTTTGAGATCGGAGGAGCGTGCTCAGGTAGGAGATCGACGATCCCGGGATTCCAACGAATGGCATCGCGGCCACGCCGATTACGATGAGGCCGCCTACATCGAGCAAAAGTCGGCGATGGACGAAGAGGCTGATCGCGACGACCAGTATGCAAGCGATTACCGATCCGCGCGAAGCCGATCCAACCAAAGCCAACGCCGGTATCGCCAGCAAAGGATACGCAAGCGCGCGACGCGGGAACGAGTATCGGCACACGATCCCGACCCAAATCAAGGCGAAGAGAGCACAGGCGATGTGGCCAAGACCGATAGTGTTGTCGCTTGGCGAGACGAGCCGCTGGTTGCCGCCCAAGCTCGAGAGCGACCAGGCACAAATAGCGAACGTCGCGACGCTAAATCCAATCAGAAAGCGCTTCATGGCCGCGAAAGTATTCAGGACGAGAAAAGGCGCGACGATGACGATTCCAGTGACTGAGAGAAAACGGGCGAACTTGTCGAGTCCGGCATCGAAAACTGGTGTGTAGGTGAGACCGGCGGCCATCATTGCCAGCAGCACGATGAAAAGGAAATAGACCGATGGGAGTCGCAAAGTTTGGCGGCCGCGCAGCAGGTTCAGTAGGATACCGCCGAGCAGTATGGCTCCCATAGCGAGTGTCAAATCGACTGGCAGCAGCGAAGCAACTGACTCATTTCCTTTCACGTCGCCAACAACTACATACGCGGCCAGCGCCAACTCCGGATATATGAGAAACAGAACAACGGCCGCGCAACCGAGAGCAGGCATCAGAAACGTGCGGGGAGATGCAATTGCGAATGCCAAGCCGCAGCCTGCCGTGAGAGACACAACGAAGATGCACGCGTCCGAAAAGAGGCGTGAGCTGGCGAAAGCGAATGAGTCGAATTGGAGACGCGTATCCACTCAGGAACCCTTCAGGAAAAGGACGTCGGTGACGTGCTGTAAGACGACGACGTTGACGGGAGTTGTGCCATCAATAATGTCGCGCGCGCGGTAGCCATAACGAGCCATGTAGTCTGAGATATCGGCACTGGTCCGACCCATGAGCGCATACGCGCGCGGAGCGATTTCGCAGATGATCGCGGGGCGCTGGCCGCTATCGAAGTAGCCGCGCAATCCTTCGAGGACCGGAAGTTCGAAGCCTTCGGTATCGATCTTTATGAGCGCGACGCGCGACAGGCGTTGCGATTCGATATAGGAATCGAGGCGGATAACCGAGATGTCGAGGCTGGACGTGATCTCCGCGCCGCTTTTGTAGCCTCGGACAAGCGTGTTTTGGCCCGGCTCCCGCGTAACGTGGATTTTGGCTGTGCCGTTGACGGCGCCCGCGGCGCATGAATTCGCGACGATGGCATGAGAGGGGTTGAGTTCAGCGAGTCGCCGGAGGATTTGAAAATATCGGGGCACCGGTTCAAAGCTATGGACCTGTCCGCGCCGACCAACCAGAGACGCGCCTACCGCTGAGAGGTAGCCGACATTCGCGCCGACATCGATGAACACATCGCCGGCCGTTAAGTGACGCTTCATTGCGTCAACCACTAGCGGTGAGTAAGAGGCGAAGTACATGGCCGCAGGCGCCGGGTTGCACGTCGCGCCGATTTCAAACACTACATCTCCGATTTGGCGCTGTGCCGGGAACGCTGGAGCTCGCCGCAACGAATTGGCTTTCGCCAGCATGGTCCGGCCAAAAAGTGGAGGGTTTTTGGCGAGCAGGGTGAAGGCGCGCGACGCGGATTCGCGAAGGTACATTTGCTAGGCTCCGGGGGAAAACTTGACCGCAATACCTGAAGTGGGCGCGTCTTCCACAATCTCTGCGTGCGCAAACAGGCGCTGAAGTGCGCTCATGCTCTCAAAATCGGACCTGCGAATGCGATTTTCTTTTCCGTCACGGACCATGCCCGACTTGTGGCCGTGAAGATCCAGGCGGATAGCTGTGCGCGGCCGGTTGTTTGGGTCTCCGGGACGCACCCAGGCAGGACCTTTGTGAATTCCGTTGCCGTGAATGGCGGCGATGCTGCCGCGCCCGGTGTGCAGCGCCACCCATGAGCTGCGCGGATACACGCGCTCGACTTCCTGGTCGCTCAGGCGGCCGTCGTTTGCATCAAGTCCCAGATCGCGCGATAGCCGAGGGCGACAGGAACGAACGTCGTACCGGTTTGAGCCGGGAACGTAGATTAGCGGGCCCCGGGAGTCGTCGATATCCACGAGGTAGATGAAAATTTGCAGGGAATCGGATTCGTCGTTGTCTTTGTGGAAGTTGCTGGAGTGCAAAGGCCGGCTGTGCGGAAAGTCGCGAACCAAGGTGACGCGATAAAGCGGCGGGATACAGCCGAGAAAGTTGGCGGCGACCTTCAGAATGCTTTCATTGAACGCCACGTCGAGCAACTCGGGCACGTTTAGCAGAGGATCGCGAAGAGCGATCATCTTCTCGGTGGCGGCGAGCTGCGGGTACGAAATCCCATCGAGCGTTTTGCGTTGCCCATCCTGAACTGAGTAAGCGCGGTGAGTATCAATTTGAAGATTACGGAACATCGCGTCCGCCTGCGTGTATATGCGATCGATCAGCTCCGGCGGAAAATGCGACGGCGTCAGCGCGTATCCGCGCTCTTGTAGCGATCCGACTTGCTGAGACTCAAACTTGTCCATTCGTAAAAGTGAAAGATTCGAGAGATATTCCTGCCGCGCTGCCGCGCCTGCGATGCGGCGTGAATAAAATAGACGGGATTTGCAAATGGCACTGTAGAGAGCGGGGCGAGCGCGGATAGAGCGCACCAGGAACGGCGAACGCGCGGCGCCCGAACTCGGGTGGATTTTGGCGACAACGCGATTCGAGCTTAGCTCGGCTGAAGTAGACATTCTCGATCATCTCCGTTGAGACTGCCGTTGCGAGCGGATTCTGCTACGGATATCCGCGCGGCCTGGGAATTCGGCGTGAGTATTATCAGAGAAATAAAAAGTCGCTGGCCAACCGCGGCGGTATAAAAAGAGCGAGCCATTGCTAGAGCGCCTGGGATGCGGGTGGCGATTCGTTTGAGAGCGTTGTGCGAACGGCTGCGGCCCATTTGTTGCCAGCGCGAGAGACGGAAAAGCTCGTCTTCGAAAGGAACGCGGACGTGGCGCGCGATTGCGAAGCCGTACTTCGCGCACAAATAATTCAACGTGTTCAAGCCAAGGAAATGCAGATCGTCAGGTACGCCCCAGTGGACCTGATTCCATCGGCTGACCCGCCGCGACATTTCGGTGGTTCGCAAAATAACTCGGCCATTGGGCGCCAGAGCAGCATGCAGCGAGCGAAACATGGCGTCGAATGATGAAAGATGCGAGAAGACGTTGATCATCGTAATCGCGTCGAATTTGCGATCGGCGTGGAAGGTTTCGAATGGCTGCTCCAGAATTTCGCATTTGGCGGTAGTGCGGGCCACTCGCGCGGCGAAGGGATTCAGCTCGATTCCAAGCCGGTGGCAGTCGGGACGAGAAGCAAAACGCTCCAGTAGATTTCCGGTCCCGCAACCCACGTCCAGAATTGACGTCGCATTCGCGACTTCCTGCGCGATTAAGTCAAAATGGCGATCGTAGTAGAGGCGCTCACCCTCATAACGCCGGGCGCAGTCCAAAAGCGCGATTCCGGGACATTCTCCCGACGAAACGCGCTGGTGTTGCTCCAAGGCGTGCGGGTGGGGGTGCACGAAGAACAGTTCACAGACGTTGCAAGCGCGGACCTCGCACCCGGAATCGCTAAATGCATGGACAGTGGCAGTGCTTGCGCAGAGCGGGCAACGCGGCGCGCTGGTCGTTCGCACGCGAGCGTTTTCCGCTGAATGATTTGCCAATTTAGCTGGCGCGTACGAGCCGTTCATGGCATTCACGAGACCTTGCATCTTTCTAGGTCGGCGATCATGTGGTCACTTCCGTTCCGGCGAAACGAATCGAATCTTCTGCCGGGCCAGTCGGTAGTTCTGCTCGCGCCAAAATGCCGCATATTTCGGCGCAGACTTCGTGAACCTGTTCTGCTGTGATGGAGGGAAAGAACGGCAGCGCCAGACAGCGTGCAGCGGACGATTCGGTATGCGGCAAGGGGCCGGGCGGATCCATGCGCAGGTTCCGAAAATATGGTTGCAGATGTATCGCCGGGAAGTACGGTCGGCAGTCAATACCCTTGGCGTGCAACGCCTTCATTAATTCATTCCGGCGCTCAGATGGCGATGGCCCGAGCAACTGAATCACGTACGTGAACCAACTGCGTCTCGCATCGCCGATTCGGCCCGTTGGAACTTCGATTCCGGGCACACCGGCCAAGCCCTTCGCGTACAGACGCGCGACGCGTTCGCGGCCAGCGAGAAGTTCATCGATTCGTTCTAACTGGGAGATACCGAGCGCACAATGCAACTCGCTCAAGCGGTAGTTGAAGCCAAGATATTCGTGATGCAGCCAAGCGCCATTTTCTGCTCGGCCCTGATTCCGGAGGCTACGGCACACGTTCGCCAGTTGAACATCGTCGGTGACGATCATGCCGCCTTCGGCAGTGGTCATCTGCTTATTGGGATAGAAGGCGAAAACGGCCGCATCGCCGAATGAACCGACCCGCCGATCTCGGTATTCGGCACCCAGAGCTTCGCACGCGTCCTCTATCACGCGCAGATCAAACTCGCGGGCAATCTCAACCATCGCGGCCATGTCGCAGGGAAGGCCGAATACGTGGACGGGCAGGATCGCTCTAAGAGCGCGCCCGGAACGGCGGTTGACCATTCGGGCGGAGCGGCTATCACGAACGTAGTCGCGGACGATTAGCTTCCGAATTTCACCTGGTGCAAGGTTGAGAGAGCGGGGATCGATATCGGCGAAAGCCGGGCATGCGTGCTCGTATAACAGGCAATTCGTTGACGCAACGAAGCTGAATGCCGTGGTGATCGCGTCGTGATCCGGCCCGATTCCCAGCGCTTTCACGCACAGATGCAGCGCCGCTGTTCCACTGGTCGTGGCTATGGCGTAATGCGTTCCGATATATGCCGCGAACTTTGATTCGAACTCCTCGATCAACGGACCGAGGCTCAAGCGGCCCGATCGAAGACACCGCGTAACGGCTTCAATATCGCCTTCGTCGACGTCGGGCCTTGATAGAGGAATTCTCATGCTGCCTCGACCGGGGTTGGAATCGCACGCTTTGGCACCTGCTGAAATATCCCCTGTGATGGGCGAACTGGCTCGCGCTTGGCTCCCAAGCTGGGGAATAGGGCACCGAGATCCGCCATCAGACCGGCCGAATCGTCGCTCGCAAGTCGGCGTTCCATTTCATCGACAGCAGCCAGAATTCCGCGAGACCGAGGGTCTTTCTCGCGAATTGCAAGAATCCGCCTTGAAGAGGTCGCTACTGGATGTTCCCCGCCATCCCAAAGTTGTTCGTGAAGTTTTTCACCCTTACGCAATCCGGTGAATTCGACGGCGATATCGCGATGAGGGCGGAGACCCGAGAAAAGAGCCATGGTTTTGGCGAGTTCGTAAATGTTGAACGGCTCACCCATTTCGAATACGAACGTCTCGCCATCGTTGCCCAGTTCGGCTGCGCCCAAGATCAGATGCACGGCCTCTGAGACAGCCATGAAATAGCGCGACGCTTGCGGATCGGTGACTCGAATCGGCCCTCCGCGCTGGATTTGGTCCCAGAACAACCGAATCACGCTGCCAGCGCTGCCTGCGACGTTACCAAAACGAACGTTTGAAAAATGAGTGGCGAGGTGCTCGTCCGATACTTGCTGAGCAAGTTCCTGGATGCAAAGCTCCGTGAGTTTTTTAGAGACGCCCATGAAGTTTCGGGGATTGACGGCCTTGTCGGTGGAGATATTCACGAACGATCCGACGCCGAATTTGATGGCGGCTTCGCCGAGATTACGCGTGCCGATTACGTTGTTGCGTATCGCCTCTTCCGGATGGATCTCCACCATGGACACATGCT
>JBOGMW010000058.1:0-26979 GCA_050746805.1 Candidatus Acidiferrales bacterium | reverse complement strand
GTGTCGACGCGTTCCTTCTTCAGCCTCTCGATTTTTCTGGTGATGGCCTACATTGGATTGGTGCTGGGAGCCAACAAGGGCGATATGCTGAATTTGCAGGCGCTCGGGGGCCTCTTTGGCAGTGAGCGCAGCGCGCGCCACTCCACGAAGCTGCTGGACACCAGCGTAATCATCGATGGCCGCGTGGCGGATATCGCTGAGACACTTTTTCTGGATGGAACCGTCGTGATTCCTCAGTTCGTCCTTCATGAACTGCAGCTGGTGGCCGATTCAGCTGATCCGCTCAAGCGCCAGCGCGGACGGCGTGGTTTGGAAGTCCTCCAGCGAATCCAGAAAATGACCGCGCTGGAAGTGCAGATCGCCGACGATGACTTTCCGCAGATCGCCGAAGTGGATGCCAAGCTGGTCGAATTGGCCAAGCGCTACGGCGCAAAGATCGTGACCAACGACTTCAATTTGAACAAGGTGGCCACTCTGCAGGGAATTGAAGTCATGAACGTGAACCAACTGGCCAACGCGCTGAAGCCTGTAGTGTTGCCTGGAGAGGCGATGCGCGTTTTCATCCTGCGCGAGGGCAAAGAATACAACCAGGGTGTCGCATACCTGGATGACGGCACAATGGTCGTGGTGGACGGCGCCCGCCGCATGATCAACAAGACCATCGACATCTCGGTTACGTCCGTGCACCAGACCACTGCCGGAAAAATGATTTTCGGGCGCTACGACGAGCGTGGCGAGCAGCCGCGGCCGGTTCCGTCTGTCGCTTCGCAAGCCGAGCCGGTGGGCGGCCGAAGCGGCGAGGGTGCCCCCGGTGGCGAGAGGCCCCGTCCTATGTACCCGGAATCGACCCGTTCCTGACGCGTTGTTAATTGCACGCCGAATCTTTCGCTCCGCAACCCCGCGGATGCGCTAGACTATCCAACCACGAATGAGCCGCATTGCCGCTATCGTTCCCGCCGCCGGACTGGGCACGCGCATGGGCGCGGACACGCCGAAGCAGTTTCTCGAATTGGGCGGAGTTCCGCTGATTATTTTCACGCTGCGCCGCTTGGCCGCCTGCGCCGCGATCACCGATTTTTTCATTTCCACGCGGGCCGACGATGTGATGGCGCTCGAAGCGATGGTCGCTAAGGCGTCGCTCGGCCGGCCCGCGCGGGTGGTGCACGGCGGAGATACGCGCCAGCAGTCGGTCGCTAACGCGCTGGCGCAGGTCGATCCCTCCACGGAAATCGTGCTGGTGCACGATGCGGTGCGGCCGTTCGTCACCGTGCCGCAGATCGAGCGGGTGATCGCGGAGGCGCGCACGCGTGGCGCCGCCATCCTCGGCATTCCGGCAATCGACACGGTCAAAGAAGTGAAGCGCGCTAGCCTTCCGGAGGACGTGGCATTGATTTCCGCCACAATTCCGCGCGAACGAATCGTGCTGGCGCAGACGCCCCAGGGTTTTTCGTACGCGCTGCTGCGCGACGCGTTTAAAAAAGCGCAGGAGGATGGAGTGACTGCATCGGATGAGGCGGCGATGGTCGAGCGATTCGGCCACGACGTCTTCGTCGTCCTCGGCTCCGAGCGCAACCTGAAACTCACGCGTCCCGCGGACATGGAACTCGCGGCGTTCTACCTGGAGCAGGAGCACAGCGGAGCGAAGAAGTGACTTTTGTGCCAGAGCAGCAGCGGCCGAACGGAATGCCCACTGGGCTTCGCCGGATTATATTTTGGATCTTGATGGTTATACTCGCGGCGTTTTTGTGGCGGGTAGATTCAATACCGGGAAATCCTCCCGCGGTCCGCTGGACGATAGAGTTTGTTGGCGTCATCGGCGTCTTCGTTCTTTGGGCAGTCATATATATGATTTGGAAGAGAATTGCGCACCGCGGCCCGAGAAGCGATGGCTCGGCGAATCGGCCCATCGGATGAACTATTCTGGTATTGGCTACGATCTGCACCGCTTGGAACCCGGCCGCAAGCTCATGATCGGCGGAATCGAAATCCCGTTCGAGAAAGGCTCCGTCGGCCATTCCGATGGCGACGTGCTCTGCCACGCGCTTTGCGACGCGCTGCTCGGCGCCGGGGCGCTTGGCGATATCGGTACGCATTTTCCGGACGCGGACCCGAAATGGAAGGGCGCCGCGAGCGTCCAATTTCTAGAGCACGCACGGAAACTGCTGGCGGACCGCAAGATGCGCATCGTCCATGTGGATGCGGTCGTGATCTGCGAGCGGCCGAAACTCGGCCCCCACTTCCCGGCAATGCGCGCCGAGCTCGCGAAAGCGCTGCAGCTCACATCGGACCACATCAGCCTGAAAGCGAAAACCAACGAGGGCTGCGGCGAAATCGGGCGCGGCGAGGCGATTGCCTGCCACGCCATCGCAACCGTCGGCATTCACTAGAGGTATCTCATAAATGGTTTTAGGGGGTCGAAGTTTTTTCGCTCCGATATTTGAGTATTTCGCGCCGCACATTTATGAGACAAGTCGCGGTCTCCGTTAATTTCGTCGATGAACTGGCTCACAGGATTTCATGCCGTTGAAGAGGCGCTGAACGCTGCGCGTCCGCTCGATCGCATCGTCATCGCGCGCGGACGCCATGGAGATCGCGTGGAAGCGGTCGTGCGTCTGGCGAAATCGCGCGGCGTGCCGGTGCGGTTCGAGGAGCGGCAGCAAATCGACCGGCTGTCTGGAACCCGCGAGCATCAGGGAATTGCGGCGCTCGCTGCCGCGAAACCCACGGCGGAATTGGAGGATTTGCTTCGCGCGAAAAATGAGCGAGGCCTGCTCGTGGCGCTGGACGGAATCGAGGATCCGCACAATCTCGGTGCGATCGTGCGAACGTCTCTAGCAGCCGGTGCGCAGGCCGTGGTGATCCCGGAGCGGCGCGCCGCGGGATTAAGCGACACGGTTGAGCGCGCGTCCGCCGGAGCGCTAGCGCATTTACCGGTCGCTCGCGTAAAAAATTTGGTGCGCGCGATGGAACAGATGAAGGAAGCGGGCTACTGGCTGGTCGGTTTGGACGAGCACGCCGACAAGCGGCACACCGACGTGGACTTGACCGGCGCCGTCGGCATCGTGCTTGGGCGCGAAGGCGAAGGATTGCACGAGCTGACGCGAAAGCGCTGCGATTTCCTGGTGTCGATACCCACGGTCGGCCCTGTACGTTCGCTCAACGTTTCGGTCGCGGCCGGTGTGATGCTGTTTGAAGTGATGCGCCAGCGCCGCGCCCGCGGCGTCGCGTGAACGCGCATCGATAAATTAGCCCGTCATTCCGAGGGCGAACTTTGCCCGAGGAATCTGCTTTTTGTGCCTTCCGATTTACCGAAGCTGGCCCATATAGATGTGGCAGGTCATTGGCAGGCGCATTTTCCCGTCGCGCTGGTACTTATCGAAATACTTTTTCAGCGCTTCTTGCATCGCCACGAAACCGGGATGGTCCGGCTGCGGCGTGACGGAAAGTGACAGCGTCTGGCCCTCCAAGCCCTCGTAAGTCAGCTCTTCATAGCCCGGAAATTCCGCTTCTTTTCGTTCGCCACCTTCGAAAAATTGCCCCACAGCCTCTTTCACGTTGTAGCGGCTATACAGCCGCGAGTAGTCGATACCGTGCTGCCGCAGAATTTCCTGATAGTCCCGGCTAACTGCTTCTTCGCGTCTTCGCGGGCCCTGCCCGGCGAGCACCACCCAGCCGCCGGGACGCAAGATACGCATGAATTCCGGCCGGCACTTGGCATGGTCGAACCAGTGAAACGCGCGTCCAGCGGCGATCAGATCGACCGAACTATCGCGCAGATGTGTCTCCTCCGCCGTGCCGTCGATGCACGTTAGCTGCGCGAACCGCGCGGCAAGTTCATTGCACGCGCCGCGCATGTCGGCGTTCGGTTCGATCGCGAACACGGCATTTCCGTTTTCAAGGAATATCTCCGCCAACATGCCGGTGCCGGCGCCAATATCCGCCACGATTGATTCGCGACTCAGCCCGCATTTTTCCTGAAGCAGCGGGATGATCTCGCGCGGATATCGCGAGCGATAGCGCCGGTAAGCTTCAACGCGCCCGGTAAAGCGGCCTGTTGGATTGACGGGAAGTTCTGTTTCGCTCATATCGAGAATGCGGCTTCCGGATCTGTGCAGCAGTCGCGCAATTGCAATAGCCGCGCGGCTATTTGTCGTATTTCAGCAGCGAGAAAACGTCCACGCCGGGCAATTTCGAGCGCCCGTGCAGAAAATTCAATTCTACCGCGAAAGCCGCGCCAACTACCTCGCCGCCAAGCTTGCGGATAAGCGCAATAGCCGCCGCCGCGGTGCCGCCGGTGGCCAGCAGATCGTCGCAGAGCAGCACGTGTTGCCCGGGCGTAATGGCGTCCGCATGGATCTCCAGCGTGTCGCTACCGTACTCCAGCTGATACGTTTCGCTGGCTGTTTTCCACGGCAACTTTTTCGGCTTGCGCACTGGGACGAATCCCGCGCGCAACCGGTACGCCAGCGCCGGCGCGAAGATAAAACCGCGCGCTTCGATTCCCACCACCACGTCCACTTTGTTGCCCTCGTAGTGTTCGCAGAGTTTGTCCACCAGTTCGTGGAAACCCTCGCGGTCTTGCAGCAGCGTGGTCAGGTCGTAGAACAAAATCCCCGGCTTCGGATAATCGGGAATTTCTCGAATCAGCTTCTTCAGGTTGTCCATTCGTCCTCGTGTGGTCTTTTGGCGGTTGTCATTCTTGGCGACGTTGTTTGTCGCGAAGAATCCCTCTTACCGCCGGTATACCGCGCAGGCTCATGCGTCATACCCGCCTGCCGGTCACGCGTCGTACTCAATGCTAAAGCCGCTGGCATATTCAGCCTGCGCGCTGGCGTCCTCTTCGGAAACGCCGGATACCGAAGCAGCCCGCGGCCCGCGCTCCAGCGACGAGCGGAAAGCGTTGAGCTGCTCGTTCGTGCCGATGGCGTATACCTCTACGCGTCCGTCAAAGCGATTTCGCGCATAGCCTTTGATCCCCAGGCTCTCAGCCCCACGCTGCGCAAAAAAGCGAAACCCCACTCCTTGCACGATCCCGCTTACCAAATACCGCTTGGCGATGATGCCATCATCCACGGCCAGTCCGCTCCGCAGCCCGCAAACGCGTGATTCTATCAGAGCCGCATACGCTTGCCAGGTGCTATTTTGAGGCCCGACGCGACAGCGACGTCGCCATTCGAAGGAGGACGAAACCGATCCGCATCTGACAAATGCTGCCGGAACCAATCAGTAAATCTCGAGGAAAGTTTATGGTAAAGTGCGCCCCAGAGCGGCGGGGAATCGGCGATGGCAAATGTATGTTTGGATTGCGAGCTGAGCGCGGGGCACTGGGCAAAGTTTTGCACCCTCTGCGGGAAAACGCTTGCCCACCGGAACGGACTTTTGTTTGCGATGTTCGTTCTGTTCAGAGACAAGGCACCCCCGAGGTCCGAATCCCGCGGTTGACGATATATGGGAGTAAACTCCGAATCGGTGGGTGAGACTTCGCTCCAGCATGGGCGAGGATTGGACTGCCGCCGCCGCTCCCCAACCGAGACGGTGTCATCCCGAACCCGGCCCCGACGTTTTCAGTCGGGAACGGGGGTGAGGGATCTGCTTTTCCGGCCCGTGCTCTTTAAGACGATGCGTTTTCGGTTGGAGCTTTATTCAGATGCGCTTGAATTCGAGCCTTCTCAGCGGTGCGTTCGTCGGCGAGCCGTTGCGCCAAGTCCTCCCAATGCGGGTTGTGGCGATTGATGAGCCACAGTTTCTTCTCGCGCCGCCAGCCTTTGATTTCTTTCTCGCGCGCGATTGCCGCGCGAATGTCGCCAAGCACTTCATGGTCCACCAGCCGGAAGATGCGGTAACGCTTCGTAAATCCCGCCATCGAGCTGTCGCGGTGCTCTTTCAGCCTGCGTTCGAGATTGTTCGTTACGCCGACGTAGAGATTGCGCGAGCGGCTGGCGAGGATGTAGACGCAGTAGGTGCGGTCCATGCGCGGAGAAGGATAAAGCAGTTGAGCCAAAGTGATTCAGAAAAAATCGGCACACAGTAGACCGAAGACCGAAAAGCAGATCTCTCACCCCCATCGCCGACTAAATTCGTCGGGGCTGGGTTCGGGATGACGCCGGCCTCGGACGGGGTTGGTCTTGGGACATGCGTTGAACGAGCTCGTGGAAGCCTGCTCCACCTCGATCTAGGCTGGTTTCATATGAGCGACAGATCGCTCCGGGAGTGTAAGCTTCAGGCCCGGGCAGTACGTGCTTATCGGATTGTCTGCATTTTCGGCGCTCTCGATGGCGCCACGCACCTGAGTCGCGATCTCGGATTTGTAAACCTCGATCCTTGGCACCAACGAGTAGATATCCGTGGTATCGATCTGGATCGTTCGATACTGCTGGAGATCAAAGGGAATGGCTCCGATGATCTGATTATTTGCACGGTCGGAAGTCCCGACGCATGCCGCAGACACAGCTCATAAAATACATTCGGGTTGTGAAACGACAGGTCTGCTATCACCAACCGAGACCTCAGAACGTGCTCGACAATCTGTGCCGTTATCATCCCTGGGTTGCCGATCTGGTCGGCCCTCAATCCCAAAACGGGAAGTTGGTACTGCCGCGAATTGAACCTCGCACGCAGTTTGCTTGCCGAAGGCAGGAGGGAGGGCTAGAGGGTGCCGTCAGAGGCTCCACGGTTGTCAGGCATTCAGACGCAACGGCATCGCTGCGTTCTCCGCGCCCCGGCGCGTCTTTACCCCTGCGCGAGCAACGCCCCGCCGAATCTAATCGCGAAAACGTTTCAATCTCCACACCGCTCAGGTGCCAGCGATTCAAGGATATACACTTTTCTAATCGCGAACCAGTCGCGGCCGGTCTTTCTAGCTTCAAACTTCTGGCATCTAACTTCCAGGATCCACCCGGAACGTCCCGTATCATCTGACTTTTCGCCACATTTTCGCTTCGAGCCTCCAAATTCTCACTTCTAATTCGCAAACAAAGGGCGAGACGGTCAATCAACCTTGTACGCATGTAAGTCTTAGAAAACAAGCGTCCGGGTACACCCAAGGGCGGAACGTCCCGGTGCACACCAAATCGCCGCTGGTGCCGGATTTTCTTGATCGGCCCGCGAGCTATGCGCTGGCTAAACGCCTTCGTCAATGCGAGCATCTAAGCACGGCAATGAGTGGAGGGCCATCCATTCTGACGAAAAGTTCGATGCTGGCGACAATTGGTCTCGCCTTTGTGCTGGCAGCAGGCGCGCCGTCCACCCTATCCGCGCAGACGCAGAATCAAGGGCCGCTGCCGCCTCCGCCGAAGTTCGAGGTCAAGCGCATCCCCGCAGTCCCGCATCCCGGGCCGCCGCCGATTCCCGTCGACACAATTGTCCAGAAATTCGCCGCCAACGAAGACGCGGAAAAGAAAATTTACGATGGTTTCGACTACGTGCAAGATGTCCGCATCGAGGAGCTTTCGAATCCCGGCGGCAGTTTCGAAGTGATAGGCGAGATGTACACCAAGCCGGGCGGCACTCGGATGTGGCGCGTTTTGCGGCCGATTCAGTCCACCCTGAAACTCACCAGTTTCACCATGGACGACGTTCAGAACATCGTCAGCCAGCCGCTATTTTTTCTGACCAGCGATCAGATTCAATACTACGATTTTCTTTACGCCGGGCAGACGCAGCTCGATCAACTTGCTCCGTACGTGTTTCAAGTGAAGCCGAAGCAGCTCAGTCCGAAGCGCGTATTTTTTCAGGGAGTGATCTACGTCGACAACGTCGATTTAGCGGTCGTGGAGACTTACGGCAAGTTTGTAAGCGAATTTTATGAAAACAATTCGAAGCTGCCATTTGATATGTACGACGTCTTCTACCAGAATCTGCAAGGGCACTATTGGTTTCCCACGTACATCAGTTCCGACGCTTACATCACCCAAAAGGACGGTTCCGAGTTGCACTTGCGGCTGGTCGTGCGCTCCAGCGAGTTCAAAGCAGCAGAGCCGGTGCCTTCTGGCGCGGCTCAAAATTCAGAGACCGGCAAGCGCTAAGCGTTCAAGGGGCGCGTGACCGTTTGCCCTAATGCGGCATACGGATACGCGGCGCGATCACGGCTGCACAGGCACGAAATGGAACAGGATTCCTTGACATAGCGAAGCCAATAGGGTCGAATAGGGGGAGTCGTAGATGTTAATCATTTACAACTAGGAAGACCTCGAAAAGAGCGGCTGCGGATGGCAACAGGCGCATATACCGGGGGGCCAAAACCTCCCGAGGAAACGAAGCATTTTAGCCCGGTCCGCAGCGCCGGCGCATCTGTTCCCGCATCGCTGCCCGCCACGGCCAGAGACCATGCGCCGTTGACAGACAACTCCTTAGCTTCCAGATTGCCCGAGGCCCGGCATCGCGGCCGCTTGTGGGCGGCGCTGCTCATTTTGGGCGCGCTGCTGGTTTTCGGCCTGCTCGTGTGGCAGGCGATCACGGCCTCGGGAAATCCAAATCCGCTTGCTTCTGGAACAGATACCACAGCAGCCGTTCTCGATATCTGCGTACTCGTTTTCCGAGAAGGACTCGAGTGCGTGCTGGTTCTTGCTGCGATAACCGCCGGGGCGGCTGGCAGGCGAGCGGCCATACGCAACCCGATAGCCGTCGGAGCGGCGGCAGGGTTCTTGGCCACGTTGGCAACGTGGGTGGTGGTCGTTCGCATACTGAGCGGCATTGGCAACAGCGTGTCCGCCCTGGCGCTGCAGGCCGTGACGGGCTTACTGGCCGTCGCTGTACTGCTGGTGGTGATGAATTGGTTTTTCCACAAGCTCTACTGGACCGGGTGGATTTCCTACCACACCAACCGCAAGCGCGCAATTCTGGGCGGTACGGGCGAAGGGGGAAGTTCAAGACTGGCGTTCTTGTGGGGAATGGGAACTTTGGGCTTCACATCGCTATACCGGGAAGGTGTGGAGGTCGTTTTGTTCTTGCAGAGCTACCGACTGAGATTCGGGAACGAACTTGTGCTGTGGGGCGCTGGCATTGGAATGCTGCTGACCGCAATCGTAGGCGCGCTCACGTTTGTGGCACATCGGCGCCTGCCGTACAAAAGGATGCTGGTATTCACGGGAATCCTGCTGGGCGTGGTGTTGATTGTGATGGTTGGAGAGCAAGCTCAGGAGATGCAACTGGCGGGATGGATTCCTACGACGACGATCTCGTCGCTGGCGCACGCGATTCCGTCGTGGATGGGCTTGTGGTTTTCCGTGTTTCCGACGGCTGAGACGCTATTCGCGCAAGCGCTCGCGGCGTTGCTGGTGCTGGGCTCTTATTTCGTAGCGAGCCACCGGTCGACGCGTGATGCGACGCAATAAGAAGCGGAAGTGAGAGGGAAGGGAGCGCCTTCCGTCATCATCACTCTGATTATTTTGCCGAGAAACTGAGAATTACATTCCCCGGCATGCCATTGCCGGTGCCGACGTAGCCCGATCCGACGAAAAGCATTCCGCCAGCGACCACCGCTCCCGGCGCGCCGAGCGATCCGCCGTGCGCGTCAACTCCGTTGATGGTCGAATATCGGTGCGCCGTATCGTATTGCCACAGTTCGTGGCCATCCGCGGTCGAAAGGGCGTGCAGCACGCCATCCCAGCCACCCGCGAAAACCACTCCCGGAATCACTGTGACTGCGGCTTCCAAACCGGTGCGCGGACGCCCACGCGCCGCCAGATGCTCGTCGGACGCCTTGATCGGCGCTCGCCAAACGATTTTGCCGTCTGAAAGCCGCACGGCTGCAACATCTCCTGCCTGCAGCGAAAAATAAACATTTTCATTGTCGGCAGCGCCGCCCCACAAAATCTGCACCTGCATCGGACCGGCCGGCCTGCCCGCGGAAAGATCGGCTTTCCAGAGGAGCTTGCCGCCATCGTCGGGGTCGAGACCAACGACGTAGCCGCCCTTATTTGCGTCGACAAGCACGCGCTTGCCGCTCGACAGCACGCGTAGAATCGGCGAGTCGCCGTAATCCCAGTCGGGGCCTTCGACCTTTGGGCACTCCGCGCCTCGCGGGCCGGAGGCGAAGCAACCGCCGGGCGAAGCATCGTTGTGCTCGCCCTGATAATGCCAGAGCAGCTTGCCGGTTTTCATGTCGAAAGCGGCGACGGAATCGGAAAGCTTTGCCGCGGGTTCGCTGAATGCGTTGCCGATGCCGACGTAAATGGCGCGCAGCTTGCGATCGATGGTCACCGCGTCCCAGATAGAAGCGCCCGCCGGTGCCCACAATTGCGTGCCAATGGAATTTTTCTTCGTGGGATGGGGCGCTTCGGGAATCGTGTACGTCCGCCAGATCACTTTTCCGGTGTTGGCATCGAGCGCCCAAAGGCTGCCGCGATACGTGCAGCAAGGATAGTGCGGATCGGATGAGACCAGTTCCTCGGAGCCTGCCAGGCCCACGTATAGGCGTCCTTCGTAGAACACCGGCGCAGCGGTAATATGCGAAAGCAGCCGCGGAGAAAGATTCCGTTTCCAGATCAGCTTGCCGGTGCGGGCATCGAGGGCGTATACATTGGCGCGCTTGTCACCGTAAAACACCGCGTCTACCATGCGCCCGCTATGACGAATCTGGGCGATCAGCGCCGCCGTGCGGATTTGCGCGTCAGCATGAAAAGACCAGTAAACGCAGCCCGTCGCTGCACTGACGGAATACGCGAATCCCGTGTCCTCGCCGAAGAACACTCGTCCATCGACGACAGACGGCTGTCCAGAGGTCTCGCCGCCGTAGGGGATTCCGAAGGCCCATTTCAATTTGAGTTGTGGCAGTTGTTCGGCAGTCAGTCGAGCCTCCGGCGCGGGCTGAAACCGCGAGTTGTTCAGGTCGTTGCCCCAGCCGTTCCACGCAGGACTGGCCGCGAGAGAGCCCATCGGTGGATTTGACGAGCAATGATCGGCCATGTGCGCCGCTTCGCCTGCATCCGTGCTGCCGAGCGGATGCCCGCCGAAGAATTCAGCGATCATGCGCTTCTGATCGTTCGTCAGGCTCTGCCCTTGCTGGATCATCACTCCAGTTGTGAGTGCCGCATAGATTGCCTCCGTGGTCATCTGCCCCAACACTTCAGTATTGGGCGCCGTGCGGCCGGTCAGCGGAACAGCCTTGGCACTGGCCTTCGCGTTTTGATGGCAGGTCGCGCAATGCTGATTGAAGAGCGCCTCCGCCGCGATTCGTTCCGGAGGACCGACCAATTGTGCGGTCGGCCTGGCTGGCGGTACTTGAGCCGCTCCCCGTGGCGCGCGCGCTGCAGCAACGAACAAGGCAAACGTCAGTCCGGCCAAGCAGAATAATGCCTGCGTCTCACGCATCGCTTTCATCGCGCGTCTCCTTTGGAGCGCCCGATTATCTGCCCGCGGGCACGGCCGTTCAAGACGAATCACCGTCCAAGTTCGATCCACGCGCAAATCGAATGAGTTCGTAGTAACCTCTTGCCGAAGTTGCATTCAACGCGACCAGCGTAGGACACATTTACGGGAGGAATCGATGAAAGTCGGAGCGCGCAACCGTATCGTTGGCAAGATCACGGACGTAAAGAAGGGCACGCTAATGTGCCTGGTGAAGGTGGAAATCCCAGCGGCCTCGAAGATGGCGTCGGTGATGACGCTCGAATCGCTCGAGGAACTAGGCGTGAAGAAAGGCGACGAGGTGGAGATCGTGGTGAAAGCCGTGAACGTGCTGTTGATGAAGTGAAGCGCACGCAAGATCGAGGCGTCGCGCGACTTGCCGTCCAGTTCGTCGCGCGCTCGGGCGCGCGAGGGAAACAAGATGTTTTCGGTGGCGACGCGCGATTCGGATCGTTCCCGATTTTCCGCTGGCATACTCCAATCTATGGCATTCCACCGCGCCTGCGATAATGTGCAGCTGCCACGAGGTGATTCGTGCCGGATTACATTGGCGCAATCGATCAAGGCACCACCAGCACCCGGTTCATCATATTTGACCGGCGAGGAAGTGTCGTCGCCCTGGCTCAAAAAGAGCACCGGCAAATTTTCCTTAAGCCCGGATGGGTGGAACACAACCCCGAAGAAATTTGGCGGTGCACGCAGGAGGTTATCGCCGAAGCGATGCGCCAAAGCCAACTGCGGACCAAAGATCTTGCGGCCCTCGGCATCGCCAATCAGCGCGAGACAATCATCCTTTGGAACCGGAAGACTGGCCAGCCTGTCTACAACGCCATCGTTTGGCAGGATATGCGCGTGGAGGACGCGGTCGCGACATTTTCGCTCGATGGAGGCCAAGATCGCTTTCGGCGGACGACCGGACTCCCGCTTGCCACCTATTTCAGCGGCCTAAAGATTCGCTGGATTCTGGAGAACGTTCCTGGGGTGCGAAAACTCGCGGAATCCGGCGAGGTCATCTTCGGTAATGTTGATTCGTACATCGTTTGGAAGCTTACCGGTGGTACGAATGGCGGGATTCATGTAACGGACGTCACCAATGCAAGCCGCACGCAATTGCTAAATCTGAAAGCGCTTAGCTGGGATCAGGAAATGCTGCGCGTATTTGGCATACCCGAGATAATCCTTCCCGAAATTCGTCCGAGTAGCGAGGTGTACGGCGAGGCTCAAATCGAGCCGGTGAAGGGAGTGCCGATTGCAGGTGTCTTGGGAGATCAGCAAGCTGCTCTCTTTGGCCAAGCATGCTTCAAACCGGGCGAAGCGAAGAACACTTACGGAACCGGTTCTTTTCTGCTGATGAACACGGGCAGCGAGTTGGTTCAATCCAGCCACGGTTTGATAACCACAGCTGCGTACAAGATCGGCAAGAGCCCGTCCGTGTACGCCCTGGAAGGCAGTGTCGCGGTGACGGGGGCGCTCGTGCAGTGGTTGCGAGACAATCTGGGTCTAATTCGCAGCAGTTCGGAAATTGAGGCCCTCGCGCGGAGTGTTGAGGACAACGGCAACGTCTATTTCGTGCCCGCATTCTCCGGGTTGTTTGCACCCTATTGGAAGGCGTCCGCTCGCGGCGTGATCGTCGGATTGACGAGTTACGCGAATAAGGGTCACATCGCGCGGGCGGTGCTCGAAGCCGCCGCGTTTCAGACTCGCGATGTTCTCGAAGCGATGGAAAGAGATTCAAAGACTCGAATCGACGTTCTTCGGGTCGATGGTGGAATGGTCGCGAATGGATTGCTAATGCAGTTCCAGGCTGACGTTTTGAACCGCCCTGTAGTCTGTCCAGCGGTCACCGAAACCACCGCGCTCGGCGCCGCCTACGCAGCCGGATTGGCCACCGGTTTCTTCAAGGATCTCAACGAGATCCGCGCCAGCCAGACAGCGGATCGCACTTGGATGCCCCGGATGCCAGAAGAAATCCGGGAACGCTGCTACCGCCGCTGGAAAAAGGCGGTCACAAGGTCTTTTGATTGGCTGGATGAGCCACGATCCGGCTCCTAATCTCTCACGTCCGTGACGAGCAATTCCTTGGCTCGCAGCGTGGCCTTAACGACGGCTTTAATCAGCGTCACGCGCAGGCCGCCTTCTTCGAGTTCCAGGATGCCATCGATCGTGCATCCGGCGGGAGTGGTGACCGTGTCTTTCAGTAGCGCGGGATGGTGGCCGGTATCGAGCACCATCTTCGCCGCTCCCAACGCCGTCTGCGCCGCCAACAGCGTAGCCAAATCGCGCGGCAGTCCCACTTTTACTCCGCCCTCCGCCAGCGACTCCAAAATGATGTAAATAAATGCTGGCCCGCTCGCGGAGAGTCCGGTGATGGCGTCCATGTTCTTTTCATCGGAAACAACGGTCTTGCCAACTGCGTCGAACAACTTTTGCGTGGTTTCGATGTGCTTCGAGCTGGCGAATTTGCCTTTGCAGATGGCGGTAACGCCGGCTCCAACGGCCGACGGCGTATTGGGCATCGCGCGTATCACCGGAACTTCCAAACCAAGACGCCGCTCAATGTAATCGGTTGAAACCGACGCGGCAATCGAGATGAGCAGTTTCTTGTCGTCCAACTCGGGCTTAATTTCATCCAGCACGTGCCCAACGGTTTGCGGTTTTACGCATAGCAGCACCACGTCGGCGCCGCGTACTGCTGCGCAGTTATCCGTTCCCAGCGAAATAGCCAGCTTAACGCCGTTTTTTCTTTCCGCGGCAGGGTGCTGCACCGTTGCGTGAATGTTCTGCGGCGAAACGAGGTTCTGCCGGACGAAGGCCTCGATCAAAATACCTCCCATTTTCCCGGCGCCTATAACCGCCAGCCGCATCTGACCTCCAAACAGTGACATTCGCGTTTTCCCCTTTTCGCGAAGCGCAGATTCAGCGCCCAATGCGAATTGCTGTGGATTGAGCCTGGGTGCCCGTGCGGAACTATCCGATCATACAGGAGCGGTGAACCCGATGCACAAACTCGTACGGAGACGTAACAACAGTTGTTACGTCCCCGTAGTCGCGTATATCACGCGCTCCGCCATTTTCCAGCGTCTTTTAGCCGCCGTGCCGACTGCTCATTCCGTTGCCGCTTCATTCAATCGCCCGGTTTTCACGTCGTAAACAAATCCGCGAATCGGGATCGACTTCGGAATCCACGGATGCGAGCGTAGTATTTTCGTCTGCCGTCGGACGTTTTCTTCGACATTCGAAAAGCCATGAAACTGCTCGGGCGAAGCTGCCGCTTTGCCCGTTTCGCGCTCCAGTTGGGCGAAAAATTCATCGTCCTTCAAACCGAGCATGCCGCAATCCGTGTGATTGACGATCATGAACTCGTTGGCGCCCAGCAGGTAATGCGAGATTAGCAGTGACCGGAGCGCGTCTTCGGTCACGATGCCGCCCGCATTACGAATAACGTGCGCATCGCCGGCCTTTAGGCCTAGCATCGATTCGAAGCTCAGCCGCGCATCCATGCAGCCGACAATGGCCAGCTTTCGCGCCGGAGGTTTCGGCATCTCCGCGAGGCTGAAGTTTTTTGCGTAGAGTTCGTTCGATTTCAGCGCTTCATCGATGGATTCCATCGGTGGCGTCCTCCTGAAGTCTCCGGAATTCAGCGCAAATGTTATCACAGCAGCCAGTTGTAAGCCCCTTTGCGTCGGTTGACGCTAGACGGGAAGAAACGGCGCGGAATCGTGGAACTTTTCCCGGCGCTTTACGGAAGGTTGCTCATGGAGGCCTGTAGCGGTCATTGATCGGCCGAAGATCGTCGTCTCGTGGCACTCGTTTGGCGAGGTTCGATAACCAGGATGGTTGGCCCGACGGCAAGCGACTCTACATGACCGCAGCGACCGGTGACGATCCGTTTCGCGTACGACCCGGTAAAAATTAGTCAGTAACCAGATAGTTGCTTTGATCGTCGAAGGGTCCAATGGTTATCGGTCTATTCAGTTCTCTAGGGATTGCATGACAAGCAAAGGTCGGCGGAATTGGACGGGCGTCGGAGCGGTGCGGTTCTTGCTGCTGTTTGCGTGCGTCCTACTACTTTGCGTTGCGTCCACGTTTGCGGGACAGTCGAGTGCAGCCCCGGCTGGCGCGCAGCGATCCGCGCAGGCTCCGGACGCCAACAGCACCACGGACCAGCCGACCACCACGCTGAATGGCTTCGTTCGCACGTCCAACGGCGAAGCTGTTCCAGGCGCTGCCGTTCGCGCCACCTGTACGGAGACAAATCAAGCTTGGGTCACCTGGACGGACGAATCCGGGAAGTTCGAGTTTCCCGCGGTGCCCGCCGGACATTACGTCCTGGAAACCGAGCAGCTCGGATTCGAGAAATCCACGCGTCAATTGCAGGTCGCTGCCGGACTTTCGCCTCCGGCCATTGAGCTGCGATTGCACGTCGCTACGCTCGCCGACATAGAAGGCAAGGGCGAAGCGACCAGTTCGCGAAACCAACCTGCGGCAAGGCCGGGCTACGCCGCTGGTCGCCCAACAGGCGCGAACGGTCAGCGCCAGCCCGGGAACTCCTCTAGCGCGCCCGGACAAGGCGCGCAAGGCGCTCGCGGCAGATTCGGCCGGGGTCAGCTTCCTCCGGGCGTGGTAAATGCCATGAATCAAGGCTTGGCGAGCGGCGGGTTCCAGCAAACCGATCTGACAGGTGACTCGGGAGCAACCGGTCAAGCCGAAGAAGTGGCGGGAGGAGATGTAATCAATGCGCCCGCAATGCCCGCAGGAGCTGGTGCAACTTCTTCCGATGCGTTCTTATTGCAAGGCACCGTGGGTCAAGGTCTCTCGGCCAGTGGGCCCCGGGGTTTTGGTCCCGGTGGCTTTGGCCCGCCGGGCTTGGGATCTTCCGGCCTAACGCCACCTTCTCCTGGTGGACCCGGTGGTCCAACCGTGCAAGGGGGCCCTGGAGGAGAACGACAGGCGCAGGGCGGTCCCGGCGGAGGCGGTCCGGGAGGCCCTCAGCGCGCGTTCGTGGTTCGCGGGGGCGGAGGCGGTCGCGGCCCGGCGATGTTTGCAGGCGGGCGGGGCGGGATGTTTTTCCGGCGGCAGGTGAATCGTATGCGCTTCACCTTTTACGACCGGCTCGATGACTCCGCCTTCGACGCGCGTCCCTACGCGATCACCGGCCAGCAATCGCCGAAACTTAGCCATTACGACGACCGCTTCGGGCTCAACCTCGGCGGCCCGCTCAAGATTCCCCACATTTACAACGGCAGCGACAAGACCTACTTTTTCGCCAACTATCAGCACGACATTCAGACCACCGCGGTCAATACCTTCTCGACCGTGCCAACGCTCGACGAACGCAACGGCCTCTTGTGCGGCGCCTCTCTGTACCAGCCGTTTTCAAGTCCTTCGGCGCCATATCCCACTGTTGCAGACTCGAATTGCACCGGAGGAATCGCGCAGCAGCTTCCGATCGATAGCGCCGCATCGGGACTGCTTGCCTATATTCCCAAGCCGAACCTTCCCACCGCGGTGCAGAATTTCTTGTTGCAAGCCACTTTGCCGGCGAATACCGACAGCCTGAATACCCGCATTCTGCATACCATCAATTCGAAGTTCAATGTGAACGGCGGCTACAACTTCGAATCCGAACGCGAAAACAGGCTCAGCAATTTCCCGGGCATTGGCGGCAATGAATCGACTCGCGAGCAAAGCGTGGACCTCGGCCTGTCGCATAATTGGTCGCCGCGCCTGGTGGAAAGCACCTCGGTGAACTGGAGTCGGAGCCGGATCAAGCTGCTGAGCAGTAATTCCTACGGCGCCAACATCGCCGGAACTTTGGGAATCAACGGTGTTTCGTCTCAGCCGATCGACTACGGCATTCCGCAAATCAGCCTGACCAATTTTTCGGGGATCGACGATCCCATCCCGTCTCTCGCACGCAACCAAACCTTCCGCCTGGACGACGGTCTCACCTGGGTCCACGCCAGCCACACCATGCAGTTCGGCGGCGAAGTGCGCCGGTTGCAGTTCAATACTGATTCCAGCCCCAATCCGCGCGGCCAGTTCGTCTTCACCGGACTGCTAACTAGCCAGCTTACTGCCAGCGGCGCGCCCGTACCCGGCACGGGCAGCGATCTTGCCGATTTCTTGCTAGGCTACCCGTTCAGCACCAGCGAGCAATTCGGCAATCCCAATACCTATTTTCGCAGCTGGGGATTCGCCGCCTACGCGCAAGACGATTGGCGAGTGAACAAGGTTTTTACCTTCGAATACGGGGTCCGTTATGACGCCGCTACCCCTCCCATCGAGCTATTCAACAATATCGTCAACCTGGATATGAACCCGAACATCGCCAGCCTGGCAGCGTCTGGCGCCACTTGCCCAACGTGCTTGCAGCTCGTGCTGCCGGGGCAAACAGGACCGTTCAGCGGCGTGTTTCCTCGGTCCTTGATCCACGGCGATTACCACAATTTTGCGCCGCGGCTCGGCTTTGCTTGGCAGCCGCGGTTCCTGAAACCTCGCACCGTCGTTCGCGGCGGCTTCTCCATCTTCTACAACGAATCCGGCTACGACACCCTGGCGCGCGAACTTGCCTATCAGCCACCGGTTTCCACCGCGCAAACGCTAACCACCTCTTCGGCAATTCCGCTCACGCTCCAAAATGGTTTTCTGCCGCCGCAATCGAATGGGCCAATCGCCAACACCGAAGCCGTCGATCCCTTCTACAAAAATGCTTACGCGCAGATCTGGACTCTCGGCACTGAGACCTCGATCTCACAAAATTGGATTCTCGATCTCACGTACACGGGCACCAAGGGAACCGACCTCGATATTCTTCGCGCGCCCAACCGCGCTCCGCTAGGCACCTCGCAGGACGACATTCAGGCCTTTCGCGTCGATCCTCTCGCCACTGGCTTCACGTACGATCAATCCGGCGCCAATTCGATTTACAATGCGCTCCAGGTGCGCGTGATGCATCGCTTCACGCACGGCCTGATGCTGCAAGGCATTTACACCTACGGAAAATCGCTCGACGACGCCAGCTCCATCGGAGGAGGCGCCGGCACGGTGGAACAAATCGACGGCGATCTGGCCGCCGAACGCGGACTTTCGACCTTTGACATCAGAAACCAGATGCGCCTTTTCTCGATGTACGAATTGCCGTTCGGCCAGCGCAGTCGCTGGGCCAACCACGGTTGGAAGGAAAGTCTCCTCGGCGACTGGCGGCTAATGAACATCTTCACCTGGCAAACCGGCACGCCGTTCACGGCGCTGCTCGGAGGCACAGCCTCCGACAATGGCACTGGCGCGAATTACTCTCTGCGCGCGGAGCAGCTCGGTAATCCCAATACGGGCGTCTGCGGCGGTGCTCCGCTGAGCTTTTTCAACACTTCGGCGTTTGGCCTGCCGCCAGCGGACGCCAGCGGCAATCCAACCTATGGAAACGAGCGCCGCGGCGCGATTGAGGGTCCTTGCACGCTGAGTTGGAACATGTCGATCTCAAAAACTTTTCGGTTCGGCCCCGAGCGAAGACACATGCTCAACGTAGAATGGCAGATGCAGAATCTGACGAATACGCCCAGCTTCGACGGGATCGGAACCACTTATGGCAGCTCATTTTTTGGACAAGTGACGAGCGCGTCGTCGATGCGCTCGATGAGCTTGATGGCGCGTTTCAACTTTTAGCGGGTAGGGAGATATAAGGCGTAGAGACGGCGGAATTCATCCCATGAAATTACGAAGGAAAACAAATTCGGTGCAGCGGCACACGGTAAGCGTCGGCAAGGCCCGATCTTTGCTGATCTCTCTAGCAGCGCTCGCCTGTCTGATTTGTTTCTCCGGCGTCAAGATGCTCGCGCAACGAGCCGCGCAACCCGTCGAGCCTTCGGCCCGGCCTAATTCCGCTCTGCCTTTGCATCTCAGCAGTAACGTGTTGCGCGCCCAATCGCAAATCGTGCGCATCGACGTGGAAGTTACCGACGGTAAGGGCCGCCCGATTAAAGGCTTGCGCCCCGATCAGTTCACGATCACCGACGACGGCAAAATCGAGAAAATCTCCGCCTTCTCTTACTCCGATATCGAGCAAATGGAGACGGCCGGACCTGAGAATTCCAAGCCTATCGTCGTGTCTGTCGATAACGCCGGCCCTGGAGTCGCGCCCGCGGCGGAGGAAGCGGTAAGCAACCAAGTGCACGATCGCCGCATGATCGTTCTGTTTTTCGACATGACGTCGATGGCCACCGACGACATTCTTCGGGCCCACGACGCCGCCGACAAATTTCTGAAGACGCAGATGAGCCCGGCCGACCTGGTCGCCGTGGTTGTCTTCAGCACGAATCTGGACATCTTGGCGAATTTCACCAATAACCGCGCCACGCTCGAAAAAGCCGTCGCCGCGCTGGTTCCCGGCGCCGCATCGCAACTCGGGAATCCACTGTACGCGGCGGCGCAAAATGGTGAATACAGCGTACAGCAGGATACCGGCGCCGCTTACACCGCCGACGAGACTGAATTTAACGTTTTCAACACCGATCAAAAGCTTGAGGCCATCGAGAACCTGACGGAAGTTCTCGCCGGTATTCCCGGCCGCAAGGCGCTTGTCGAATTCACCGGAGGCATCACCCAAACTGGCGAAGAAAATCGCGCCGAGTTGCGCGCCGCCACGGATGCCGCCAATCGCGCCGATGTCTCCATCTACTCCATCGATGCGCGCGGCATGTTTGCCACTCCGCCCGGCGGCGACGCCACCACCGCGGCGTCCACTGGCAACTCCATGTTTACGGGCGCATCCGTATTTCACCAGACCGATCAGCGCGAGGACTCCCGCGACACGCTCGCCACGCTTTCTACGGATACTGGCGGACGCGCCTTCTTCGATCTTGGCGACCTCAGCGACGCTTTCCCGAAAATCGAAAGCGAGAATAGCGGCTACTATCTGATCGGTTACAATCTGCCGCCGGATGTGAAGCGCGACGGTACCTGGCATGCCGTGCGCGTGAAAGTGAACGCTCCCGGAGCGCACGTTCGCTATCGCAGCGGCTATTACGCCCCGCGCGACTTTCAGCACCTCGAAAAGGAAGATCGCGATCAGCAGCTTGCCGATGCCATGAATTCCGAAGATCCCGAAGTGGATCTACCGATCGCGGTCGAAACCGGCATGTTCCGCATCAGCAATCAGCAAGCTTACGTGCCCATTGCCGCAAAACTTTCTTCCAGTGCGCTCGACTGGGCCAAAAAACACGATCGCCACGAAGCCGCCTTCGACTTTGCCGCGGAGGTCCGCGCCGTACCGTCCGGACAAATCGTCGCCCAGCTTCGCGACACCATCACCGTGCATCTCGACGAGCAGCGCTATCAACAAGTCAGCCGCAGCGACCTGGTGTATCAAGGCGGCGTCGTGCTCGCGCCCGGCAATTACCGGCTGAAGTTCCTCGCTCGCGAGGACGAGTCCGGGAAGATTGGGACTTTCGAGGAGCCGCTCAGCATCCCCGCTCGGTCCACTTCACGCATGACGCTCAGTTCCGTGCTGCTCTCCAGCCAGTTGGTCCCTGCTGAGAAATCATCCGAAGTGCGGACGCAGGGGGAGGGAATTCGCGCGCGCTTGACCGAGTCGCCGCTCGAAGTGCAAGGCGAAAAAATCATTCCCAGCGTCACGCGCTTCTTCAATCAGGGTCAGACGCTCTACGTCTTTTTTCAAGCGTATCTTCCGGAGAAGGCTGCCAAATCGTCCGCGTTCGATGCCTCCACGCTGCGCGGCGGCCTGGTATTTTTCCGCAACGGTGTGCAAGTGAACGCGACGCCGTTGCTCGCACCCACGGAAATCGACCAGCACTCGCATACCGCGTCGTTCCGGCTTAGCATCCCGCTAGAGAAGCTGCCCAAGGGACGGTATACCGTCCAGGCCGTCGCCATTGCCGCCGGCACTCAGCAAGCCGCGTTTGGGCGCTCCTATTTCGCTCTCGAACAATCGGCTGCACCGGGGTCGCAGCCTGCTCCCGCGGTCGGGCCGTCCGCTCCTGCGGGTCAAGCGAACCCACAACCAAACTAGTAGCGGCGCTAGGCGAGTCGCTCGCGTAGAAAAAGAATCGGCCAGAAACGCGGGGTCTCGCGCACGGGGCAAGCTATGCGCCTTCCTTCTCTTGCACCATCATCAAATCGCTCGACGCATGTACCGCCCCTCGCAGTCGTGAAAAATCCGCACTACGTGCCAGCGCGTGGTAATGAGCGCCGAGCCTCTTGCCCTGGAGTCTAGAAACGCCGGTGGTCGCTTTTTAGCCGATTGTTTGTCAGGATAGCGAAGGCACCCGGACCATAATGTGTAATGTTCGTGGAGGTCAACCGCGATGAACTTTGTTCACCGGCGTTTGTGCCGATCGGCGCGATGGCGGTCGGTCTTAGAGCAGTTCGTCGTTCCGTCGGCGCTGGCCGATGGCCACCTTGGCGAAGAAGTCTTGGAACTCGGCCCCGGTGACGGACTCACCACCGAATTGCTAAGGCCGCACATCTCTCGAATTACCGCGCTGGAGATCCACCCGCCCACGGCGAAAAAACTCGCCGCTCGTTTTCGCGGCACTAATGTGACAGCCTTGCAGGGCGATGCGTCCGCGATGCAGTTCCCCGACGGCCAGTTTTCGGGTGTTGTTTCACTGCACGTACTGCATCACATTCCCTCGGTCGAATTGCAGGACAAAGTTTTTCGAGAGGTGCGGCGAGTTCTGCGGCCGGGCGGGGTATTCGTCTGCATTGATAGTGTGAACTTTCGTACGCTGCCGATGAGGCTGATTCACATAGGGGATAAAATCGTTCCGGTCGATCCCGCTGCACTCGAACCGCGCTTGGGGTCCGCCGGCTTCTGCGACATCAGCATTGACACCAACCCTTACTCGTTTAAGTTTCGTGCGCGCCGTCCTTTACAGCCGTGAAATAAAAGACCTGACCTTCCGTGCTGGTTCGCATTAATCCGCTGCATTAGGGCGGCGCGGAATAGTCATTCTGTTTGTTACAGGGCAACGCCGGCGTCGGCGCCGTTGATAGCTACTGCAATCCGCCGCATTGCGCGGCCACTTGCGTCGCCAGCGCCGCATCTAGCAGCGCGCCGTGCCGCGACTTGCTCGAACACACCTGAGACGACGTAAGTTCGAGCGCCCCGCGCAAGTCCGCGCGATCCAGATTCGAGCCGCTTAGATTTGCATCGCTCAGCACCGTTCCCGAAAACTGCGCTTCACGCAAATCGGCGCCGCGTAGATCTACGTCGATAGCAACCGCTCCTTGCAGCTTCGCGCCGTAAAGGTTTGCGCCCGGCAGTTTGGCGGACCATAGAAGCGATTGCCGCAAGTCCGCGTGGTCGAGGTCCGCCGCGTTCAAGAACGCTCCACGAAGATCCGTTTTTTCCAGATCGGCGCGCGCCAGCGAAGCCATACTCATCTGCGCGTCGTAAAGCGTCGCGCCGTCCAGCCGCGAATCCATCAGCATCGCATTCGCGAGCGACGCGTACGAGAGGTTGGCCCAGCGCAGATCGGCCCTTGCCAGCATCGCGCCTCCCAACTGCGCGCGGTTCAAATTAGCTCCGTTCAGCAGAGCTCCGTCCAAAACCGCCCGCCGCAAATCGCTATTGCCCAAATCGGCGCCGCGCAGATCCGCCTCGGAAAGATATGCGCCTTCGAAATCGGACTGCCACAGATGCGCGTTGGCCAGAAACACTCCATAGCCCCGCGCGTACCGAAGCTTTGCTTCGTTCAGTTGTGGTCCGGTCACGGACGCGACCTGCGCGTTGGCCCCCGTCCATCGCGCCGGTTTTCGCGAAAGTGTTGCTTCGGTCAAATCGGCGTATGGATCGAATCCGAAGCTCCAGAAAACATCCGGCGCCCATCGCCGGATACTCGCCGCGCTGTATTGAGGCGCGCGGCTGCGCTCATGCGGCACTCCGGACAACGTGCCGACCGAGAGCAGCAGAAGCGCGATGCCCAGGCCGCTCGCGATCACCGACGGCGAAACTCGTCGCATCGCTACCACCATGCGCGCCGTCCATTTACGCTCCGCTGCCCAGTTCTCCTGGACGCGTCCTGTCCTCATCGTTGCGTGCAGCGCCACGCCCGTCGCGATGGCTACCAGCAAAGCCTGCAGCAGCGTCCCTTTGGCATCTTGCATGGTCAGGTAACGCGCCCAAAAAAGCGTCAGAGTGAATGGAACTGCCCAATAGCCCGCCAAAGTTGAAATCGTTTTCTCTACCCACATCGTGGACGAACCCTCACGCCCGATCCACCAAAAGTGCGCCCGCAATAGACCGACAATCAATCCCGGCCCCCGGTCGTCCAGCGAATGCCCGTCTGGGAAAATGGCCGGAAGCTCCAGCGCCGCTTCCCATACCTTCTGCAGTTGGAATTGGAACACTAGGTACAAACTGAAAATCACCAGCGGCGCCAGCAAAAATATCTGCTCCGTCGGCATCGCCGTCGCTGCCGTCCGCGAATGCAGGTAGGGAATTACAGCCGAGTCGGTTAGCAGTTGCGCGTCCTTGGTCTTCCAGATAATCAGCCAGGAGATCAGTACCGCCGGCATCAGAGGCGCGAAACATCGCCAAGCGATCCGTGACGCGCGCGCGAATTTTGCGGCTGCGTCGAATACCATGACGTGCGGCGGCAGCAGCGCATCTCTCAAATTTGCGCCCGCGATCTGCCTCGGCACCAGTCCCATCGCCGTCTCTAGCGACGCGCCTTCCAAGTTCGCGGCTTCCAGGTTCGCGCCCACCAGGCACGAATCCTCCAGGTCGGCGCGCACCAGGTTCGCGTCGCGAAGGTCTGCTAGCAGCAAATCGGCTGCCCGCAGATTCGCGTCATGCAGATCGGCGAACTTCAATTTCACGCCGATCAGCTCCTGTCCTTCCAGTTCGGCGTCCGAAAGATCGGCACGCAGCCCGTTTTTCCCGTGCGAATCAAGCCATTCCAGATGGCTCGCAAGTTTTTCCTCGAGTATCCAGTCCCGGCCGCTCGACGCCGGCGATTCGAGCGCCGCCATGGACGCGGCTTTCACAATTTCAGTGTCTTCCGCTTCTCGCGTGTGTTCCGGCTGCGGGGTTTCCGAGCTCTGATCTGCCCCGGCTCCCGCCAAGTTCGCGCTCTCGACGGCCAGCGGAGAGTCGTAGATTTCCTCGATTGCGCCCGCAGCTTGCGCGCCAGTTACGGTCGCGTTTTCGTCGTACGCAGAGACTGTCGCCTGCTCGCTGTCCGACGCCGCATGTTCCGCTGCGACCGTCGCAATCTCATAATCTTTGTCCGCTGGTGCGTCGTTTACGGTGGTTGCAGCGGTTTCCACCTGCTCGCTTGGCGGTAAGCCCTTCCGGTGGTCCTCCGCGTCATCACCGGCGCCCTCTGCGCGTGTCCCTTCCGCTAAATCTGTGAAGTCCGCGCGCTCGGCCGTCGAAGAATTGTCGTCCTCGGTCGCATCGCTCAAAAACGGATCGGTTTCATTCTCGGGAGGAAATAGTTCCGCCAATGCCTCCGCTGCGGATGGCAACTGGTCGGCGTGAATGAGCCCCCGTTCGTCGAACGCGGCCGGACCAACTTCCACTTTTGCAACAACATTCCGCCGAGCCGGATCGAGCCGAGCCGGATCGAAGAGCTCGACGGCCACCTCGGGAATGGGTGTCTCCTCGATCGGCGGTTCCGCGACCGCAACATTTTTCGTCGCGCCATCGTCCGCCTGCGCGGCGCGTTCCTTGGGCCCGTGACCCGAAAGCATCCTGCGAAACAACGATGGCATTGCCGACCCTTCCCCTGAATTCGGAGCCCAAAAACACCAAGCTGCCGGCGGCGCGCACTTCTCCGCCCGAAATAATGTTATCCGGTCCAGGGCGTCCGTGCCCTTCAACATGTTTGCGTGTTTCCGTAGTTGCTCCTGTACCAAAGGACAACTCTTGTACAGCTGTCCGGGCGTCACATTGCCGCCGCACATTTTCACCCTAGGCCGTTTGGGGTGGTATTCCGCAGGATTGGCTCCCGGATTGCCCCGATTCCCGGCAATTCCCGATGATCTATCATTATCTGTACCAGATGAAGTACGCGCCGTGAGATGCTTCTGCCGGAGCTACGAAATGGAAAATCCAATGTACTCGTGCCCGATTTGCCACGGGAATTTGCTATTCGAAGACATGGCTGCGCCGCCTGGTAAGCGTCCAATAGAAACTGCAATCACGCAGAAGTTTTACTGCCCGCATTGCGAAATGTTAGTCGAGCCGGTGGTCACTTCTACGGAAGAACGTGAAGAGGAGGGGGTCGCCCAACGCGATGCCGGCACGGACAATCGCGGCCGCTCTCGCGCTGCTGGTTCCAACGCTGGCGGCAGCCAGCGCGGAGATTTGTCGGACGAAGGCGCTTCGCAATGGCGCACCGATCCGCTCGAAACCGAGCGCAACACCTGGGAGGACAAGCCCTAACGGCTGCGCCTACTTATCGCGGCCAAGCCAAGCGCGTACTCCCACTTGGCAACCCAGCGGCTACGTCCACTTATCAATCGACGCGCTCACTGTGTAGCTCAGCGTTCCTGCTTGGAAGAACGCGTTCGTTTGTCCGCCGGCCACCACAATGTTGATGTCGTTCACGTGCGGCCACCGAGGAATCATCGCGTCGTCCGGCATCTTGTACCATGTTGCGTACGGCTCCATCCCTTTCAGCGCGCGCGGATAGTCGAATCCCACCGCGAAATCGCGGTTCTTATAGTCTTTCACCGATTGGTTTGTATTCTTGTACAGCCACTCGATCAATTGTTCTTTCGTTTCGTATCCGCGTGATTTCAAATCCTTCGCGATGATCGGATCGGCCACCACCAGCGCGCCGAAAAATCCGGTGAACACGCTGAAGAGGTCGCTGAAGCATTCCTCGTGTTTCGGTACGGCAGCTTCCGTTCCTCTCGCGCCTTGTCCCGGCACCATCCCCAAACCACGGAATATGCTCACCACGTTCTCTTCCGCCTTAAATCCTTTTTGCACGTGCAGCGGCGCCCACGGACTCGCCTGCTCGTTTTCCGCGATGATCAGGTTGTTGTAGTTCAAATTGTTTCCCTGCGATCCCAGGTACGTGTCGCCGGGAATGCCCGCGTTCGCCAGGTTTTTCGATAGGACGGTCCACGCTCGCCCGATCGCCGCGTTCGCCTGCGCGAACGGCCCCATCGCTCCGATCCCGTAGTTCATGTTCAGCTTGTCGCGGATTGGCCCATTGATCACCGCGCAGTACGCAAACGAGTTCGTCGAGCTCATCAGCGCCGGCGTTCCCGTCGAAGCGATCGCCAGCACCGTCGGCAAATATTCCGGCCTGCATCCCGCCATCACCGCGTTAATCGCCACCTGCCGCACGTTGTACGTCCAGCCCTCATATGCTCCGCCCGCCATCTTGCCCACCAATTCGTCCGGCTGATGGCTCGTGCCCTTCAGCATCGCGTTAACGCGCTCCTCCGTCGGCACGATGATCGGCAGAAAATCCGTCATCCCATTGTTCAGGTACAGTTCCTGCAAGCCGTCCGCGGTGTCCGTGTATGTCGCGGGTCCGATATTCGGAGTGATTCGCCCCGTCTTCGTGTCTTCCGCCGTCAGCGGCCTCGTCAGATCACCGACGATTTCCTTCATCAGCGGTTTCCCAGTCGTTGGGTCCGGTCCTTCGACGT
>JBOGMW010000057.1:0-2246 GCA_050746805.1 Candidatus Acidiferrales bacterium | reverse complement strand
TGGCGATCCAGTATTGCCGGAACTCGGCCTCGGACATCTGAAAGATCAAGTGAAGCACGATGGTTCTTGCGGGAGCGACGGGAGCCCGCACGAGCAGTACGATGGGCTGGTTGTTGGGCCAATACTGACGATTGCCGAGCATGATGTTGCGGAGTTCGGTGAGTTTTAGGTCGTTCACCGGCGTCAAGGGATTAACCAGAATCGCTATCGGAGTCCTTGGCGTGCGACCCCGAATGGAATTCGCGGAAGCCAGAGTGGCAACGAGCGCTATCATTACCACGCATCGACCGCTCCATCTCCCCGCCCAACTGACGAAACCTATATGTGCCACTGTATGCCCTTAGAAAACTAATGCAATCTGCGAAAATAGACCTTGGATATGCGGTTCATCCGCCGCTCGCCGAGAAATGCGGTATTCCATCTTCAGCGCGGCATAAGACGAGAAGTCGAAACGTGTTCCGATCACCGAACCCGCAAGAGACGGCACTGGGTCGGAGGGAGGATTGAACACGGGATCCCCCTTAGGAACGTGAATATACTCGAAGCGGTAGTACGGTTTCCACCTTCCCTCGTGAATACGATAGGCTATTTGTGCGTACCACGCCTGGCTGTTCCAAGTGGCGGTTCCGCCCACAAGAGAATGGTGGATGTTGGCGGCCTCAGCGAGGATTTCGGGAGTCTCACTGGTGTCAATCAGGCGGGCACTTTCAATCCATTCTCCGTAATATCCCGGAATATCGTTTGCCGGACCAATCTTATCGTGGTAGACGCTTCCACCGAACTGCCATTTGTATGCCCAGTCGGGCTCCGCATAGATCGTCGCGAGCCAGGCGCGGTTATTGTTCACCGGCCCCGCATCAGAGGGTTGTGATATATCCGCCCCACGGCTGTTGCCAATCCCAGCATCATAATGCAAATTCAGCGATCCGGTATGTGGGATCACACCCTGCGCCAACGCGCCGACGAAATGGACGGGAATTAATCGTCCGCCGAACTGAATCAACTCTGGACGGGTGATCGTAGTCTGTAGCCACAGCCCATGGTGATAGGCCGTGTTCCAATAAATGATGGGCGTGTGGTATCGGCCGAAGGAGACGCTGAAGTAGTCATTATAAGTATAACGGATGATTGAACGTTCGACCGTGGTCGTGTAACCGCTAGGACCCGCTGTCCAGCTAAGCTCAGCGAAATAGCTGACCTTAGGAGAGAGCCCGCCCGAGAAATGCAACACAAATTGTCCAAGGTCGAATCCGCTCGAAGTACCCGGGGGCGTAAAGCCCGTGGCCAAGCCAACTCGGTCGGCCTCATGATCCTGGGCAGAAAAATCAACGTCGGCGAATCCTTGAATTATAAGATTCGGATATTTGATTTCAGGCCCAGCAGGTTCAGAAGGTGAAGCCGAAGGGTTGGAGGGCGGCATTCCCGGCATATCCGGCATTTGCGCCACTTGCGGTTTCTTCGCGGTTTCCGCCGGCGCGGTGCTCGCTTCGGCCGCCGTTATGCTGCCGGAGACGTTCTGGCTGTTTGTCGGCTCTGGGGCAGTCGCTGTCCCCGCCGAGCTGCTAGGCGGAGTTGCGGTTGGCGTTGAATTTCGCGACGGCGCCGCAACTGATTGGGGAGAGAGAGCGGGCACCGAAGCTGAAGCGGCGACCGGCTGGTTGTTAGCTTTCGCCGGAGTTGCTGCGGATGTCTTGTGCGCCGAAGCCGACTGGCCGGAAGGTTTTTGATTTTTCTCAAGCTCCTTCACTTGTTTTTCGAGCTTCTCGATGCGCTTCTCCAACTCCTGGACCGTTGGAGTCTCGGAGCTCTGCCCGCGCAACTCCCATGGGCATGCCAAGATGATGCACAGGAGTACGCTGCAGCGCGCAAACCTCTTCATAGGTTTCTCCCTGGCTTTGGCTAGCGCCAAGGTGAGGAGTATATATGCTGCGTCACTGTTCGCAACGCAGAATTTACAAGAACGACAGCTATCCTCCGTGGAGACACGTCACAGGAAGTTTCAAGGTCTTTTCGAATGTTTCTCCGACCTGCGGTTGGCCGCTATCGGGCATTTCAGGCGCCTCAAATGCTTTAAGAAAAGACCGGCACCATTAAAAACGTGTGTTAGCAGCTGACGTTCGCGATGAGCCTAGCCGATGGAGCGCCTCCGAGCCGTGCGAGATGCCCGCCGCGATAGCGCGGTTGGATTATTTGGAACCTTTCGTAAAGTCGGAGAGATTGATGGCGTCGGCCATGGCTTTGTAGCC
>JBOGMW010000056.1:0-37725 GCA_050746805.1 Candidatus Acidiferrales bacterium | reverse complement strand
GGCTTGATGGCCTCGAATCCCGGCAGCGCCGGTGCAGGACGCTCGGCCTCGACGATGGTGTCGCCCACGCGCGCGTCGGCCACCTGCTTGATGTTGGCGACCACGAATCCCACGTCGCCGGCCGCCAATTCTTCCAGCGCGATCGGCTTGGGCGTCAGCACGCCCAGAGCTTCTATCTCATAAATTTCGCTGCCGGCGCACAGGCGAATCTTTGTGCGCGGCATCATGCGGCCTGCCATCACGCGCACCAGCACCACAGCGCCTCGATACGCGTCGAACCACGAATCGAAAATCAACGCCTGCAGCGGCGCTTCAGCCTTGCCCTTTGGGGCCGGGATGCGCTCCACGATGGCTTCGAGCACCGCTTCCACGCCGAGCCCGCTTTTTGCGCTAATCGGCAGCGCGTCCTGCGCTGGAATGGCCAGCACGTTCTCGATCTGCTCTTTCACGTATTCCGTTTGCGCCGCAGGCAAATCGATCTTATTGATCACGGGGACGATTTCCAGATTGTGGCGCGATGCGAGAAACGCATTCGCCACTGTCTGCGCTTCCACGCCCTGGCTTGCATCCACAACCAACAGCGCGCCTTCGCAGGCGGAAAGGGCGCGAGATACTTCGTAGGAAAAATCGACGTGCCCTGGCGTGTCGATCAGATTCAGGCGGTACTCATGGCCGTCTTTCGCGTTGTAATGCAGCCGGATACTTTTTGCTTTGATGGTGATTCCGCGCTCGCGCTCCAGGTCCATCGAGTCGAGCACCTGTGCGGTCATCTCGCGCTGGGTCAGTGCCCCGGTCAACTCCAGCAGGCGGTCCGCCAGAGTGGATTTCCCATGGTCGATATGCGCGATGATGCAAAAATTCCGGATGTACTGGGGATCCATGTTTCCTTTGCGCGGCTTTCGCCGGGTCCCGGGCGCGTCGATTTTGCGCGCTGAGGCTGGGCACCAGTGAAGCGAACCCGCGCGCTGCGAGCGGCCGCCGAGTCCCGCAAGAATCCGAGTGTGCCACAGTTCGCCGCTGCGAGCTAGCACGCGTGGCAACGGCATTTAGCGAGGGATCGGCGAACTACCTGCGGAAGCGGCCAGGATCACATCCGACAAAAACTCGCTCAATCCTCGGCTTGCGGCTAGAAACGCTCGATCCCGCGTGGCGCGGTCAAGCCATCCGAGGCAGACCATCAGCACGATTTCAGACCATGCGTCAGCCGCCGAAGGCGCGAAGCCCACGTCGCGTAGCACGTCGGCGATGAGGATGGTCCTTTTCTTCTCGATGGCAGCCACTCGGGCTGCCACCCGTGATTCGCGGCGCGCCCAGCCGCGCAGAGCCACTTCGGTGTGAATCCGTTTCGGATCGGCGGTTTTAGCAACCACGTGCGCCCAGCGAATCGCGGGACTGGAGTTATCTTCCGCCTCGATCCATTGCAACTCTTCCTGCTCCCAACGGGCCAGTATCCGTTCCAGCAGTTCGCCGCGATCGCGGAAATGCCAATAGAAGCTGCCTTTGCTTACGCCTAAGTCGCGCGCCAGCACCTCTACACGTACGGACTCGACGCCTTGTTCCGAGAAGCGGCTAAACGCCGCCGCCAGCCAGTCAGAGGCATGGAGCGTTGACGCGCGGGATGAAGTAGTACTGGCCATACGCTACCGTATGCAGCCAGACTAGGGGATCGGTGTGGAGCAGTCAAGCGCTTAAGAGGCGCCGGCGCGGGCGATACTCGTTGCCTCAGAGGCGATGCTCGCTTCATCGCCGAAACCGGCGAGCCAATGGACGCTAGGCTCTTTGCGGAACCAGGTGAGCTGGCGCTTAGCGTAGCGCCGCGTACTCCGCTGAATCGAATCAATCGCTGCGCTCAACGAGAGCCGGCCTTCAATATGTTCGCGCAATTCCGCGTAGCCGATGAACTTAAACGGCTTGGCTTGGCGCGGCACGCCATCCTCGATGAGACGGCGGACTTCGTTGAGCCAGCCGCAGGCGATCATGTTGTCGATGCGCCCGTGAATGCGCTGGTAAAGTGCATCGCGAGCGGGACTCAGGCCGATTTTGGTCACCGCGTAGCCTTCGAGGCCCTTGCGGCCGGCGCGATGAACTTCACCGACGGTTTTTCCGGCAATGACGCGCATCTCGATCGCGCGAATAATTTTTTGGGTATCTCGGGGCGGGATTCGCTCCGCGGTTTCTGGGTCAATGCGCGCCAGCAGAGCATGCAAGTAAAGAGTGCCTTTGGCGCCCGCTTGGCGCCGTAGGCGTTCGCGGAGTTCTTCGGATCGAGTCGGCGCGTCCGAAAGGCCCTCGAGCAGGGCCCGAAGATACAACCCGGTGCCAGCGGTTACGATTGGCAGTTTCCCGCGCGCCGTTACTTCAGCCAACGAAGCGGTTGCGCGGGTCGCGTAATCTCCGGCCGTGAACACCTCGTCCGGCTCGACCAGGTCGATCAAATGGTGGACGATTCCGCGACGTTCAGGCATGGGAACTTTACCCGTGCCGATATCGAAATGCCGGTACACCTGCGTGGAATCGCACGCCAGAATTTCGCCATGCAGCTCTTGTGCCAGGCGAATCGCCAGTTCAGATTTCCCGGAAGCTGTGGGCCCCAGAAGCACCACGAGCCGTACGAGGGCGCTCATCCATATATCCAAAATCGCAGCAGGATCACCAGCACCACAGCCGCCAGGATGATGGCTCCCGCGACTTGGGTGCGCGCCAGCTTCACCGCACGCCGGCCTGCGCAGGCGTCACGTTGTAGAGGAAAACGATGCGCAGGCGAAGGTACGGGCCATGAAACGCGGCAGGCAAAGGCTCAAATGGATTCGAGGCGTGGATTGCGGACATTGCCGCATTATCGAGCGGAAGCTTTCCAGAGGTGCGTTCCAGGACGGGATCGGGCGCCGGCACGCTGCCATCAGGATTTATTTGGAACGTGGTGTACACCACGCCTTTATCTCCCATCCGCGCGGACTCAGGCATTACCGCTTCCCAATTGCGTTGCAGCGTGGCCAGCAGCCGCTGGATGTAACTCGAAAAATCGACGCCCTGGGTGTCCGACAGGATTTGGAAGCCCTGTCCCATACCGGGTCCACCGACACCCGGCGCGGATGGCTCACCGCCGTAGACGCCACCCTGGCTGTGCCCGTCGCGAATAGCATCGCGCATCTGATTTTGAATCTCCTGCCCCGGAGAATCATTGGACAGGCCAAGATTCAAATTTGGATGAGGGCGCGGGACCGGCGGCTGAATCGCCTCCAACTGCGACGGAGAAGGCTGCTGCGGTTGGACATTTTGCGGCTTCGGTTCCGAAGGCAAGTCGGCAGATTTGGGCAACTCCGGCGCTTTCGGAGCTTCCACTGGCGGTGCGGGAGCCTCGGGCGTGGGCGGCGCCACGCGATTCAACACTTTTGGACTGATTCGTATTTTCGGACTGGGCTGAGCGCGCGGCAGCTCTGGCGGAGTGTAAATCCACTGCAATTGGCGTTTCGCAAGAGCGATATCTTCGTTTGATGGGGCATGCGGAGGGAACATTTTCGGCGAGAGAATCAAAAACAAAATCACGGCGACGTGAAACAGTATCGAAAGGACGAGCTTGAGAGCGTCATCCTTGGACTTCCGCTTTTCTTCGGGCTCGATCAGCAGGTTGGCGTCGCCGGTAATAAAAATATCCGGGTCGATTACTTCACGCAGTTCCGGCGTCACCCGTGGGGCGCGCTCCACTTCCCGCGATTCTTCTTCGGTAAGCGGATTTACCTCGGCGGGAACCACCGTTCGCGAGTCAAGGATATCGAGCGGAAGAGTCGAGGCGCGCTCGATTTTCTCGAACGGCTTTATATCCATACCGCGCGGAACGAGGCTGCGCGTGACCAGCACTCCGAGGGGCAGGTGCGCAGGAATGGAAGATTTGCCGTTGAGCGGCGGCGCTTTTGAAAGCTGCGAGGGAACGACGGTGCGGTCGTCGAGTAGCGTGGTGACGCGCTGCGGAGTCTGCTTCACCTCGTCCTTATCGACGGGGCGCACGTTCACCGGAACGAGGGTGCGCGGAATCATCGAGATGCCTGTGGGGTAAATGCTTCTAGTTGGACGCGCCGGGCGTGTTCCAGGATGCTTCCCATTACCCGGTCCGCCAGGGCCAAGGCTCGGCGGCCATCTGCGCCACCCACCAGCGGGGGTTTGCGCGTCCGCACGGAATCGGCGAAGGCGCGCAGTTCCGCATTCAGGGGTTCCTCAGGCTTAGCGGCCAACTTTTCAAAGCCCACACCTTGTGGGCTGCCGGGCTGCACGCGAACGCGTAGAGCGTCCTGGCGCGCAAAATCGAGCGAGATGTATTCATGCTCCTGAAAGAAGCGCATCTTTCGCACGCGCTCGGTGGAAACGCGGCTAGCGGTGACGTTGGCCACCGCGCCGGTTTCGAATTCAATGCGCGCATGCGCGATATCCACTTTGTCCGTGATCACCGGAATGCCCACGGCGCGCAGGTCGGTGACTGGCGATGGAACCAGCGAAAGCAGGATATCGAGATCGTGGATCATCACGTCATAGACCACGTCGATATCCAGGCTGCGCGGCGTGAATATGCCGAGGCGATGCACTTCGAAGAACATGGGCCGCGAAATAATTTGCCGCGCGGCCCCAACAGCGGGATTGAAACGCTCCACCTGGCCGACTTGGAGAATCCGGCCGGAGCGCTGAGCCGCGGCAATCAGCCGGTCGGCTTCTTCGAGAGACGCCGCCATTGGTTTTTCGACCAGCACATCGATTCCGGCCTCGATCAGACGGCAGCCAACCCGCGCGTGTTCTTTCGTGGGCACCGCGACGCTAACTGCATCCACGCCCGCGGCGAGCAGCGCGTCTAGATCAGCAAATGTTCGGGCGCCGAATTCAGCGGCGATTTGGCGAGCGCGCTGCGCGTTGGTGTCGAACACGCCGACGAATTCAGCGCCTTCGAGTGCGCTCCACACGCGCACATGGTTGCGCCCGAACTCGCCGACTCCGGCGACAGCCACCCGAATTTTCTTCTCGCTCACGATCTTTTCTTTACTTCAGCCGGTTCCGGCGGAAATGCCTGAATCGCGATACCCGCATCAGCCGCCGCGGCAATCAGCGCGTCGCGTTCGAAGAGCAACGTCCGGCCCGCGTCGACAGCCAGCGCGGTCGCGTTCGCGCGGCGCATTACCTCGATCGTTTTTAGCCCGATTACCGGCACGTCGAAGCGCATGTCCTGCCGCGGCTTGCTCACTTTCACCACCACTAATCGTTGTCCGCCGGCGATGCGCGACGCCCGTTCAATTGTCTCATCGGTGCCTTCCATCGCTTCGATTGCTACGCACGCGCGATCGCGAATGACAACGGTTTGGCCCAGGTCGAGGCCAGCAATCTGCCGCGCAATCTGATGTCCGTATTCCATATCCGCGCACTCAGATGCGTCCGGAGCGCGCGGAGTCAGCACGGCCGCTTGCGCCAGGAGCGGGCCAAGGAACTTCGTGGAATCCACCAGAGTGATTCCCTCATCTTCGAGCACGCGCGCAACGCCGCCGATCAGCGAGTCGGTATTTTTCGCCGGCAGCGAAAGCAGCAGCTTGGCCAGCCGCCAATCCGGGCGAATGGCGCTGAAAATTTTATTGTGCTTTACCTGCCCGGCCATCACGGCGTGCTTTACGCCTTCCTGGTGAAGCAATTCGATACCCCGGCTCAATTCGCCGAGACTGATCCAGTGCAGCCGCTTCGCCACTTGCTCAAGCGCCGGGGAAGCTTCTTCTCGGATGGCGATCACGGCCATATCGATGCCGCGGCTACGCGCTCCTTCCAGGACGAGAAAAGGAAAGGAGCCGCTTCCCGCAATCAGTCCCCACCCGCCCGTATTTTCATCCGCCGCCACTGGCACCTCTATTTGGTTAGACCGCGCTCGGTGGTGGACTCGATAAATCGGATCAAGGTTAAGACGTCCTGGGAATCAGCCAGGGTTCCACGCATCTTTTCGAGTGCCTGGGAGGTGTTGAGTTTGGAGCGGAGGAGGTAGCGATAGGCCTGCTCGACGGGCTTGATGCGCTCGGGCGTGAAGCCGCGGCGCTCCATGCCCACACGGTTGATGCCGTAGCACTTCGTTTCGCGCGAACTGACGATCATCGAGAACGGCGGCACGTCCTGAGTGACGATGGTGCCGGCGCCAATGTAGGAGTAAGCGCCGATGCGGGTAAATTGATGCACCAGGACGAACGAGCTGAGCGTTGCGTAGTCTTCCACACGGCTGTGCCCCGCGAGCTGCGATCCATTGATCAGAGTGACGTGGTCGCCGATGGCGCAATCGTGGCCGATATGCGCGTAAGCCATGATCAGGCAATGGCTGCCCATGCGCGTGGTGCCATCGCCTTTCAGCGTGCCGCGATGGACGGTGCAGAATTCGCGAAATTCGTTGGAATCCCCAACGTCAAGGCGCACCGGCTGGCCGGTGAAGGTGTAGTCCTGCGGATCGCCGCCGACGATGGAGAAGGAATGAAAATGATTATTGCGGCCGAATTTCGACGGCCCTTTCACTACCGCATGCGGCTCAAGCACGCAGCCATCGCCGAGCTCAACATCGTCGCCCACCACCGCGCAAGCCGCCACTTTCACGCACTTGCCCAAACGCGCGGAAGCAGAAACGATTGCCCGAGGATCGATATTGCTCATCGCGCCTTCCCGGCGGGCTCCGCAGCCGGCGTTTTTATGGCGTCGATATCCACCATCTTGCACATCAGGGTGGCTTCAGCGGCCAGTTCGCCCTGCACGGTGGCGCGGCCCTGGAACTTGCAGAAGCCGTTGCGCCAGGCGAGTACGTGCATTTCGAGGCGCAGCTGATCGCCCGGAACGACCGGCCGGCGAAAGCGAGCATTATCGATGGCAACAAAATATAGAAGCTTTTTTTCGCGGTCGGGCACTTCCTGAAGCAGGAGCAATCCTCCCGTCTGCGCCATGGACTCGATGATCAGCACGCCTGGCATGATCGGCTTTCCCGGGAAATGACCCTGAAAGTAGTGTTCATTGATTGTGACGTTCTTAATTCCCACGATGCGTTTCCAGCGTTCCATTTCTTCGACGCCATCGATCAGCAGGAACGGGTAGCGATGCGGAAGTATCTTTTGGATGTCGTTGATGTCGAGGAGCATGTTGGGCCTCGGTGCAGAGTGCTGCTTCGCCTCTGCGGAGTCGAGTAATTCTATACGAAATTCCGCGCGGGTGGGGACACTGGCACCGCCTTCCATTATCTTTTTGAAAACGGTTGGCGGGTTTTCCTGAGCGCGGAAGTGCTTTATAAACCAGTCGTTCGGCGACCACCGATTAGCCGAAATCGTTTTCCAGGGCGTCGCTGAGCGTTCGGCTGCCATGGGCTGGCCGTCGACCCGCGCAGGAGGATTCCGGTCGCTCTGGTGGCTTTGTGAAGCTTCACAGGAACACTTGCAGGTCACGCCCAGGGCGTTCTCGAGGGCATTTCGCGGAATCTCAATGGAAATGCGCTCCGGCTGCTTGCAATGCGCAGAAGATGTGCATAGGCTCGACCGCATGAGAAATCAGGGCGATGCGCGCGCGAGCGGAGCGCTTGCGGTGAAGCCGGGCGAACTGCTGGGCATGCTGCGAAAGCACGAACGCGAAATGGCTAGCCTGCTGGGAAAATTGGTGCAATGCGAGTCACCCAGCCACAATAAATCCGCTGTCGATCGCCTGGGCCGGATGGTTGCGCAAGAATGGACGCGGCGCCGGGCGAATGTGCGCGTCCTGCGCGAGACCGAGCGCGGGAACCACCTGCGGGTGGAAGTGATGCTCGGCGATTCGCGGCCGCAAAAGCAAATTTTGATCCTCGGGCACCTCGATACGGTCTATCCGATTGGGACGCACGCCGCCAATCCTTTTCGAGTGGCGGCAGGGCGAGCCTATGGTCCCGGAACTTTCGACATGAAGGGCGGGCTAGTGATTGCACTCTTTGCTATCGACGCACTGAAGAAAGCGGGCGTGCAGCCGGCGAGGCGGTTCGTATTCTTCTGGAATTCCGATGAAGAGATCGGCAGCAAAACTTCGCGGCACGAAATCGAGCGGGAGGCTCTGCGTAGCGAAGCCGCGCTGGTTCTCGAGCCCGCCGCTGGCCGGGAAGGCCGGCTGAAGACCGCGCGCAAAGGCGCGGGTTCCGCCGAGATTATAGTGACGGGGAGATCGGCGCACGCCGGAATCGCGCCGCATTTGCCGGGCGCAGGCATTAACGCGGTTCACGAACTGGCATTGCAGATTGCGCGCTTAATGAAACTGAACGACCGGCGGCGGGGAATTACCGTGCAGGTGACGGTCGCGTCCGGAGGTACTGTTTCAAACGTCATTCCCGAGCGCGCACTCGCGAAAATCGACATTCGCCACGCGTATCTCGCCGACGCGCCTAGGATCAACCGAGCGCTCCGCGAGTTGCGGCCCATCCTTCCGGGTGCGCGGATAGAACTGCACGGTGGAGTAAACCGTCCACCGATGGAGCGCACGCACGCCGTACAGGGACTCTATGCGCAAGCAAAAGCGATCATGGACGAGATGAAGCTGCCAGTTGACGAAGCTTCCGTCGGAGGAGTTTCGGACGGGAATTTCACGGCGGCTCTGGGCGTGCCAACGCTCGACGGGCTAGGCGCCGTGGGCGACGGAGCGCATAGCCCGCACGAATATGTTGTGCTGAAGTCGCTGCCGGAACGCGCTGCGCTGCTTGCCGGGTTGCTCGCGACGCTGTAGGGATCGCGTTAATTGTTCAAGTACTCGCGCTTGAGGTAATCGACGGTTTGTTGCTGTAAATCCTCGTAGTTACAGTTGAGTGTTTGCTGCACGGCGTTTTGTGCGGAAGGCGCGCTGGCGAATGCGTCGATCAAGCGGCTGACATCGCTCACTCCGCCTCGGTCGATGATTGATTCCACCACAGCGAGCGACCATGCATAAGCCATGGACGCAGACTCTCCGGAAAAGCCGATCCACGAACCTTCCAGCGAGCCGAGCGGCGGCGTGGTACCCTGCTGCGCCGCATTCACGAGGAACGCGGCGTCATTCGCGCTGCGAAGTCCCTGCATCCACTGCGCGATTCCTTCCTGTAGCCACGTCGGCGCCCGATAATGGGATTTCTGACCCACGAAGCTGTGTGTGAGTTCATGCTTCAGTTCGCTTGCCAATTCCGGCGTCACGGAGGTCAAGCCTTGCACCGGAATGCGGATGCGTCCGTCGTTGAGAGCGCCGACCCAGGATGGTGCGCGAGTGATATCAGCGAACGCTTGACCAGTGTAGAGAATCACGCCGATTGGTTCCGGAGGCGTGAAGTCGAGCTGCGATTGCAGATCGTTGTAGTCGTTTTCCAGTGCGCTCAGGATGCCGCGCGCGAGTTCGGGCGCTGCGCCGCCGTAATATTTCAGATCGAAGTGCGCCGTTTCGCCTTCGCGGTAACTTGATTCCAGGGCCTGGTCGCGCTCGGCTTTGCGAAGTGCTTCCACCACGTCGGGATCGGGCCGAAGCTTGACCGCGTGTTTCCACTCTTCGATGGCCTGGCCTGTTTTATTGGCGCCGTAGTAGGCCCAACCGGCAAGCTTATAAACGTCGGCGGAAGTTGGATCGATTTCCTGCGCGTGCCGGAGCGGATCGAGCGCTGCGGTGAACTGGCTCTCGCGGAGGTACAGCATCGCTAGGTTCATCAGCAAGCCGAAATTATCCGGAGCAAACGCGAGGCCTTGCCGGTATTGTTCGATCGCCGAATCGGAATCGCCCTTGGCCACAAAGAACTGTGCGGCAGCGTAATGTGCGGCCGCTACCTTGCTGATCGCGCCCGGCGAACCTGTACGCGCGTCCGATTCCAGTTGCGCGATATAGGCGTAGTCTACGCCGCCGTCGTGAATCGTCCGCAGTGTGATCTGTTCATAGCCATGTGCCGGCTCAATTTGCGGAGTTGAAACCGGGGGCGCGACTCCGGTGCCTGCGTTGGACGAATACGAGAAATCGTCATGGTCGATACGCGCCACGATGGCCTTGGGAATCGAAAGTTGTCCGGCGGAGGTTTGATAAGTGACGCGATCGCCTTCGGTGGTGACGTTCATCCCGACGATGCGATTGCCGTTTTTCAGCACTATCACATCAGCGGACACGCACGACGACGCAGCGAGTGCAAGCGCGATCGCGAAGGGCGCGGCGAATCGCATCCCTTAATGGTAACAACGCCGCGCCCGGATGCCGGAGTGATCTGTCCAATGGATGTTCAAAATAGTACAGTGCGATTCGCGCTGCGAGGCGCGCAAGTGGGCGGGGAAATTATTTCTAAAAATTCTTTGATTTGAACTTGCGTACGAAGGTTCCTTGTCATATTCTAACGCGTCGATTTTGTGCTGCCGATCACATCAGCATGTGGGCCGCGTTATTGACGGGCATTTCGCTGGCGACGCGCCTTGATTTAGCGAATGTTTTAGGGGCGTAACGTGGGCCGGCGGGACGTTCGGTTAATGCGGGTTTTGGGGATTTTGGTGCAGCAACTGTCATTTCTCTGTTCTCTTTATAGTTTGGGGTAGGCATCCGCCAGATAGGACCGGGGAAAGTACGTGGATTCTGAAGGTTCTCAAAAGTCAGGTATAGCAATCGAACCTGGCACGCTGCATGGCCCCGATCCGTTAATCGGGCCGGGGCAAACTCTATCTAGCGTTACCGAGAAGATCGCTTCGGCTGTTCTCGGTAAGGGCAACACCACTCCTGGATGGATCTTCGGCGCGTTCATATCCTTCTGCCTGCTGATGTTGTTGAACACCGTCATCACCCTTCTGGCCGTAAAAGGCGTCGGGATCTGGGGCATCAATATTCCGGTGGCCTGGGGCTTCGCCATCACCAATTTCGTTTGGTGGATCGGGATTGGCCATGCCGGCACGCTGATTTCCGCGTTTCTTCTTCTGCTGCATCAGAAATGGCGCACCTCAATTAACCGCTTTGCCGAAGCGATGACGATTTTCGCGGTTATGTGCGCGGGCATGTTCCCGCTGCTGCACATGGGCCGGCCGTGGCTTTTCTACTACCTGCTCCCGTATCCGAACCCCATGTGGCTGTGGCCGCAATTCCGCAGCCCGCTGGTATGGGATGTTTTCGCTGTTTCGACCTATTTCACCGTATCTCTATTGTTCTGGTTCGTCGGCTTGATTCCCGACTTGGCCACGCTGCGCGATCGGGCCACGAGCAAGGTCAAGAAAGTAGTCTATGGCCTTTTCGCCATGGGCTGGCGCGGCTCGGCCGTGCATTGGTCGCGCTATGAGTTCGCTTCGATTTTGCTCGCGGGGCTGGCGACGCCTCTGGTTGTTTCCGTGCATACCGTGGTTAGCTTCGACTTCACGATTGCCATCGTTCCGGGTTGGCATAGCACAATTTTCCCGCCCTATTTCGTTGCCGGCGCGATTTATTCCGGTTTTGCCATGGTGCTGACGCTGGCGATTCCGCTGCGCAAATACTACCACCTGGAAAATATGGTCACCGAACGCCATCTGGACATCATGGCGAAGGTGATGCTCGCGACCGGCATAATCGTGGCTTACAGCTACGTCATGGAAATGTTTATGGCGTTTTACAGCGCCAACCAGTACGAGCGGGCTCAGTTTGTGGAGCGGATGACGGGCCAATATGCGGTGGTGTTCTGGACTTTGATCGCGTTCAACCTCGTGATTCCGCAGGTTCTCTGGTTCCGTGGCGTGCGGCGCAGCAACTTGTGGCTGTTCGTCATTTCCCTGGTTATCAACATCGGCATGTGGCTGGAGCGGTTCGTGATCATCGTGGTCAGTCTGCACCACGAATACGAGCCCTCGAAGTGGTTCATGTTCTTCCCTACGCGTTGGGATTGGGCGACGTTTGCCGGCACGCTGGGGATGTTTTTCTTGCTCTTCTATTTGTTCGTTCGCTTCCTGCCCATGATTTCCATCGTGGAGATGCGCTCGTTGGTGCATGAGGCAAGCGAGACGGGACCGCACGCATCCATGCATCCGGTGCCTCCGACGAAATGATCGTGCCGGCCGGAATCGGGCGGTAAACGGAAGGAGCGAGGATTTTAGATGTGGAGAGGAAATAAGATCGGGACGGTTTATTAAGGCACTCGATGGCACAAATATTTCATCGCGGCTCGAACATGGTGGCACGGCTGAGCATTTACGGAGCCGTGATTCTGCTGGGCGCGTTGACGTTCGGCTTATATGAAATTGCTCTATCACCCTGGTATACCAACGAACGTGTCACGCTGCAGCAGCCGGTCCCTTTCAGTCACCGTCACCACGCAGGTGAGCTTGGAATCGATTGCCGCTACTGCCACGTCGACGTGGAAAAATCGTGGTACGCGGGAATTCCGCCGACGCAGACGTGCATGACGTGCCACTCCCAGATTTGGACCAACGCGGCCATGCTCGAACCGGTGCGGAAGAGCTACCGGACCAACGTGTCACTTCAATGGAATAAAGCTAACGAGCTGCCAGAGTTTGTTTATTTTAACCACAGCATCCATGTGGCCAAGGGGATCGGCTGTACTACGTGCCACGGCCCGATGGCCACGGAAACGCTGACCTATAAGACGGGCACCCTCTATATGTCGTGGTGCTTGGAATGCCATCGCGATCCGGGGAAGTACGTGCGGCCGGAATCGCAAGTGTTTAATCCATTTTATAAGACGCCTTCATACGGGACTCCGGTCAAGTTCGAGGGCGTGAGTTATACCGACCAGTCCGCGCTGGGGCGCGTTCTGGTCAAAAAATATCAGCTGCAAACATACCAATATTGTTCCACCTGTCATCGATGATGAAAGCGAACTATGACTGACGATTTCAAACCGAAGACTTTACCCAACGATGCAGTCGATCTGGGCGTGGCGCGCGCCAATCTGGAGAAGATGGGCAAGAAGCGGCTGTGGCAAAGTCTTGAAGAACTGTCCGATACCAAGGATTACCGCGATTTCAGGGACAATGAGTTCCCGGCTGTCTACAAGGACTCGTCAGGGATTAATCGTCGCGACGTGTTGAAGCTGATGGCTGCGTCCGCGGCCATGGCCGGTTTGAGCGCCTGCACCAAGCTGCCACAGGAAAAAATCGTCCCTTACGTTCGGCCACCCGAGGAAATCGTTCCCGGCGTGCCACTCTTTTACGCCACCTCAATTCCCGAGCCGGGCGGTGCTGTGGGCTTGCTGGTGGAAAGTCACATGGGCCGGCCGACGAAAATCGAGGGCAATCCCGAGCATCCGGGCAGCATGGGCGCCACTGACGCGCCGCAGCAGGCTTCCATCCTTAACATGTACGACCCCGATCGCGCGCAGACCATCCGCTTCGACGGCATGCTAAGTAGCTGGGCCGATTTCGTGGCGGCTATGGGCAACAGTCGCGCAAGTTTCAATGGGAATGGGGCAGGGATACGAATCCTGACGCCCACGGTTGTTTCGCCAACGCTCGGATCGCAGTTCAAGTCGCTGCTGGCGGATTTTCCGGGCGCGAAATGGCATCAATACGAGCCTTCCGGAAACAACTCGGCGCGGATGGGCTCGAAGCTAGCCTTCGGGCGCCCAGTCAACCCGGTGTATCACTTCGATCAGGCTGACGTCGTTGTTTCGCTGGACTCCGACTTTTTGATGAGCGGTCCGGGCCATGTCCGTTACATCCGCGACTTTTCAGGACGTCGCTCGCTACCCAACGGACCTTCCTCGAATTTGAATCGACTGTATGTAGTCGAGAGCATGATTACGAGTACAGGCGCAATGTCCGATCATCGTCTGCCGTTGCGCTCCACGGATGTGGAGGACTTCACTCGCCAATTGGCTTCCGCCGTCGGCGTCTCCGCCGCGTCGGCCGCGAATGCTTCGAATGTGAGTATTTCCGCGGAGTGGCTCAAGGCCGTTGCGGATGATTTGACCGCGCACCGCGGCTCGTCGCTCGTAATTGCCGGAGAAAATCAGCCCCCAATCGTCCACGCCATCGCGCACGCGATGAATACGGCGCTCGGAAACGTCGGAAAGACAGTCGTTTATACTGAATCGATTGAGTCCGAACCAATCGACCAGATGGAATCGCTCAAGGACCTAATCAGCGATCTCAATGCCAACAAAGTTGATTTCCTGCTGATCCTTGGCGGCAATCCTGTTTACGACGCGCCCGCCGATCTCGACTTCATGAGCGCGTTGCTCAAGGCGAAGCTGCGTGTTTATTCCGGGCTGTACTACAACGAGACAGCCGAATGGTGCCATTGGGAAGTCCCGGCCACGCATTTCCTCGAAACCTGGAGCGACGCGCGCGCCTACGACGGAACGGCGGGCGTGATGCAGCCGCTGATCTCGCCGCTCTACGATAGCCACTCGGACCACGAGATTCTCGCTGTTCTGTCCGGGCGGCCCGGCATCTCCAGCCACGATCTGGTGCGCGAATATTGGCAGAGCCAGCGCCCAGAGAAGGGCAAGGCTTTCGAAGATTTCTGGGAAACCACGTTGTATCAGGGTTACGTCGCCGGAACGGCATTCGCTCCTGCTTCCGTGCCGCTGCAGAACGATTTTCTGAAACAGCCCGCTGCATCCGCGGCAGGCGCGGGGGCACTCGAAGTGGTATTTCGTTCCGACCCTACCGTCGGCGACGGGCTGAATAATAACAACGCCTGGTTGCAGGAGCTGCCGAAGCCGATCACGCGGCTCACTTGGGACAACGCGGCAATGGTTAGCCCGAATACGGCGCAGAAGCTCGGAATCAAAAGCGAGGATTACGTCGAGTTGGAGCTTGGCGGCCGAAAAGTGAGCGCGCCGGTTTTCGTTACTTTCGGTCACGCTGACAATTCTGTCACCGTCAACTTGGGCTACGGTCGGCTGCGCACCGGCTCCGTCGGCGCGGGCACCGGATTCAACGCTTATTTGCTACGCACGTCGTTGGCGCCCAGCTTTGCGCAGGGCCTGAAGATCAGTCATACCGGGAAGAGTTTTCCCCTGGCCTGCGTGCAGCATCAGTACACTATCGAAGCCGAAGGGCAGCCTGCCGATAAGGAAAGCATGGCGGCGATTGAGCAGCGCGATTTGGTGCAAATCGCCACGCTCGATGAATTCCGCAAAGATCCCACGTTCGCGAAGCATCCGGACACGACGGAGAACAAGGATCAATCGCTTTATCCGGCATTCAAGTACGAGGGCTACGCATGGGCGATGTCGATCGATCTGAATCGCTGCGTGGGCTGTAACGCCTGCGTGATCGCGTGCCAGTCCGAGAACAATATCGCCGTAGTCGGCAAAGACCAGACCATGCGCGGGCGCGTGATGCATTGGATTCGCATCGACACGTACTTCCGCGGCGATCTGGAAAATCCCGAAGCATTTTTTGAACCGCTGCCGTGCATGCAGTGTGAAAACGCCCCGTGCGAATACGTTTGCCCGGTCGGCGCCACCACGCACACTCCGGAAGGCCTGAACGACATGACCTACAACCGCTGCGTGGGCACGCGCTACTGCTCCAACAACTGCCCGTGGAAGGTTCGCCGGTTCAACTTTTACCTGTATTCGGACTGGAACACGAAGAGCCTGTACGGCGTGCGCAACCCGGACGTTACCGTGCGCAGCCGCGGCGTCATGGAAAAGTGCACCTATTGCGTGCAGCGTATTCAGGAAGCGAAGATTCGCACCACGCGGGAAAACCGCATCATTCGCGATGGCGAGATCGTGACCGCCTGCCAGCAAGTTTGTCCGGCGAACGCGATTGTGTTTGGCAACATCAACGATCCCGATAGCAAAGTTTCGAAGTTGAAGGCGCAGCAGCGCGACTACGTTCTGCTGGCGGATTTGAATACGCGTCCGCGCACCAGTTATCTGGCGCGCGTGCGCAATCCGAATCCAGCCATTCGCGCGTAAAGCCAGGGCGGCGGCGGAGAGTCTTGGATTGGAAGATGGAAATGTTTCTGGGAGCAACCAGGGCATCATGAGCGGGAAGACGATGTACGGATTGATGGCTGAGTTCGAAACGCCGGAGGAAGTTCTCGCGGCGGCCCATCGCACCAGGGAAGCGGGCTATCAGCGCATTGATGCCTTCAGTCCGATACCTGTCGATGGCCTCGCCGAAGCGATCGGCTTCGACTGGACCTCGTTGCCGATTGTGACGCTGATCGGTGGCATTCTCGGGGGCCTCACGGGCTTCTTCATGTGCTGGTACGCCAACGTGATCAGTTTTCCGCTCGACATTGGCGGCAAGCCGCTAAATAGCTGGCCGGCGTGGATCCCAATCACATTCGAATTGACTATTTTAGGCGGAGCCATTGCGACAGTAGTCGGCATGCTGGCGATGAATGGGCTTCCCACACCTTATCATCCGGTCTTCAACGTGGACCGATTTGCGCTTTCCACTACCGACAAATTCTTTTTGTGTATCAAGTCCCGCGACAAGAAATTCGATCTGGCGGAAACGAAGGCCTTTTTAGAAGGACTGAAGCCGCATGGGGTATTTGAAATTGAGGACTGACTTTCATTTCGGCAGCGAAGCTCGGGAGAAGGGAGCTGCGCCCGTGGCGCGGCGCCGCTGGCAAATGGCCGCCTGCTTGGCTGGCCTTGCACTACTGCTCTCGGGTTGCCGTCTTGACATGCACATTCAGCCAAAATATCTGCCGGACTGGCCCAGCAAATTTTTCGCTGATGGGCGATCGAATCGCCCGGCTGTGCCCGGCACGGTGGCTCGTGGCGAACTGCGAGTGGATGAATTAATGTATTCCGGCACAGAGAACGGCGTCCTTTCAAACCGATTTCCTTTTCCGATCACTCGTGCGGACCTGGAACGGGGCCGCGAACGTTACAACATCTATTGTTCCCCTTGCCACGATTATGCTGGAACGGGGCATGGCATGATCGTACAGCGCGGATTCCCGGAGCCGCCCTCGTACATGCTTCCCAGACTGCGCCAAGCGCCCGTTGGGCACTTTTTCCAGGTGATGACAAATGGCATCGGCGCAATGTATAGCTACTCATCCCGCGTCACTCCAGCCGACCGTTGGCGGATCGCCGCGTATATTCGCGTTCTGCAGCTAAGCCACAACGCCACGTTGCAGGACGTGCCGGGACCTGAACGCCAAAAACTCACGCAGTCGTCAGCAAGGCAGACGCCGGGGCAAGCGCAATGAGTCCGTCAGAAACAACTCGAGGTTTCGACCGCATCCGGAACCAAGGCTATATCTGGGGCCTGATCGGGGGCATCCTGTTTGTCATCTTCGGCGTTCTGGGTGGAGAACGCTCGGGCTTTGCCGGGTGGCAAAGCCTTTTTCATTCGTATCTGTTTGCGTATCTCTACTGGTTCTGCATCCCGTCCGGCTGCTTGGCGATCTTGATGCTGCACCACCTGACTGGCGGGCGCTGGGGCTACCCGCTGCGCCGCATCTTGGAGGCGGGATCTCGATCGCTGTGGCTGATGGCAATCCTGTTCATTCCAGTGCTCGTGGGTATGCGCGACATTTATGAATGGGCTCGGCCGGCTGCCGTCCAGACCGATCCCATACTGCAACAGAAGGCATGGTGGTTGAATACGCCGTGGTTTATCATTCGGGCGATTATCTATTTTGTGATTCTACTTGTAATCGTGGCGCTGCTGAATAAGTGGTCGCGGAAGCAGGATGAGTCCGGCGATTTCAAATACAAATCTAAAATGATCGCCCTGAGCGCCCCGGGCGTGATTCTTTGGGGCTTTATCGTTTCGGCGGCATGCATCGACTGGGTGATGTCCTTAGAACCGCACTGGTTCTCGACGATTTACGGGATGGTGTGGATTGTAATCGAAGCTCTCGTGGGGCTCTCCTTTGCAGTGTTCGTGCTGCGCATGCTGGCGGAGCGCGAGCCAATTAAGAGCGCCGTCGATCCGCTTCGGTTCCAAGACCTTGGCAATCTGATGCTCACGTTCCTGATGCTGTGGGCTTATTTGTCTTTCGACCAGCTGCTAATCGTCTGGGCGGGCAACTTGAAGGACGAAATTCCGTGGTATTCGCAGCGCGCGTTCGGTTCATGGACGCCGGTCGCGGTAGTGCTGGTGATCCTGCACTTTTTCGTCCCGTTCTTCCTTTTGTTGGTGCGCAACGTGAAGCGCCAGCCGCGGCGCCTCTCGGCAGTTGCGTTGCTGCTAATCTGCCTTACGCTGGTGGATGTGTACTGGGTCGTGGTGCCTGCATGGGAGAAGGCAGCGCCGCAAGTCCATTGGTTGGACCTTTTCGCGCTGGTTGGGATCGGCGGTTTGTGGCTAGGCACTTTTATGGGACAACTAAAGCGACTGCCCTTGCTGCCGCTGCACGACCCGAGGTTTGAAGGAGTGTTGGAGCCCGAGCATGGAGACTAAGCACAAGCGTACCGACGAAGCTCCCGACGCGAGCGCCGGCTACGAGAAGCGCGATGCCAGCATCAGCGCGCTTCTCCAGTTCGGCTTCTGGCTCGCAGTGGTCATTGCGCTGGTGCTCTTTGGCACGTCATGGGCGTTCAAATACTATTCGAGGGTTGAACCGCTAGGCCCACCTGCGGCACCTTCCGCAGTGGCCAATCCAAATTCGCGCGCGCTTCCGCCGGGCCCGATGGTACAGGCTCACCCTCATCAGGATCTTGTGGATTTTTGTCAGCAGCAAGAGCGCGAAGTGAACACCTACGGCTGGGTGGATCGGCAGGCCGGGATCGTTCGCGTTCCGATCAGCCAGGCCATGGATTTAGTCTTGGCCCAAGGGCTTCCGACGCGGCCTGCCAGCGAAGCGCCTGCGGGACCCGCCGCACCCGATCCGCCGACTCCGACGGTTGCGGGTGGCGCCGAGATTCAAGGGCCCTGCGCGTACCTGGCGCCTCCGTCGAATTTCGAGGCAGCTGCGCAAACTGCCGCGGAGAAGTAATTGGGTAATTTTAGATTGAGGATCCGATAGAACGTGAGATTTTGGCCGCAATCACGATGGGTATCGATAGGTCTCGTGGCCGGGATGCTGGCGGCTGCGCTGACGATCCCGTCTACGTGCCGTGCGCAGTTCATGTCGCAGAATATCGGCGTTCACCCAGACTTGCTCAAACAAGTGCGCTTCGATCAGGAGCTAAATCACTCGATCCCGTTGAATCTGACGTTTATAGACGAGCACGGCCAAACCGTAGAGCTGGGGCAGTATTTCGGCAGCAAGCCAGTGATCCTCGCGCTTGTCTATTACACCTGCCCGATGCTCTGTACGCAGGTGCTCAACGGGCTCGATCGGACGTTGGAGAACATTCCGCCTTCGATTGGCAAGGACTTCAACGTCGTGACCGTGAGCATAGATCCGAGCGACACCCCCGTTCTCGCGGATGCGAAACATGCCTTGTACACCGGCATGTATAATCGGCCCGGAGCGGCGCAGGGCTGGAATTTCTTGGTTGGCCGGGAGCCGCAGATCAAGCAGTTGGCAGATGCCGTCGGCTTTCATTACGCCTACGATCCGGATTCGAAGCAGTTCGCGCATGCGGCGGGCATCATGGTGCTCACTCCAGAGGGGAAGCTTTCCAGCTACTTCTACGGTGTGCAATATCGCGAGCGCGATTTGCGTCTGGCTTTGGACCAGGCCTCGCAGGGGAAGATTGGGTCGGCGACCGATCGGATCCTGTTGTATTGCTATCATTACGATCCGCACAACGGAAAATACGATTTTCTGATCTCCCGAGTGTTGAAGCTGGCGGCGGGGCTTACAGTTTTGATCGGAGGGATCATTTTGATCTGTTTATTCCGCGGCGAGCATTACGCGCTGCCGGAGAGCAAAGCTTAAAACCGGCGTCGCGATTTGCGCGCCTGCAAAGGAATGTGACCGAACGCTGATGATGGGCTTCACTCAAATCGCCTTCAACTGTATCGCTGCCGCGTGGCTTCAGTTTCCGCTTCAGCCGCCGGCGGCCTCCTCGATCGCCGAAAGCGTCGATCACGTCTATTACTTTTTGACGGGCATTACGGTGTTTTTCTCGGTCCTGATCTTCTCGATCATTTTCTACTTCATGATCAAATACCGGCGCCGTCCGGGTCAGTCAGCCCCGCCGGAAACGCACACTTCCATGTTCTTGGAGCTGAGCTGGACGATCATCCCCTCGCTCATTTGCGTGGTGATTTTTGTCTGGTCTTCGGCGCTATTCGTCCGCAATAGCCGCCCGCCGGCCAATTCCCGGGAAATCTTTGTCATTGGAAAGCAGTGGATGTGGCACATTCAGCATCCCGAAGGACCACGCGAAATAGACGCTCTGCATGTGCCGGTCGGCGAGAACATCAAGCTGACCATGACCTCGCAGGATGTGGTCCATGGTTTTTACATCCCCGCGTTTCGTGTAAAGAAAGATGTGCTTCCCGGGCGTTATACCTCGGTTTGGTTCAAGGCTAACAAAACGGGGGTATATCATCTGTTTTGCTCTCAATATTGCGGCACCAACCATTCAGAAATGATTGGCTGGGTCTACGTGATGAGCCCCACGGATTTCGCCGCATGGCTGACGCAAGGCGAGCAGTCGGACTCGCTGGCACAGCAGGGAGCGCGCCTGTTTACGCAGCTCGGCTGCGACTCGTGCCACAGCGGAGCCGCCTCAGCTACCGGGCCGTCGCTCGCGGGAATCTATGGGAAACCGGGGCAATTGGCTGGTGGCGGCACGAGGGTGGTGGATGATTCGTTCCTGCGCGAAGCAATTTTGACCCCCAGCACCGTCCACGTGGCTGGCTACCCGGAGATTATGCCGACCTTCACCGGGCAAGTGGACGAGGAACAGGTGCTGCAGTTGATCGCCTACCTGAAGTCGCTGGGTCCGCAAGAAAGGACGAACGGGCAATGAGTACGACGGCCACATTGGATCATCTTCCGAGCGCCTCGGCCGAACCCCAGGTGAATTATCTGAATGCGCGCTACGGCATCAAATCCTGGCTGCTGACGGTTGATCACAAACGCATCGGCTTGCTCTACCTCGGCACGATTACCTGCATGTTCGTGGTTGGCGGTATCGCAGCCAGCATGATGCGCATCAATTTGCTCGAACCGCAGGGCGCTCTCGTTGAACCTGAAACCTACAACAAGCTTTTTTCCACCCACGGCATCATTATGGTGTTTTTCTTCTTGGTGCCTTCGATTCCCGCGACCCTCGGAAATTTCCTGATTCCGATGATGATCGGAGCGCGGGATGTGGCGTTTCCAAAGCTGAATTTGCTCAGCTGGTATCTCTTCGTCACCGGCTGTCTTGTCATGCTCTACGTGGTGGCCACGGGTGGCGTCGATACTGGGTGGACTTTCTATACGCCCTTTAGCACCACGTACTCCAACACGGACGTCGTGCTGGCCGCGCTCTCAATTTTCATCGCCGGTTTCTCGTCCATTCTTACCGGCATGAACTTCATCGTCACCATTCACAAGATGCGAGCTCCAGGCATGACGTGGTTTCGGTTGCCCCTCTTTATCTGGTCCATGTACGCGTCGAGCATTATTTTCGTTCTAGGGACGCCGGTCATTGCCATCACGCTTCTCTTGATAGGGGTGGAGAGAATCCTCCACGTGGGGATTTTCGATCCGGCTCTGGGCGGAGATCCTCTGCTCTTCCAGCACCTTTTCTGGTTCTATTCGCACCCCGCCGTTTACATCATGATTTTGCCGAGCATGGGCGTGATCAGCGAGCTAATTACCGCCTTCTCGCGCAAGAAAATCTTCGGCTACAGCTTCGTCGCGTTCTCCAGCCTCGCGATTGCAATAATCAGCTTTCTGGTGTGGGGCCACCACATGTTTGTCTCCGGCGAGTCGATTTACGCCGGGTTGGTTTTTTCGGTGTTGAGTTTCCTTGTGGCGATTCCTTCCGGGGTGAAGGTCTTCAACTGGACTGCCACGCTCTACAAAGGCTCCATTTCCTTCGAAGCGCCGATGCTCTACGCGCTTGGCTTTCTCGGCCTCTTTACCGTCGGCGGCCTTACCGGGCTGTACCTGGCCTCGTTATCAACGGATGTACATCTGAGCGGCACGTATTTCATCGTGGCTCACTTCCATTACATCATGGTCGGCGGCGCAGTAATGGCGTTCATGGGAGGTATACATTTCTGGTGGCCGAAGATTACTGGACGGCTATATCCGGACTTGTGGGCTCGATTTGCGGCGCTCATTATTTTCGTAGGTTTCAACCTGACGTTCTTCCCTCAATTTGTCCTGGGCTACCTCGGAATGCCCCGGCGCTACGCCATGTACCCTGCGGAATTTCAAGCGCTCAACGTGCTCTCGACCGCGGGCGCTTCCGTGCTAGCGGTCGGTTACATAGTCCCGCTGATCTATCTATTTTGGTCCTTGAAATACGGACCGGTCGCGGGTCCGAATCCATGGGGAGCCAAGGGCCTGGAATGGACCACGCAATCGCCGCCGTTAACCGAAAATTTCGCGCACATACCCATCGTGACCGAAGACGCTTATAACTACGAAACGGCACCAGAACCAGAGGTGACTCGTGTCTGAGGCCGCCACCGTTCACAACGAGAACCCCACTGGGTTCGCCCATCAGTTCGAGGATCTCGATCAGCAGCACGACGCCGGGCGCCTAGGAATGTGGATTTTCCTGGCTACTGAGATATTGTTTTTCGGCGGCCTGTTCACGTCCTACGTAGTTTATCGGAGTCTGCATCCGCAGGCTTTTTTGCTTGGCAGCCACATTCTTGAAGTCAAATTCGGCGCGACGAATACGGCGGTTCTGATCTGCAGCAGTTTCACCATGGCCATGGCCATTCACTCAGCGCAGACGGGCAAGAAGAAGGGCGCTATCGTCTCGTGGCTGATCGTGACGATGCTCCTGGGCGCGACCTTCTTGTTTTTGAAGTTCCGGTTTGAGTGGTATCACGATTACGTCGAGCACACCATGCCCGGTTTTGGCTTCCGGTACCTGCCGCAGTGGGGTTCGCATGCGCCTCAAGTACAGATGTTCATGGTCTTCTATTTCTTTCTCACTGGACTACATGCGCTTCACATGATGATAGGCATCGGAGTGTTGTTTGTGCTTACGGTGATGGCAGCCCGCGGGAAATTCACCTCTCAATACTTTGCGCCCCTTGAGATCAGCGGCCTCTACTGGCACTTTGTTGATATCATCTGGATATTCCTGTTTCCGCTGTTATATTTGATTCGCTATTAGACGGGGGAATTGATGTCGAGCCATTCGGACAAAGCGCGCGACCTTCGGCTGTTTAACGAGCACATCGTACCGGTCAGCACCTATCTGATTGTTTTTGTCATCCTTCTGTGTGCAACCGCGCTCACCACGGGGGTCGCATTCGTGGATCTCGGGTCTTGGAATCTCGTCGTAGCGCTCATCATTGCCGTCTGCAAAGCCTCACTGGTCGTGCTCTTCTTCATGCACGTGAAATACAATAAAGGGCTGTCCCGTATCGTCGTGGTAGCGGGCGTTTTCTGGCTCGGCATTATGATCACATTTACGTTGGCTGATGAGCTTACGCGTCACTGGGAAATCAATCCGCAGCCTTGGGTCGGTACCATCGCACCCGTGGTGCGTCACCTCCTTTTCTAACACGCCGTTCCATTTCGGAACCTTTCTTGTGCGCTGGCACACCGTCGGCAATGTCCTGCTGAAGGTCTGGATCCGGCGCGTCGACATCTCGGTCCAGCAGGCGATGGAAAACCTCGCGCGTACCGGAATGCCAGAAATCTCGGCATGTTCCGTGGGCGAAATATACGAGCGAACGCGGCGCGGAGAATCGTCAAGACTGACGCGCGACTTCACCAGAATAAGCGCAAAATCGCCCAAAACTTTCCGCGAATGGGTGCAGCAACACTCGGAGAGATTTCAGTAGTCTCTAGCGTTCGCGAATTATTTGGAAGCAGCTAAATGGCGCGGAATGCGAGTACTGCGTTGAGCCCGCCAAATGCAAAAGAATTGGATAGCGCTGCCGCTATTCGTTGCGTTCGGGGCTCGTTGGGGATGTAGTCCAAATCGCATTCGGGATCGCGCGTCATGTAATTGGCGGTTGGCGGCAGAATCCCGTTGCGGAGCGCCATCGCCGTTGCCACAGCTTCGAGCGCTCCTGCGGCCCCCAATGCGTGGCCGTGAAGTGATTTTGTCGAGCTCACCGCCAGCTTATCGGCATGTCTGCCGAACACCGTGCGGATTGCCCTCGATTCCACGGGATCGTTTCCCGGCGTGCCGGTCCCGTGAGCGTTGATGTAGCCAACGTCTTCCGGTGCCAGCCCCGCATCTCGTAGCGCTGCTCGCATCGCGCGCGAAGGGCCTTCGACGGTCGGCTGCGTCAGATGGTGCGCGTCGGAGGTCATCCCGAAGCCGCAAATTTCCGCGTAGATGCTGGCGCCGCGCGCCCGCGCCATCTCTAACGGCTCCAGAACCATCATCGCGCCGCCTTCGCCTAATATCATTCCGCGGCGATCCTTGCTGAACGGGCGGCAAGTATCCGGAGCGATCACCCGCATCGCCTCCCATGCCCGTAGCATTCCGATGGTAAAAATCGCTTCGCTCCCGCCGGTCACCGCCATCTTGACATCGCCATTGCGTACCATTCGGAAAGCTTGCCCCATCGCGTGATTTGCCGATGAGCACGCCGTCGAGACCGTGTACGTCGGCCCGCTAAGCCCCAGGTCCATCGAGATCTGGCTCGCTCCCGCGTTGGCCATTGTTTTAGGAATGGTCAATGGATGCACTCGCCCGCGTCCAGCCACCCACAGGTCCTCGAATCCCTTTTCAATCGTCGATTGCCCCCCTACGGCCGAGCCGCAGACCACCGCGCAATTTTCGCGCAGTTCAGGCGTTAACTCGATCCCCGAATCCCGCATCGCGTCGCGCGCCGCCACCACGGAAAATTGCGCGAAGCGGTCGAGTTGATCTTCTTTTCCGCCTGGAAAGTGACTAGCCGCTTCAAATCCGCGCACTTCCGCGCCGTTCTGAAATCGCAACTTGGAGCAATCGACAGATCGGATGGGCCCGATGGCGCTGCGCCCGTGGCTCAGCGCATCCCAATTTTCTTCGAGGTTTAATCCCAGAGGGGAAACGATTCCGATTCCAGTGATGGCGACGCGGCTCGGCGGCATGCTCTAACTTGCCGGAGTGGGAGCCGAGCTGGGGGATGCGCCGGAAGGCGCTGCAGCGAGCAGTTTCTTGATGCCATCCACAACGTCGTTGACCGTCTTGATCGAGCGCACGTCATCGTCCGGAATCGAAATCTGAAACGCATTTTCCAGCTCGAACACCATTGAAAAGACATCCAGCGAATCGATGCCTATTTCCTGCAGGTTCGTGTCCAGCTTGATGCTTTCGGCCGGGATGCGTTTCACGGACGCGAGCGTAGCAATCACCTTCTCCGCTACCGGATCAGACATGCTCCCCTGCCCCCTTTGAACCGTTGACGGCGTGCTTCGCTACACGTCCGCAACGCCTGTAGCAAACATTCTAGACTGAGAAGAACGACGCGCGCCCTATAAAACCGTAGCCCAAGCCGCCCGAAAAATCAATGTCACCCATCGGGCCGCTCACCCGCCCCGGTGCTTTATTGCGGCCTGTTCACGGTCTCCGAGGCTCTTCCATTCGGCGAGGTTCTCGAAATCTCGCGCGGACCTCGCACGGCAGGCCCTCATCCCTATGGCATAATGGAACTTGGACGCGCGATACTGCGGCCGCCACTCGAATTTGTCGCAATTGCATCGTCAGCCGTTTTAGCAAACTTATGACGCTCCGGAAGAAAATCCGCAAGCGGTTCCTCGCGGCGCACCGCAAGCTGCGCGAGGGCCGCATGCTAGCCAAGGGACTTCTTTCCACGCGACATCCGCTGCTGGTGCACATCATCCCGATGCGCCGCTGCAATCTTTCCTGCACCTATTGCAATGAATTCGACGATTTCTCGAAGCCCGTCCCGCTCGATGAAATGTTCCGCCGCATCGACGGCCTGGGCGCCATGGGCACCGCCGTGATCACTATCAGCGGGGGCGAACCGCTGCTGCATCCCGATCTCGATGCCATCATCGCCCGCATTCGCAAGAATGGCATCATCGCTGGTTTGATCACCAACGGCTATCTGCTCGTAGCCGATCGCATCGAGCGCCTGAACCGCGCCGGGCTCGAATACCTGCAGATCAGCATCGACAACGTGCAGCCCGACGAGGTCTCCAAAAAGAGCCTCAAAGTTCTCGATCAAAAGCTGGTGCTTCTGGCCGAACATGCTGAGTTTCAGGTCAACATCAATTCAGTGCTCGGCAGCGGCGTCTGCAATCCCGAAGACGCGCTGAAAATCGCCAAACGCGCCATCGAACTCGGATTCACGTCCACGGTTGGCATCATTCACGATGGCAATGGCCAGCTGCAGCCGCTTGCCCCGCGGGAGCGCGAAATCTTTGAAGAAATCATGTCGCTCGGCAAGCGCTCCTTTACCCGTGTCAATGGTTTCCAGCACAATATCGCCGCTGGCCTTGAGAACACGTGGCGTTGCCGCGCCGGCTCGCGCTACCTCTACATTTGCGAAAATGGCCTGGTCCACTATTGCTCGCAGCAGCGCGGGTATCCTGGCGTTCCGCTCGCCGAATATACCCAAGAGCAGCGCCGCCGCGAATTTCTTACCAAGAAAGGTTGCGCGCCCCGTTGCACCGTCTCCTGCGTGCATCAAATCGCAGCCATAGACGCCTGGCGCGCTCCGCAACCTCTCGGCGGAGGTTCAGCTAACGCTGGTTCGCTCGTGCAGCTGAACGGCCCCGCAGCTCACGATTAGCGTATCTTTCGCGGCTACTTCCCGCTGTTCAAACCGTCCGACTCCGGATCGCTTTCAGGCGCAAGTTTTTCGAGCTGCCGCTCGGTGGAATCAATGATCTTCTCTGCCGCTTCAGCTCTGATCTCACCTTCTCGCAAGGCTTGGTGGACGAAGAGCCGGATCGCCACCGAAAGCCGCATTCTTGCCGTCTCCATTTCAACGCCAGCTTGCGCGCCGTCGCGCGCATAGAGCTCGTCAACTTGCGTTTTCAACTTTTCGTGCTTTCCTAGTAATTCGCTGCGCAGCACTGCGAATACAGGCGGCGAGATCGCGCGCGCCTTTAGCATTTGCTCCAGTTCTACCAGCGCCGATGTCACGGCTTGATGTTCCACTCGCTCGACAGCGTGTTCCTCATCCGGCGTCGCGCTGATCTTCAGCAGCCGAAGCAGCGGTTTCATCGTCAGCCCCTGCACCACGATCGAAAACGCCACCACCCCAAAGGTGAACGCCAAAATATCCTGCCGGTATGGAAAGCTGCTTGTCAGACTCAGGGCCAGCGCCAGGGAAAGCGATCCGTGCAGCCCTCCCCACACCAGTACGTGCCTCCATCGCAGCGGGATTTTTCCGCTGAAAAGGTTGCTCAGAGGCACCAGGCCATATACCGACACAGCCCGTCCTGCCAGTACCGTGCCGATCGCCAGCAGAATCGCTGGCCATCGATGCAGCAGTTCGCCGATGCGCACTTCGATCCCGATCAGCAGAAATACGATTGAGTTGATCGCGAATACGAAATAGTCCCAGAACGCCCACAGCGCGATGCGTGTGCGCGCGCTCATCCCTAGCCTGGCGCCCACATTTCCCACCGTTATTCCCGCCACCACCGTGGCCAGAACGCCGGATAAATGCAGATGATTCGCCAGCACGTACGAGCCGTACGCCAAAATCGTCGTCAGCGTGATCTCGATTTGCGGATCGTCGATCTGCATGGTGATAAAGCTCATTAGGTATCCAAGCCCCAATCCAATCGCCGAGCCGCCCAGCACCGATACGAAAAACTCCTCTACGCCCGCCCCCGCGTGAAGCTTGCTGGTTAGCACTCCGGCCAGCAGCACCTGAAATAGAGCTACGGCGGTCCCGTCGTTCAACAGGCTTTCCGCTTCCACAAGCAGAGACAGCCGTTTCCCAACGGCAAGTTCTTTGAAAATCGCCAGGACAGAAATTGGGTCGGTCGCCGAAATGATTGCGCCGAAGAGAAGTGCCACGAGCAGCGGAAATCCCAGCGCCCAATGCAGCGTGTACCCGATGAAAACAGAGGTGATCAAGACCCCTACGTTTGCCAGGATCAGTATCGGCACAAGGTTCTGCCGAAGTCGCCGAATCTTGATCCTCGCGCTGCCTTCAAAAAGCAGCCCCGGCAAGAAGAGGATCAAAATCACGTCCGGCGTCAGCCAATTCGGCCGCGACTGGCCAAAGAGCCCGGGCATCCAGTGCAAATGAATTGCGCCGAGCGCCAGCCCTCCGATCACCAGCGCCACCGTATACGGAATATGTAAGCGCAGCGCCACTACGGCGATCGCCGACGCCAGAATCATCAGCAGCAGTAGGAATTCGATTGTCGAAGTGGCTGTCATCCGCAGGCCCTGCGAAGCCGATTGCCGGCTCGGCGGTCACCATGGGGCGATTGTACCTATTCTTGAGAGTTGACCGGTGAAAAACCGGAAGCGGAACAGCGGAGATGTATTTCCACCATCCGCGAATCGCGCTAGCATTCCAATCATCGAAACACCTTGCCGCGACTCGGGTGGGAGCGGAACCGCTTAACGAAAAATGGACGCTGTAACTGAATTTGCGCAACCCGCGCCGCGGGTTAATCCTTGGCTGATCGCCATCACCGTCATGTTGGCGACGTTCATGGAGGTGTTGGACACTAGCGTCGCCAACGTTTCCCTTCCGCACATAGCCGGCAGCTTATCCGCCAGCGTGGATGAAAGTACCTGGGTACTTACTTCATACCTCGTTTCCAATGCCATCGTCCTGCCGCTCACCGGATGGTTCTCCACTCTTTTCGGCCGCAAGAAATTCTTCATGGGTTGCGTGGTTGTTTTCACGGTCAGCTCCTTCCTGTGCGGGCTCGCGCCTTCCCTGCCGCTCCTGGTGCTTTTCCGCACTATTCAGGGCGCCGGCGGCGGAGGTTTGCAGCCCATATCCCAAGCCATCCTGGTGGATAGCTTCCCCCGCGAAAAGCAGGGCATGGCGATGGCCATCTACGGCATGGGCGTCGTTCTCGCGCCCACTATAGGGCCCACGCTCGGCGGCTGGATCACAGACAGTTACACTTGGCGGTGGATTTTCTTCCTCAACGTTCCGGTCGGCATCATCTCTCTCTTGCTCACATCGCTTCTGATCGTCGATCCGGAAGGCGCCATTCGTAAATCAATTAAGGAAGGGTTGCGCATCGATTTTATCGGCCTCGGACTGCTCGCCGTCGGCCTCGGGTTTTTGCAAATCGTACTTGATAAAGGCGAACGCGACGATTGGTTCGGCTCCTCTTTTATCGTTTTGGGCGCGGTGATCGCCGTCACGGCCCTGATCGTCCTGCTCTTCTGGGAGTTACACGTCAAAGATCCGGTCATCGAGCTGCGTCTGCTGAAAGACCGGAATTTCGCGATCTCCACGTTCATGATGTACGTGCTCGGCGTCGTCATGTACGGCACCACAGTGCTCTTGCCCATCATGCTTCAGACGTTGATGGGTTACACCGCCATGCAAAGTGGTCTGGTGCTTTTCCCGGGAGGGCTGGTGTTGCTCGGCATCTTGCCATTCGTAGGGTGGCTGCTCGGCAAGATCGAGGCGCGCTGGATCGTCGTGGTCGGCTTGTGCACTATTGCCATCGGTTTATGGCAGCTCTCGAGGTTCAGTCTGGAAGTCGGCATGAGCACCACAGTCTTGGATTGGATGATTTCCCGCACTGGCACGGCGTTTCTCTTCGTCCCCATCAACGTTATGGCATTTTCCTTTGTTGCTCCGGCGAAAACCAACAACGCCACTGGTTTCATCAATCTCGCGCGCAATATTGGCGCCAGCACCGGCATCTCGTTCGTCACCACCATGCTCGACCGCCGCGCGCAGTTTCATCAGGCCCGGCTCGTTCCGAATCTCACTCCTACCAATCCCGGCTACCAGGCAGCCCTTAGCCATCTGACGCATCTCCTGATGACGCGCGGCCTCGACGCAGTGCATGCCGCGGGCATGGCCAAACAATTGATCTATTCGCAGCTCCTGCGCCAGGCCATGATGTTCTCGTTCGTGGATAACTTCTGGGTGATGAGCGTAATCTGCTTGGCGGTCATCCCGCTCTTGTTCCTAATGAAGGCCGGCAACGAACGCGGCCGCCGCGCCCCGATGCACTAATGGAATTCGATGCCACGCGCCCAACCCTGCGCATACGCCACAATTTTCGCGGGGCCTCTGGAGAGCTGGGCTTGAGGGCGGCGGGCGATTCACGCTGACCGAAGTGCCACGCACGTCATTCGTCGCTCGCACGAAATTGCCGCAGCGTTGGGCACGCGGGCGCCGCCGCGAAGATCATCGTCTGTTCTCCAGAATTTTCACAAACGATCCACCGCGCAGCTCCGCCTCTGAGACGCCCGTCAATTCCTGCACTTCGCCGGGCGCAAGCGCCCCGCAGTTGATCGCCTGCCGGAAATAATTCAGCAGCCCTTGCGCCATCGCCGCGTCGTCGAAAACCTGTCCCACGCGCGTTGCCTGCGCTGCCTTCTCCACAAAATTCCGCAGCCGCTCGGCCGCCGGTTCCTGGTTCTCAAGGAAAAAAGAATACACAGCTGCGTAGCGTGCCGGCAGTTGCGCTGGATGTAAGTCCCACCCTTGGTAAAATCCGTGCGCCAGCGAACGGCTTATGTTCTCGAAATGAATTTTCCACGCCCGGTGCACCGCCGCGCGATTCTCCTCTGTTTGCCGCAGGCCCAGTGGCGCGCCGTCCTTCACCCGGTGTGGCGCAATCGGCATGATGTTCGTTGGGCCGTCCGCCAGGCGAGTCCCGGTGCCCGCCAGCGCCACCTGCATCACCTCCCGCGCAAAATCCGACGCAAAGTGCCGGATCGGCTGGTAGACCGAAGCGATGTTTCGCGACGCCGTGTAATCGTACGGTCCGAAGTGCGCCGCTACGCACCGCCCGCGCGCCGCGCTCACAAGCGGCAGCAAGTTCGTCTCACCACGCTCGTTCAAAATTGCTTGCGGAGTCTCAATCATGATTTCGATCCTCAGCGCGCCGGGTTCTAGACCGAGCATCGGTTCGATCCGCGAGCAAATATCCGCCAGAGCCGCCACTTCGTCCGGCAGAGTCACTTTTGGCAGCGTGATGTAAAACGGTGTCGGCAATTCGCCGCGCGTTTTCTCGGCCAACTCCGTTAAGAAAATATCCAATGTCCGCGTGCTGCGCTCGCGCAGCTCCTCCGTGAACGGCTTGATGCGAATTCCAATGAACGGCGGCAGCTGCCCATCGTTTTTTGCTGCGCTGATTTGCTCGGCCGCCGCCGAAGCGTGTCCGTCCTCCTCGTCGTCACTGCGGTTTCCGTATCCATCCTCGAAATCGAGGCGGTAATCCTCCACCGGTTCGCGCCGTAGCTTCTCGCGCACGCGCTGGTAAATCGTATGCGTGAACCATGCCGGCTGGTTCTCGCGCCGCGCCGCCGCGGCGTCCGCCTCAACGGACTTCGCGATCGTCGCAATCGCATCTGCCGAATCGGGCAAAGTCTCCGCTCCCGGCAACCCCAGTGCCTTTGCAAATACCGCAAAATCGGGTGCGTAATCGTCCATCGAACGCAGCGCCATTTCCCCCAACTTACGAATCGTGTTTGAGCGAAAAAGATGCGCGCCGCCGTACACCACATGAATCGGCTGCCTCTCCGCGGACGGGCCGGGATAGCGTCGCTGAAAGGCCTTGTGCGCCTGCTCGAGCCGCGTAGCCACGTCTCGCAGCGATTCCGATGAAAGTGTTCTCTTCATGGGTCCTCGCGGGATGCTGGAGCCATCGCGACTACCTGAGCGCCGCTCGAATGCGATTCCAGGTTGTTCCAAACTACGGGACAGGATACATTCATTCAGACGGACAGCGAAACGATCCCAATGCCCAAGCTTGCACGCAGCGAGCTATTTTCCGCGCCCGTTTGCCGCGCCCCATACACTTGCTTTTTGTCCTGGCGCGTGCCGCTTGGCGCTTCTCATGGCTGAACGAATTCTGATCGTAGACGACGAACTCGCGGCTCGTTCCGCGCTAGCGATTCTTCTGCGCCGCGGCGGCTACGAAGTGTCCGAGGCAAGCGACGGCCCTTCGGCGCTCGCCGCCTGCGCTTCATTTCGTCCGGACCTGGTACTTCTCGATATACTCATGCCGGGCATGAGCGGATTCGAGGTTTGCCGCCGGATCAAGGCCACACCTGAAACGCGCCTCACGCCCGTGGTGCTGATTACAGGACTTTCCGCCACCGAGGACCGCATTCAGGGCATTAATTCCGGCGCTGAAGATTTTCTCAGCAAACCGATCGACGTCAACGAACTGATGGCGCGCGTTCACTCACTTGTCCGTCTAAAGTTATTCACGGACGAGCTCGAGCACGCCGAGTCCGTGTTGTTCACCCTCGCGTACAGCATCGAGGCTCGCGACCCGTACACCCACGGCCACTGCGAGCGTCTGGCGGACATGTCCTCCCGCCTCGGCGAAAAGCTAGGATTGCCTGAAGATCAGATCCGCGCGCTGCGCCGTGCTGGCGTCGTGCATGACATTGGGAAAGTAGCGGTTCCGGATGCGATCTTGCTCAAGCCTGGTCCGCTTTCTGAGGAACAAACTCTGGTGATGCGGAAGCACCCGGTAGTCGGCGAACGCATCTGCGCTCCGCTGCGCACCTTCCGCCTGGTCCTGCCCATCATTCGCCATCATCACGAGCGCCACGATGGCTCTGGCTATCCCGATGGCCTGCACAATTCGCAGATTCCCGTCACCGCCGCCGTTCTTCAGCTTGCCGACGTCTACGACGCGCTCACCTCCGATCGTCCGTATCGCAATGCGTCCACATCGGCCGTCGCACTCGCCATCATGCAAGAGGAAGCCAAGCGCGGTTGGTGGGATCGCGAGCTACTCGAATCCTTCCGCGCCATGATCATCGAAACCGGCGCGTCCGGCCCATCCGGCAGCTCCCGCGAAGCAACCGCCAAGTAGCTTCGGCTGATCTCGCGGCGGAGGTCTTTGCCCCCAATGTGCTTCAGAGTTTCGCGACGCGCTCTTCTCCCGAATAAATCACGAATCGCCTTCCGCGCAAAAATCCGATCAGCGTTTGCCGTACTTCCCGTGCCAATTGCACCGCAAGGCTCGAAGGAGCCGAAACGCACGCTACCACTGGCAGCCCCGCCACGATCGCCTTCTGCACGATCTCAAATCCGCCGCGTCCGCTCACCAGCAGCACGGTGCTCGAAAGTGGCACGCGCCCGTCCAGCAGCCCCCATCCGATCACTTTGTCCACCGCATTGTGACGCCCGATATCCTCGCGCAGCACCAGCAGCTCGCCGACCGCGTTGAACAGCGCCGCCGCATGCAGCCCGCCCGTCCGCCCAAACACCGCCTGCGATTTTCGCAGCGACTCCGGCATGCGAATCAATTCCTCCGGATCGAGCACAAATCCCTCGCTCAGCGGCGCCAGAGTCCGCGCCCGCACCGTTTCAATCGACGCCTTCCCGCATATCCCGCAGCTCGAAGTCGCGAAAAAGTGCCGCCGCATTTTCGCGAAATCCGGCATCGCTTCCGGTGCCAGCATCGCTCGCACTGCGTTCGCGCGGTTAGCAGGATTCTTTCCGGCATTTTCCTCCAGCTCCAAAATCTGCTCGCGCCGCTCGACGATTCCCTCCGTAAGCAAGAATCCCGCCGCCAGCTCCAGGTCATGCCCCGGCGTCCGCATGGTCACGCTCAGCGGATGTTCGCCGATGCGTATTTCCAGCGGGTCTTCAGTCGCCAGATAATCTTCCTTGCGGCGCAGATTGCCGCCGTCCCACTCCACCACCTGCGTCAGCGCCACACTTCGCGGCGTTCGAGCCAATTCATTCTCCCCTCAAAGTCAGTCACGAATCCATCCCGCGCGGGCTTCAGCATACATCCGGCCTGCACCGATAGGCGCTGTCAAATAGAAAAGTACGCTGAGCAGCGCTCTGCCGCTGCTTATTACCCGGGATTCACCTGACGTTCTGCGCCCTCATCACCGCCTCACGTGTCCAAAGGTTTTCATTTTCTCGGCCTTGGCACTCCGGCTCCCAAAGCGCCCTCGTCGCTTCTGTCGCGTAAACGTAATCTTCTCAATAGCCCAAATTGGTACATCGCGTGCTCGTTCAAGAGAGGGTGCTTTGTAAAGTTGTGTTCGCCCGAAACGAGGGGTATCAGGCGAATAACTGAGTGGGGTTGGAGGGTTTATGGTTCTTAAAGCTTCCTTTCGCGGTGTATTGCTCGCATTTTGTGCAGCTTTGGTTTGCGCGCTATTTGTTTCGCGCCCGGCCGCAGCAGACGACGTCACAGTGAATTTCACGGGTACCGGAACCTGCGTTGCAGGGCCGTGCTCCGGTTCGACCGTTACTGGTACTTACACGATTGACACGACCGGCGCCGTTACGTGGTCTTTTAACACGCCAATTGGCCTGATTTCCGGCTCCGACCCCAGCTTCGACGGCGATATCATCGAGTCTTCAGAGGACGCGGGATACCCAGCCGGGAGCGACTTCAGTGTGCTGGACTTCGAGTCTTTGAATAATGAATCGGCAGGCGATCCGAACTTTAATCTTCAGTTGGCGTTCAGTGGTTCGGGAGCATTTGACGGGGCGCTGTTTACCACTCCCGAATATAATTCCTCCGACGAAGTGATCGAAGACCCGTCAGCAGCTTTTGAGTTCGGGAACCCGTTGGAATTCGATCTCACTTCCGGAAGTGCGACTCCAGTTGCCACTCCCGAGCCGTCTTCAATAGTTTTGCTCGGCCTCGGTCTTTTCGGACTGGTGGTGCTCCGTCGGCGGCGTTCTACGGCTCGGACCCGGCTGGCTCGATCGTAACGAACCTACTTCGTGTGCGCGTCTATCCAGCCGAGGATCGGACGCGATGCGTAGGTTAATGTGTGTCGGCATTGCGCAGCGGGTGAGCTGCGGCCGCCTGCGGTCCTTCAGTCTCGCGCCCGCCCCTTGCGCGCTCTGTACACCGCTGCTAAACTGTCGCAGCAAGAGCTTCACCGTTGCTCCTGCCTATATTTTCCGGCTAAAGGCTGATTCATGTCTGGACATTCGAAATGGGCCACGATCAAACACAAAAAGGCGGCCACTGACGCCCGCCGCGGCAAGATCTTCACTAAGTTAATCCGCGAATTGACGATTGCCGCCCGCGTCGGCGGGGACCCCATTACCAATCCCCGTCTGCGCACCGCTATTGCCGCCGCGAAAAATGAGAATATGCCCAATGACAATATCGAGCGCGCCGTTCAGCGCGGAACCGGCCAGCTCGAGGGTGAAACCCTCGACGAAGTGATGTTCGAAGGGTACGGCCCAGGCGGTGTTGGCGTCCTGGTCCAGGTTGTCACCAGCAATCGCAACCGTATCGTAAGCGAAGTTCGCCACATGTTCTCGAAAAACGGCGGCAATATGGCCGAAAATGGCGCCGTCGGCTGGATGTTCAACCGCAAGGGCGATATCGTGGTGCCCAAGGAACTCGCCAACGAGGAAAAAATGATGGGCATCGTACTCGATGCCGGCGCCGAAGATCTGCGCGACGACGGCTCCGCCTGGGAGGTTATTTCCCCGCCTGAGGTCATGGATAAAATCCGCGAGGCGCTGGTTGCTTCCGGCATCAACCCCTCGTCAGCTGAAGTTTCCTGGCTTCCGCAGAACTACGTGAAGCTCACCGGCCCGCAAGCCCAACAGATGCTTCGTATGGTCGAAACTCTCGAAGATCACGACGACGTCCAGCATGTCTACGCCAACTTCGATATCGACGAGAGGGAAATACAAGCCGCCGTTGCCAGCTAATTATTTCGTTTCGAGTTCCTTCATCCGGGTACGGCTTAAGTCGAGTGCCTTCCTCTGGAGCGGTGATGAACGTCGCCAATCTCAAGCGGTCGGGCGAGGATCGCCGAAGAATTTCTCCGGGAACTCTGGGTAGACGCTGACTAGTTCCTTTCCCGTGCGCGGCGTTCAGATTTTGCTACCGTCCGCTTTGGCCCGGCGCGTACACTTGCGCCGTCGATGATTTCTCACCCGCAGCAATCCGCTAACAACCCGAAACTGCGCGTCCTGGGAGTCGATCCTGCGGTCGTCGGCGCCATTGGTTACGGCGTGATTCAGGCCGACGGCCCGCGCGCCACCTGCATGCGCTTCGGCGCGCTGAAGCTCCCGCGCCAGCTCACTTTTGCCTTTCGTCTGCGCGAAATCCATCTCCTGATCACCAGTCTTGTCGAACAGTTCCGGCCGGATGCCGTAGCCGTCGAGTCCGTTTTCACTTCGCTCAATATGCGAACGGCCCTCAAACTAGCCGAAATGCGCGGTGTCGTTTTGCTCGCGGCGGCCCAAGCGCAAATTCCGGCGCACAGCTATTCGCCGCGCGAAATAAAGGCCAGCGTCGCCGGCTTCGGCGCCGCTTCCAAGCAGCAGATTCAGCAGATGGTCCGCTCGCTTCTCGATATGGATGTCATTCCCGAACCTGCTGACGCTTCTGACGCGCTCGCCGTCGCGCTGTGCCACGCGCAGCTTTCCCGCGCCCGCGAACGCCTCGCCCGCTCCACTGCCCGTGTCACCGTGCGCCCAGTCGCCGCTTCCAATAGAGCCGCGTCCGCCGCCAATCGCGCTGCGCAATTTCCTGACTAGTTCTTGGCAACGCCCTTCGCGAGCGCGCGCTTGAGTGAGCCCGCATCGTCGCATTACAAAAATTCTAGTCCGCTTGCCCCTATTCCGCCCAATTGCGGTAAGCTAGATTCTTGCAAAATGCTTTCACGGCTCCAATCCGCGCGCTTTTTGGCGCTGCCTTTCGCTCTTTTCCTTCTCACGCCGCTTCTTCATGCGCAGACCAACTCCGGCGGCGAAGCCGTCGTCACCTTTCGCAAAATTTTTAAGTCCAGTTATCCCGAATATGTGGAGATAAAAGTCCCAGAAACCGGTGCTTGCACTGCCGATATTCGCCAGCTTTCAGACGATCCCAACCCACAGCCGTTTCAACTCAGCGAGCCAGTCGTCCAGCACATCTTTAGTCTTGCCGGCGAGCTTCACGACTTCAACGGAGTGAACCTAGAGATTCACCGCCGCATTGCCAATCTCGGTCAAAAAACTTTTATTTACCAGAATGGCGCGCAGGTCTATCAAACTACCTTCAATTACTCCACCAATGCCTCAGCCGAGCAGTTGGTGGACCTCTTCGAAAATTTGGTCCGCGAGCAGACCGACCTCTCCGATCTCCAGCGCACCATGCGTTACGACCACCTCGGCGTCTACGACGTCATCCTGCGCATCGAAAAAGACTACGACGATAAAGCGATCCCCGACCCCTCCGCTCTGCTCACTACCCTCGACCGGCTCGCTCTCGACAATACGTACCTCGATATAGCTCGTAACCATGCCCGCACTCTCGCCGGCCGCATCCGCACCTCCCACTAAGCTGTTTTAGCAATTGCGGTCCCGGCCCGAATATCCGCGAACCGCATTCACTCGGCAGTTTGGCGAGCGAGCGTGAGATATGCTTTTCAGTTAAGGCATCCATCATTGACGTATGTTTGCGTGAACGCGCTTTCCGCCTCTGATGCGTGACTTCTCAACAATAATCGCCTACACTCTTCCGCGGCATCAGTTCGGCAGTTCGCTATCGGCCATGACTCGAATCGCTCTTTTGTCCCTGCTCGCCTGCGCGTTTCTTGCGCCTTCGGCGTTTGCCTTCCACGAGCACCTCAGCCCCGAGCAAGTCCGCGAAGCCTATTTCATTGGCCGCGACCAAGCGCGTAGAGACGCGTTTTTCGCTAACTACGGTCATTCGCCACAATTGACCGGC
>JBOGMW010000055.1:0-3906 GCA_050746805.1 Candidatus Acidiferrales bacterium | reverse complement strand
CTGGCGTTTCGTACGAGACAGCGCAGGACATTACGGGACTTGAAGAACGACTGCACCTGGCGCGCGTCGCCGCCGGCCAAATCGCCAGCGTCAAGTACGATCCTTCGAACCCCAGCAATTCCATCCTGCTCGCCGACGATTGGTCCGGCCTGCATTAGTTTTTTTGACTCTGCTCATGCGCGTGGCACTGCATCGAATCCTTTGGGAAACTCACGCTAGATTTCGACTTGAAAGTCGAGTAACATCGCGCGGTTTGCTCTAGTAAACTGGGGGGAGTTCTCGGGGGGACTGGAATCGTCGAATGATGCATAGGAAGCGGAAAGAATCGCGTCCGAAGTCTGTACTGGAGTCGATTGACGCTCTAATTGAGGAACATCATCTCTTAAAGCATCCATTTTATCGGGCGTGGACTGAAGGGACTCTTTCGAAAGAATCGTTGCAGCTGTACGCCGAGCAATATTACCAGCACGTTCGCGCGCTCCCTGATAATTTGACGAAACTTGCCGAGCGTGCGCCCATGCCGCTAGCTGGACTTGTGCGGGAAAATTTGGCGGAAGATGCAAATTCAGTCGCTCCGCATCCGACGCTTTGGCTCCAGTTCGCGCAATCGCTCGGTGTCGGCGAAAGCTCGATGGACTCCGCGCGTCCCCTTCCGGGGGTCGCGGCGCTTCTCGACACGTTCGAGGAAGTGTCCACGCACGGGACGATGGCCGAGGCCGTGGCGGCTTTTTACGCCTACGAAGCGCAGGTACCCGAAATTTCCTCAGAAAATCTGGCCGGATTAAAGCGCTTTTATGAAGTCAGAGAGCCGCGCGCTGTTGCGTATTTCGTCATGCATCGGGAAGCGGATGTGCGCCATCGCGCGGCGTGGCGTACCTGGCTGGTGAGCCGGCCGACAATCGACGAAGTGGGTGCGATCTGCTCCGCGCATCGAACGTTGAAGGCTTTGTGGGGCGCGCTTGACGCCGTCTATTCACGAGCGTGCGCGGCAGCTACGAACTGAACGCGGCTGAGTAGCCGAACCGCGGTTCATCGCGAGGGCCGCGGAATGCATCGGGTTGCTAATGGGTGCCGCGTGCAAGGCTTCTCGGATGAGTCTGGTGCGTGGAATTTCAAGCTACCGATCTAGAGTATTTCCCCACACCGCTGGGCCCCACGACGATCGCTTCGCTGGCATAGCCGAGAAAAAGCCCGTGCTCAACTACGCCCACGACATGATCGAGCCGGTCAGCGACTTCCTTCGGGTCGGCGATGGGGCCGAACGCGCAGTTCACAATGAAGTTCCCACCATCCGTCACATAAGGTGTGTTGTCGCTTCCCAGCCGTAACGACGGATGCCCGCCGATTTTCGCGAGGCTTCTGGCAGTGGCTTGCCACCCGAATTTCACTACCTCCACGGGCACGGAGACAAGCGATCCGAGCCGATCGACTAATTTCGTCTCGTCGGCAATCACCACCATGCGACTGCTCGCAGCGGCCACGATTTTCTCGCGAAGGAGCGCTCCGCCGTGGCCTTTGATCAGGCCCATCGCGCCGCGTTCAATTTCGTCAGCGCCATCCACGGTCAGATCGATGTGGGCATGCTCGGCGAAACTGCTGAGGGGAATTCGCGCCCTACGCGCGAGATCTTCCGCATCGAGGGAAGTGGCAATGCCCGTGATGCGCGCACCGTTCACGGCGAGACATTTCCCTAGCGCCTCGATGAAAAATGCCGCCGTCGAGCCGGTGCCGAGGCCCACGACCATGCCATCCCGTACGAGTGCCGTGGCGGCTTCGGCGGCGGCTTTCTTCCATTGGTTTTGTTCGGTAATGTTCATCGATTCGGGCGATTCCTTTTCAGCCGATAAACACCCTCGCCACCCAACCAAGCAGAGCGCGCTAATACGCCGAGCCGCCTGCGAGCCACGTTTTTCCGCGCACGTACAACTTTTCAACGTCAGGCCCTTTGAGGCCCGGCATGTCTGGTTTCACCTTAAAGCCGTTCTTAGCCTGCAGATACGCTAGATGGCGGTAGCCTTCCGGAAATTGATTGAGCAGCTCGCTATCCAGCTTGAGCGTCGCCGCGGGATCGACGGGATCGATGCGGTCCTTTTCGTAGATGGGTTGGCGCAGCACCAGCAGCCATTTCTCCCCTCGCTTCTCGAAGAAATCGAAAAAGCGGCCGATGCAGGTGACGTCGCAGGGCACGTCGTGCACTTTGGCGCGCTGCAATATCGACATTTTGATTTGCGAAATAGCGCGGTTTTTGACCACCTCGATCGAACAGGCGCCGAGTGTGTGCAGGATGTTGACTCCCTTGTCGAAACCTTCCTTGCTGACCCGAACGAATTCTTCGCCCGTGCCTTGAAACCAGGTGGCCATCATGCGGCCATCGTCGGCCCATACGGTTCGAAATCGCTCCCAATCGCCCGCATCACGCCAAATTACCCAATTCTCCTGCGCTTCCCGAATCGCCAACTTGTCTAAGAGTTCGTCATTCATGAATGCCTCCGGAATATGTCTCGCATGCGAGCGGCCTGAATTTTCGCGGGGCTAGAGCCAAAATGCAAATCTAATTTGAATCGGGAAGCTTGCCGGCGGATTCGAGGATTTCGCGTGCTAAATAATTGGTGACGTGTGCTTCGTCGCGCGCTTCCGTCATGTAGGCTGAACGCAACAGCTGCTCTTTGCGCGTGCGCAGCGCGTCGCGTATCGCTTGTTGCACTTGCGGATCGGAAAGCTGACGGTTGCCGGCGGACTCTTTCGCGATCAGCTTCAATATCGTGTAGCCGCCATCTTTGGTGTGGATCGGCTGCGTGAACTGCCCGGGCTTCAGCGAAAGCACTGCTTTCTTGAGCGCCGGATCGGAGCGATTGAGCGACGATTCCGGAATGAATCCGATATCGCCGCCCGTGGAGGCACTGGGATCCTCGGAATAATCCATCGCGAGATCCGTGAAATCCGCGCCGCCATCCAGTTTTTGAATGAGCATGGCGGCCTTGCGTCCGGCATCGGCGTCATTCTGAGCCTTGCTATTCTTGCGATTGTGAATGGTGGGGTCGGGATGTGGCGTGATGACGATTTCCGCGACGTGATACTGCGGCTCGGCGACGTCGAATTGCGATTTGTTCTTATTGTAGAAGTCCGTGATGTCCTGATTGGTGATCGCAATTTTTGCCACCACCTCACGGTTCAGGAGCTTGTCGATGGAGAGCTGGCGACGGATGTCGCCCTTCAAATCGTCGATGGTCAGCCCGCTGGCTTTCAACTTTGCCTGGAATTCTTCCTCGGTGTACGGACTTTTCGATTGAGTGAAGCGGTCTTCTACTTCATCGTCGCTGGCGATCAGATTCATCTTCTGCGCGCGATCGAGCAGAATCCGGCTGTTGATCAGCTCGTCGAGAATGCTGAGCTTCAGGGAAAGCTCTTCCTCGTGGGATGGCGCGGGAGCTTCTGAATTGACGCGGGAGCGGTACACGCGATCGACATCTTGGCGGAGAATCTGCTTGCCATCCACCACCGCCCAAACGTCCGGCCCGGGGGCGATTTCCTTGCGGCATCCAGCGCCGAGCGCGCAGACCGCCAGGATCAAGATGACCAGGGTTCTCTGCCTCAATCCCAGCTCCTCCACCTATCTCCTTTTGGGGGCGCAGAGTTCAGGCGGCTTTTTTGACGCGGCCGGAGCGGATGCAGGAAGTGCAGACGCGCACCTGTTTGCGCACGCCGTCTACGACGGCGCGGACGCGGCGGAGATTGGGATTCCAGCGGCGGCGCGTGACGTTGTGCGCGTGACTGATCGAGTTTCCAAAATGCGGCTTCTTGCCGCAGATTTCACATGCCATTGCCATGATTCAATTGCTCCACAGTGAAAACTAAGGGTAGTTGGCGACATCTGATGCTATCAAACTTCACCGCTCGCGGAAAGCG
>JBOGMW010000054.1:0-5395 GCA_050746805.1 Candidatus Acidiferrales bacterium | reverse complement strand
GAGTTTTATTTTTCTCAACCGTCACCTCGCCGAAAACCACGCGCTGATATGCCCAGAGCAAATAAATCGCGGAAAGCACCGCGCCGCTGGCGGCCCAGGCAGCCCATTGATGGTGCGAGTAGAAAGTCCCGATCAGGATGAGAAATTCACCGATGAAACCATTGAGCGGCGGCAACGCCAGCGAGGAGAGCGCGATGAATAGAAAGAAAGACATCAACACCGGCATCGGCGTGGCCAAGCCCCCAAACTCTTTGATTTCGTGTGTGTGGCGGCGATCGTAGAGCATGCCCACGACGAGGAAGAGCGCGCCTGTGGATACGCCGTGGTTGAGCATCTGGTAGATGGCGCCCTGGATGGCGATCGAGTTGAATGCAAAAATACCGAGCACCACGAAGCCCAGATGGCTCACCGAGGTATACGCGACAAGGCGCTTCAAATCATGTTGCACGGTAGCGACGAGCGCGCCATACACGATGCCAATAATCGCAAGGACCCCGATCATGGGCGCCAGCTTGTGAGCCGCGGCGGGGAACAGCGGAAGGCAGAAACGCAACATCCCGTAGGTGCCGAGCTTCAGCATCACTCCCGCTAGGATCACCGAGCCAGCAGTCGGAGCTTCCGTATGCGCGTCCGGCAGCCAAGTATGGAGGGGGAACAGCGGCACTTTGATCGCGAACGCCAGGAAAAAGGCGCCAAAGAGCAGCAGGTCCGTGGTGGACGAAAGCGGCGCGCGATTGGAGAGCACGTTTTCGATCACGGGCAGGTCGAACGTGCCGGTCAGATGATAGAGCCCGAGGATGGCTACCAGCATCAGGATCGAGCCGAACATGGTGTACAGAAGAAATTTCACGGCGGCGTAGATGCGGCGCTCGTGGCCCCACATCCCGATGATGAAATACATCGGGATCAGTGTGATTTCCCAGAAGAGGACGAACAGGAACAGGTCGAGCGACACGAACACGCCGATCATGGCCGTCTCGATAACCAGCAAACAGACGAAGAATCCCTTCACATGTTCGTGGATGGAATTCCAGGAGCACAGAATGGCCAGCGGCGTGAGGAATGTGGTCAGCAGCACCAGGAACAGGCTGATGCCGTCGACGCCCATGTGGTAATGAATCGACGGGCCAATCCAATTGTAGAATTCTTGATACTGGTAACCGGGATCGGTTCGGTCGAATCCCTTGAGCAAAAGCAGCGACACGCCGAATTCGCCGAGTGACGCGGCAAAGGCGATGCGACGAATCCAGACGTGATCGTCCGAGCGCAGCACCAGCAATGCCGCCACGCTGAATAGCGGCAGGAACGTGATCACCGTCAGCAGGTATGAAGCCTGTGTGTGCACCCTAGCGCACCGCCAATCCAATGAATGCCAGCAATAGCATGGTGAAGCCCACCGCGCCGACCACTATCCAGGCAGCGTAGCTGCGCGTGTTGCCGGATTGCAGTTCGCGCACTTCCTCGCCGGATCCCCGCGCCACGGTCGCGGTGCCATTCACGACGCCGTCAATCGCGCCGGTGTCTACTAATTGCCAAAGCACGGTGCGCGAAATCCACAGGAATGGCCGAATAATCAGCGTGAGATAAATTTCATCGACGTAGTATTTGTTGATTAACAGGACGTACGCGCCGCGCAGCTTTTGCGCCAGCACATTTGGCGTGCGCGGACGCTTAATGTAAAGCCACCACGCCACAAGTAGACCGATCACCGCCAAAATCACCGGAATGCCCACAATGGCCAGCAGCAACTGCACGCCTGCGCTCACGCCAGGCGCGCCGGAAGCTTCGGAGACAACCGGCGAGGGCGCGTATCTTGTAAATACGGGCTGGAGAAAACGGTCGAAATAATCGACTCCGCCAACGAGTTTTGGGGCCGCAACCCAGCCTCCGAAAATGGCAAGAAACGCCAGGATGCTCATCGGGATCGTCATCTTCAGCGGCGATTCGTGGACGTGCACTTGGTGCTCGTCAAATCGCGGCTTGCCGAAAAATGTGAGAAACATCAGGCGGAACATGTAGAAGGACGTAAGGCCGGCGCCAACCACACCGACCACCCAGAGCCACAGGCTGGCATGCGGACCGGACCTTACGGCGCCGAGTATTTCATCCTTGCTGAAAAATCCGGCGAACCCTGGGATTCCTGCGATGGCCAGCGTGGCGATCAGCATGGTCCAATAGGTGACCGGAATTTTTTTGCGCAGGCCGCCCATTTTGGTCATGTCCTGCTCGCCGCCCATCGCGTGAATCACGCTGCCGGCAGTGAGGAAGAGCAATCCCTTGAAGAATGCGTGGGTCATCAGATGGAAAATGCCAGCGGCATAGGCGCCCACGCCGCAGCCCAGAAACATATAGCCGAGCTGCGAGATGGTGGAATACGCGAGGACTTTCTTGATGTCCGTTTGCGTCAGCGCGATCGTGGCCGCGTAGAGTGCCGTGATACCGCCCACCACGGCGACCAAATACATGGCGATGGGCGCGCGCGAGTAAACGGGATTCATGCGCGCGACCATGTACACGCCAGCAGTGACCATGGTTGCCGCGTGGATCAATGCGCTGACCGGAGTGGGACCCTCCATCGCGTCCGGCAGCCACACGTACAGAGGCAATTGCGCCGATTTTCCAATCGCTCCGACAAATAGCAGCACCGCGATCGCGGTGAGCACGCCGGCGTGAGCCGCCGTGTCCGGCTGCATTTTGGAAGCTTGCTCGAAGATGTTCGTGTAGGTAAGCGAGCCGAAAGTCCAAAAGGTCAGCAATATGCCAACCATGAAGGCCAAGTCGCCGAGGCGCGTGGTGATGAAAGCTTTCTTGCCCGCATCCGCGGCCGACTTCTTGCGGAACCAGAACGCGATCAAAATGTAGCTGCAGAAGCCAACGCCTTCCCAACCCACGAACAGCACTGCCAGGTTGGCGCCCAGCACCAGCGTGAGCATGAAGAACATGAAAAGGTTCATGTACGAGAAGAAGCGGTAATAGCCGCCTTCGTGCGCCATGTAGCCGATGGAATAGATATGGATCATCAGGCCGACGAAGGAAACTGTCAGCAGCATGATGACGGTCAATTGATCGACTTGCAGCGCGAAATGGATGCGAAATGGATGGTCGCTCATCTCCCCAGCGGCCATCCACGTAAAGTAGGTCTTCACCCACGGCAGCTGGCTGGCCGGGAGATACCAAAATTCGCGAACGAGTTCGCAAACAGCGGCAAACGTGAGCGCCACGGATCCAATGGCCACTGAGTTCACAGCCGCTTTCGGGAAGCGCCTGCCGAATAGGCCGTTGATCGCCGCGCCCAGAATCGGCAGGGCCAAAATAATCCAGACGTTGTTGAGCATCAGCATCAGAATTTGAGCAGGTTCACGCGCTCCACGTTAAGCGACTCGCGATTTTGCGCCAGCATGATGACAATCGCGAGGCCGACCGCTGATTCCGCCGCCGCGACCACAATTACGAAAAATACGAACACCAAGCCATCGAGCTGGTGGTGGGCGCGCGCGAACGCGACGAACGCCAGGTTCACCGCGTTGAGCATCAGTTCGATGGACATGAACACGGTAATCACGTTGCGCTTGAAGACAAACGCCACCACGCCCAACCCAAAGAGAATTCCGCTGAGCACCAGATAGTAGGAGATCGGAACGGTCACTGGTTTTTCCTCGCCAGCACCAAGGCGCCCAAAATCGCGATCAGTATCAGGATCGAAGTGGCTTCAAAGTTGAAAAGGTACTGCTGGAAAAGCTCGGCCGAGAGGGCTCGCGTGGAAACGCCTTGAACGGCCGCACCGGCGCCGTTCGCGATCTGCGAGCCGGCGCTCGATCCGTACATCCAATGCACGATTTCGATCAACAGGAAAAAACCCAGCGGCAATCCAGCGTACTTGGCGAATTTGCTGAAATCGGTGCGTTCCTCGACGCCGGCATTTAGCAGCATGATGACGAAAACGAACAGAACCATCACCGCGCCCGCGTAGACGATAATCTGCACGGCGGATATGAATTCCGCGCCCAAAAGCAGATACAGGATCGCCAGCGCCACCATCACCAGGATCAGCGATAGCGCGCTGTGGATGGGTTCGCGCGCAAGAATCAACAGGATCGCGCCGGTAACGGCCAGCAAAGCGCAGGCGAAAAAGACGATCAGCGGCAACATTACGCGTGCCTCGTGAACGCAGGGAAGACCAGCACCAGAGCGGTGATCACCAGATTCGCGAGCGACACCGGGAGCAGCAGCTTCCAGCCGAAGGACATCAGCTGATCGTAGCGGAAGCGCGGAAGCGTGCCTCGAACCCAAACGTAGAAGAAGAGAAACACCAGAACTTTGGCGGTGAACCAGAACGGTCCCTGCACGTACGGAGCGACTATCGGCAGGAGGCAGAGCGCTCCGATTCCGAGGGCCAGTACGGTGACCACGGATAATTGCAAACGCGCCAGGCCGCGCATGCGCGCGGCGGCATCGTACGCGCAGTAAAAGCCGAGCGCCAGAAGCGCCGCGCCGGGCAGATACAGTTGCCAGTGCCAGGTTTCAGGGAAGGGTGAGAGCCAGCCGCCGAAAAACAGAATAGTGGCGAGGCACGATACGGTGATCATGTTCGCGTACTCGGCCATGAAAAACATGGCGAATTTAAAGCTCGAGTATTCGGTATGGAACCCGGCGACGAGCTCCGTCTCTGCCTCAGGCAAATCGAACGGGATGCGATTGGTCTCCGCGATCGCGGCCGTGAGGTAACAAAGAAATCCGACGATCTGCGGAATCACATTCCACTTGGGAATAAAATGCAGCCAATAACCGGCTTGCCCGTTGGCGCCATCGATGATCGAGTTGAAATTGAACGACCCGGCCAAAAGCAGCACGCCGACAACGGAAAGCGTGAGCGAAACTTCGTAGCTAATCATTTGCGCCGAACTGCGCAACCCACCCAGCAGGGGATACTTGCTGTTGGAGGACCAGCCCGCCAGCGCCACGCCGTAAACGCCCATCGAGGTGATGGCAAAAACAAACAGCAGACCGATATTGATATTGGAAACGACAAAGATCGGCTGCCCATTCAGGAAATGGAGGCTGGGAGGGCCAAAGGGAATCAGCGCGAGGGCCGTCAGCGCCAGCGACAGTGCCAAAAAAGGCGCGAGGGCGTACACCAGCCGATCGGAAGTCGGCGGCGTGAAATCTTCCTTGAAAAGGAATTTGAGCCCGTCGGCGAGAGGCTGAAGCAGCCCGTGCGCGCCCACGTAGTACGGGCCCCAGCGGCTTTGGATATGAGCTACTACTTTACGCTCAAACCAGGTGAGGTACGCTAACGCCGTCATTACAATGAACAGCAGAACGGCAATTTTTATTAACGATGCCACCAGGACTGAGTGCTCGGAGATGAACCCCACGGTTTCTCTTTCGCCTCGTT
>JBOGMW010000053.1:0-19974 GCA_050746805.1 Candidatus Acidiferrales bacterium | reverse complement strand
TATTGAAGCACCCCGCATGTGGAAAAGCAAGGAACGCGCCGCATGGGGGCGAGGCGCGGTTAATCAGTACGTGCTCGAGGTGACGCTGGCTTCGGAGGCTGCCGTCGAAGCCGCCAGCGCCGCCGGTATTTCGTCGAAACCCGCTATGCGCACGCGAGTGAGCGAACTGACCGCCAGCGTCGCAGCAAAGTTCACGCATAGCGCGAGGAATCCAGCGTTCAATCCGTGGAACGGGTCGTGGTTGGTCACCGTCAGTGCCGCCATTATCGCGATGCCGATGACGAGTCCCGTGAACACGCCGGCGGTCGACGGACGCCGGGAAAACAGCCCGAGAAATACGCCGGGGAAAAGCTGAGCTACTCCGTTGGTGCCCAAAAGGAACAGAGAGACAAGGCTAACGTTGCTATAAACGGCAAGCAGCACGGCGCCAGCCGTTAGCGCGAGAACGATGAATTTGGCCAGCGTGGCCACCTGCCGCTCGGTCATCTCCGGTGCGAGCAGCGGTCGAATCAAGTTTTTCGCGTAAAGCGCCGCCGCACAGAGCAACTGAATGGCTGCGGCGACCATAGCAGTCAGCGCGCCAGCTCCGCCGACCACTCCGAGAAACCACGCGGGAAACGTCTTGCGCACCATTAATAGCACCGAAAGATCGCCATCGCGCAAGCCCGGCAATACCAACACCGCGGTTAAACCTACAAACAGCATCAGCGGCAAGGCCAATGCGTAAATCGGCATCAGCACGAAGTTGCGGCGCAAAATCTTTGCATTGCGCGCGGTGAACGTGGCGGCAAAAAAGTGCGGCCACATGTAGAACGCGAGCGCAGTGACGAATACCGTCGAGATGTACCACGCGTGTCCCAGGTTTGGAGTGTTTCCGGGCATCACCAGGTGGGCCGGTTTTACCCTGGCAAGAGCCGCGAACATTCCGCCGATGCCGCCGAAGTAGATATGCGGAACGGCAAAGCCGATGAATACGGCGGCGCATATCAGCAAAAGGTCCTTAACGATACTGACCCAAGCAACGCCTCGAATACCGCTGACGAACACAAACCCGGCGACGAGCGCAAAGCCGATAATCATCGCCGGGGTGCGATGGATGGCTCCATAGCTCGCTTCCTCAACGATCAGACCAAGACCTGTGAGCTGCAATTGCAGATACGGCATCAGGCTGGCAGCTCCCACCAGAGCCACGAACGCGGCTAGAAATTTGCTGCCGTAGCGCACCTGAAAAAAATCAGCTTGCGTCTGAAGCCGGTGCCTGCGCCCCGCTTTCCAAATGAGAGGCGTTATGAAAAATCCAACAACGCACCCCAGAGGCCAGTACCCGATCACGTACAGCACGGGCGCCCCGCGCGAATACGCCCAGCCACTCGCGCCCAGGAATGTGTAAGCGGTAAACATCTCACCGGCCATCAGCAGCCATACGAACACCAGGCCGAATCCCCGGCCCGCGCAGGCCCATTGCTCGAGGTCCATCTGGCGGCGAAAGCGTGCGGAAAAACCGACGAGCGAACCCAGCACGATAATGATCGAGATGATCGTAAGCGCGACGATGCCCGGGCTCATTCGGCGCCTCCCTGATCGGCTCCCGAATCGAGATCGCGGCGCGTTTCAATTCGATAAGCGCCCCATAGGCATACCGGCGTAAGCACCATCCAGGAAATCACCCAGAAAAAATTGAAAGGAATTCCGAAGACCATCGGATAAATACGGTCCCACAGGGAAACGGAAAAACAGGTGGCGGCGAACGGTATCAAGCCGAGCAAAATGGACTTTAGGGAAGGACGTTTCACGCCATCTCCTGCGATCAAGGCTGCGGGATTGTAGCAGCAACGCGCGCGAGGGACCCGTCTAACTTGGGAAAGCAGCATAGGAACGAAGAATTTAAGATGGTTGGCCGATTGTGACCCGAACCATCGTCCGCTAATTCCAGCGGCTATCTCTGCCGTATAATGAATAGATATGACATTTTTGCGGCGTGGCTCCATCCACCTTTTCAGGTTTGCAGGCATCGATCTGTACCTGCATTGGTCGTGGTTTTTGCTCGCGGTGATTGCCGTCAGCTACCGTGAAGGTAGCTTCTCGTCGATTGGCTGGAACAGCCTGGACTATCTGGCTCTGTTCGCCATCGTCACGATGCACGAGTACGGACATGCCTTGGCGTGCCGTCAGGTCGGCGGGACGCCGGATCAAATCGTGCTGTGGCCGCTCGGTGGCGTGGCGTACGTCAATCCGCCGCAACGGCCAGGCGCAACGCTCTGGAGCATCGCGGCTGGACCGCTGGTGAACGTGGCGCTAGTGCCAGTGCTGCTAGGGCTGGCGTACACGGGAGTGTTGCTCGGATGGGCAGCCTCCATGCCGCACGTCTTTTCGTTCATTCAGACGGTGAACTATATCAATCTGGTGCTGCTCGGCTTCAATCTGCTGCCGATCTATCCGCTGGATGGAGGGCAAATTCTGCGTTCGCTGCTTTGGTACGTTGTGGGTCGCGCGCGGAGCCTGCAATGGGCGGTGTGGGTCGGCTTCGTCGGAGCAGCCGGTTTGATCGCAGTAGCAATCTTTGCGGAGTCCGTTTGGATCGGCCTAATCTCCGCGTTTATCCTAATGAATTGCTGGAGCGGTTTGAGGCAGGCGCAGGCGCTGGCACGTATCGCGAAGCTGCCGCGACATCACAATTACGCATGTCCATCGTGTCACACGGCTCCGCCCGTCGGTCAATTCTGGATTTGTGGCCTTTGCCGGCGGCCGTTTGACATGTTTGCAACCCGCGCCGTTTGTCCGAATTGCTCCGCGCATTTTTCCACTACGCGCTGCTTGGGCTGCGGCGTGCTGCGACCGATGAACGAATGGATGGGTGAGGCACCCGCGCTGCTCATAACCAACATAGCCGCCGAGGCCGATCCCTCGTAGCGGCGACCCACCGAGAAAAGTTAGCCAGCACCCTGAAAAAATGACCGGCGAGAGTACCGCCTGAAGGCTGTGGAAATAGGTACTGCGCGCAACGCGTCAAGCGCCCCCGCTAACGTTCGCCTTTGCAATATGTTGAGCCTTCACCAAATGAGCACAGAGTTCTAACGAACCCACCATCGCGCCAAATTTCGGCCACCTCATTGCATTGGCCAAGGTGAAGTTCACGGAATCCAGCCGCCGGAAATTAGAGGTAGAGGGGGACCATGTCAGAAACGGCGATGGCCATTACGCAGCCAGATGCAATGTCGGAAAAACGTTTGTGGCAGACGGTGCTGTTGACGACGATTCAGGAGTGGATGTGGGGACCACTACGGCGCAAACGGCAAGCCGAAGAGTTCCTCTTTCAAGACCATAAGGACTTCGACACCGTGTGCACGTCCGCCGGAATGGATCCCGACCGGTTACGCGCCAAGCTTTGCAAACTCCGCATGCGATTACTAACCGGTCCACTGCCAGACGCATTGTCAGTTAGAAGTTCATAGCGGAAGTTTGTAGCGCCGCTTTTCGCTTCGCGGTCCAACCCGGCCCACGCGAAGCAGGTGTCGTCGCAGATTCGGATGCGGTACGCACGCACACCGGCGATGTCGCGCACGCCGAACCGTGGCCGAGCAACATTCAGCTGCCCGCGCCTCTAGCCCTTCGTTTTTCTGCCAATCAAAAAACCGATCAGGAAGCCGGCGCCGATCGCGCTGAGCGTGGCCACCAACGGCTTGCGCCGAATTTGCCGGCCGGTGAATTGCACCGCATCTTCAGCAGCCTCGTAGCTGCGGACCGCCGCGCCTTTAACCACCCTCGCTCCGTCTGCCACTACCAACGCAGCCTTCTTGGCTACGTCAGCGGAACCTTCCAGCACATCCGAGGTCCTATCCAAAATCGCCGGTTTCATAACGAGTGCCTCCTCCTTCATCAAGGGCCTAAGCGTTTTGATGCTCGGAGTAGACGCTGCGGCGCGGTTAATCTGAAAATTCTGGCGGAGGTTAATTCAGCGCGCCGAAAACAGAAAGCCCCGGGATCTTAGTCCCGGGGCTGTAGAAAATGATGGTGCTAAGCGCAGGCGGTTTACGTGCCTTCGTTCCACGAGGCCAAGTAGTGCTCCTGCTCGGGAGTGAGCTTGTCGATCGACACGTTCATCGATTCGAGTTTCAGCTTGGCGATCTGCTGGTCGAGGTGTTCGGGAACGGCGTAAACCTGGTTCTTCAGTTCCTTGGAATGCTTGGTCATGTATTCCGCGGCGAGCGCCTGGTTAGCGAAGCTCATATCCATCACCGAGGCGGGATGCCCTTCGGCAGCGGCCAGGTTGATCAGGCGGCCGTCGCCAAGCAGGTAGATGCGGCGGCCATCCTTCATCGTGTATTCGTCAACGAAAGGACGGGCAATTTTCTTGCCGCTGGAGAGGCGCTCCAGCGCCGGAATATCGATCTCCACGTTGAAATGCCCGGAATTGCTGACCACTGCTCCGTCCTTCATCTTTTCAAAGTGCTCGTGGGCGATCACCGATTTATTTCCGGTGACGGTGACAAAAATGTCGCCAATTTTTGCGGCTTCGCTCATAGGCATAACGCGGAAGCCGTCCATCACCGCCTCGATAGCCTTGGTCGGATTAATTTCGGTGACGACCACGTCCGCGCCCAGGCCCTTGGCACGCATGGCGACACCGCGTCCGCACCAGCCGTAGCCCGCGACCACGAGCTTCAGACCGGCGAGCAAAAGATTCGTGGCGCGAATCACTCCATCCAGCGTGGATTGTCCCGTGCCGTAGCGATTGTCGAAGAAGTGTTTCGTCATGGCGTCGTTGACGGCGACAACGGGATATTTCAGCGTGCCGTCCTTGGCCATGGCGCGGAGACGAATCACGCCTGTGGTGGTCTCTTCCGTGCCGCCAATCACGTTGCCGACCAGTTCCGGATGCTTGGTGACTAGCGTGGTCACCAGATCCGCGCCGTCGTCCATGGTAATTTGCGGCTTATGATCGATCGCCGCGGCGATGTGGGAGTAATAGGTGGCGTTGTCCTCGCCCTTGATCGCGTAGGTAGGAATACCGTAGTCGCGAATCAGCGACGCGGCCACATCATCTTGGGTGGAAAGCGGATTCGAACCGCAGAGAACGACTTCCGCTCCGCCATCGCGCAGCGCGATCGCCAGATTGGCGGTTTCGCTGGTGACGTGCAGGCACGCCGATAGGCGGACGCCCTTGAGAGGCTGCTCTTTGATAAAGCGCTTGCGAATCAACTGCAGCACGGGCATGTGCTGGTTGGCCCATTCAATTCGACGCTTGCCCTGCTCCGCCAGAGCGATATCTTTCACGTCGCCCTTTACCTTGGCTGCTGTTTCCACGAGGTGTTCCCTTTCGATGAAAGCGATTTGTGAAGACCCTCAGAGGCTGAGACCCCTGAAAAAGTGAATTTCAATGTCGGAGCGAAAGCTCCGACCCGCTGAGAACCATCCTAAGTCTGCTCCTGCGCACGCTGAAGGCCGCTGCGCTGCGTTTAATTCTTACTTACACCTCGCGGCTAGCGGGCGGCCATGACCGCGCCGCGCGAAGCGGCTTCCTTGCGGATGGCGTCTGCTTTGTCCGTGCGTTCCCACGTGAAGCCCGGGCCGGAGCGGCCGAAATGGCCATAGGCCGCAGTGGCGCGATAGATAGGACGCCGCAGATCGAGCGTTGCGATGATGTCCTTGGGTGTCAGCTTGAAAAATCCACGAATTAGCTCGGTGATTTGCGAGTTGGGTAGAGTTCCGGTGCCAAACGTATCCACCATTACGGAAACTGGCTCGGCAACGCCAATGGCGTACGCGAGCTGAACTTCCACTTTGTGCGCCAGCCCCGCGGCGACGATATTCTTCGCGATGTAGCGCGCCATGTAGCACGCGGATCGGTCCACCTTCGACGGATCTTTGCCGGAAAACGCGCCGCCGCCGTGGCGTCCATAGCCGCCGTAGGTGTCCACGATAATTTTGCGGCCAGTGAGGCCGGCGTCGCCCATCGGGCCGCCGGTAACGAATCGGCCGGTGGGATTCACGTGAATGGTGGTCTTGTCGAACATCTCGCGGGGAATGACGGGCTTGATCACTTTCTCGATGATGGCTTCGCGGATCTCAGCATGAGTCGCCTTGTCGCCGTGCTGCGTGGAAATCACCACGGTATCCACGCGCACGGGACGGCCATTGGCGTATTCGACGGAAACTTGCGACTTACCATCGGGACGGAGAAAATCGACGACGTTTTTCTTGCGAACTTCGGAAAGCTTGAGGCAGAGCTGGTGCGCGAGCTGAATCGGCATGGGCATCAGCTCTGGAGTTTCATCGCAGGCGTAGCCAAACATGAGCCCCTGGTCGCCCGCGCCACCGGTATCGACGCCCATGGCAATGTCGGGTGATTGCGGCTTCACCGCGGAGAGAATTCCGCACGTCTCGGCATCGAACCCGAACTTGGCGCGGTTGTAGCCAATATCGTTGATCACATCGCGGGCAATGCGTTCGTACTCCAGCGTGCCGCGCGCTTCCTTCTTGATGGTGATCTCGCCGGCGACAACGACCAGCCCGGTGGTGACCAGCGTCTCGCAAGCTACGCGGCCCATCGGATCGTGCTGCATCACCGTGTCAAGCACGGCGTCTGAAATCTGGTCGGCGATCTTGTCGGGGTGACCTTCGGTCACGGATTCCGATGTGAACAAAAATTTCTCATCATGTGCCAAAGCAGTGCCCTCCAAAGAGGTAACAGGCGACTCGCGAGTCAAAACCGCGCGTACTTCGATGCAACCAAACCAGAGAGGCTAGCATGCGGCCCAAAAGAGTGTCAATCGGATGCAGGGAAGCGCTTAAATCACGGCCTGAACGGGAAAATTGAAGGGGCGAAGGGATGCTGGGCTGCAAGCAGCCGAACCATTCGGCTTCGCCGACCAGAGTTTGACTTTGCTCAGGACACGAAGCAGAGCCTGTCGTTTTCCGGCGATTGGAAGAGAATTTGAGATCTTTTGCTTGCACCGCGACGTTCCGCCTGTGCGTCCAACCGACCGTTTGTTTTCTGTAACTTAGTCGCGTCGAAGGCCGATTGACTGTTCCGCCCTGGCGCGCGCGTTGCATACCGAGCAAAGGCGAGCACGTTGAATCAAAGGAACAGAGGCGGACGGAGGTAGGGACTGTACGAGGAGACGGGCACACCGATGCGTGGCTGACTCCGCCGTGAACTTTTCGCCTCGCTTGCACCGTCGTCGCCTCCTTCGCGAGCCCTAAAAAAATGCGTGGATCGCGTTTGCCGCCGATGGCCGCTCCCAAAATGGTCTTGGCCGCCCCTCAGCAACCTTTGGGCAGCTGAAAAACGATCCACGTTAGCATGGAATTAACCTGTTGTCAAGAAGATAAATGGGAGATTATATATCTCACGCAAGGCGCTGTGCTAGCATGAGCACATCTTTGCGGGGTATTCGCGTGAAAGTCGCCGTTCTATTGGTAGTGCTCCAGGCAGCTTTTGCAAGCGAAAGCGCTTTCTGTAGAGTAGCATGACGCGGGATGTTAAAATGCGCATAAGGATCGTTATGCAGATCTTTTTGAGCTACGCACAAGCCGACGAGGCATTTGCAAAGGCACTTTCCTCACAACTGGAAAAGCGAGGATTGTCCGTCTGGAGTCCGGCGGAAGAGATGCTGCCCGGCGACAACGTGTCGCTGCGAACTGGAGAGGCACTAAAGAGATCGAAGGCAATGGTTGTCCTTGTTTCGCCGGATTCCATGCGATCCGAACAGGTGCGGCGTGAAATCGAATACGCGCTTGGCGATCCAAATTACGAGGGCCGATTGTTTCCCGTTCGCGTTCGCGTGACCCCCGATGTGCCTTGGATACTGCGCAGATTCAAGACCTTCGATTTTGGCCGGAGTGCGGCGCGAGTCAGCGAGTCCATAGCGGACGCCCTCAAGCAAGTTGCGTAGGCGCCGCATAATGGCCCGCGCGAAGACTTCCCACAGAGAAGTATTCCTGTCTCATTCGACTAACGATCGCGATTTTGTGCTGCGCCTGGTGCGCGTGTTCAAAGAACACGGGGTCCGGTATTGGTATAGCGCCACGCACATATCGGGCGCAAGACAGTGGCATGATGAGATTGGCCGGGCTCTGAATCGATGTGACTGGTTCCTGATTGTTTTGACGCCGAACGCGGTACGGTCGCAGTGGGTGAAGCGGGAACTGCTGTTTGCGCTGAGCCGAGCTCGCTACAACGAGAGAATTATTCCCGTGCTCCGCAAACCGTGTGAATACACGCGTCTTTCGTGGACGCTTCCAGAATTCCAATTCATCGATTTCAGCGAGAGCTTTGATGCGGGTTGCCGTCAACTTCTGCGAATTTGGAAGATGGAATACGGGCCTCGTGCCCCCGACGCCAGAGGCAGGGCTCAGAAAAAGTCCACGCAGAAAAGGCTGCCGCGCTAAAGGCGTTACGTTCAAATCTTAGAGGCTAGCGGTCGCCGGATTCGCGGCGATGCGAAAGGTATGCGTGGATGAACGGGTCTAGGTCTCCGTCGAAGACTTTTTGTACGTCGCCGCGCTCGAATTTGGTGCGGTGGTCCTTTATCAGCTGGTAGGGTTGCATTACGTACGAACGGATCTGACTCCCGAAGCTGATCTCTGGCTTTGAAGCATCCAGCTTGTGAGCCTCGGCGCGCCGCTTATCAAGCTCCAGTTCGTAGAGCTGCGACTTCAGCACCTTCATGGCAGATTCGCGGTTTTTGTGCTGGCTGCGCTCGTTCTGGCACTGCACGACGATTCCGGTGGGAAGATGGGTGAAGCGGACCGCGGATTCCACTTTGTTGACGTTCTGGCCGCCGTGGCCGCCGGCGCGAAACGTGTCGATGCGCAAATCCTCCGGCCGGACCACAATCTCGATGCGGTCGTCGATTTCCGGAATCACAAACACGGAAGCGAACGACGTGTGCCGCCGGGCCTGCTGGTCGAACGGCGAGATGCGAACCAGGCGGTGCACGCCGCTTTCGCCCGCCAACATGCCGTAGGCGTTCTCTCCTTCGATCCGCGCCGTGGCGGACTTAATGCCCGCTTCTTCACCCGGCGACGTATCGAGTACCGTGGCGCGAAAGCCCTTTCCCTCCGCCCAGCGCAGATACATGCGGAGGAGCATTTCCGCCCAATCCTGCGAATCGATCCCACCCGCGCCGGAATTCACGGTCAGGATGGCGTTGAGCCGGTCGCTTTCGCCGGAAAGTAGCGTCTTGGTCTCCAGCGCGGAAACGCAGGCATCGAGGTCGGCGACTTCCTTGGAAATGTCCCCGAGGAGCGATTCGCGCTGCTCGCTAGTAGCCTCCTCGCGCGCCAGATGAAAATAGGTGTCGATGTCGCTGAGCTTAGTGGCCAGCGACTTTTCGGCGTTGACGCGGTGTTCCAGTTGCTTGCGCTCCTGCAGGACCGCCTGGGCCTTTTCCTGGTCCTGCCAGAAATCGGGCGCCGAGGATTTTTTTTCGATTTCAGTCAGCTGGGTCTGCGCGGCGGGAACGTCAAAGATAACTCCGCACGAGTTCGATGCGCTTGGCGAGTTCCGCGTAACGCTGCTGCAGGTCTTCTATATGTTCAGGCATGTGCTAGTGAGCCATCCAAATTTCGCGTTTTACGCGTGTATTTTGATTCGCGGGCGATCAATTTGCGCGCCGGTTCGCCGGTTGCGGCCACTGAGTATCGATGCGCCAAGCAGCCCGACAGATGCCAACACGCACAGCCATGCGAACCAATTGCCGAAGCGCACGTAGGGCGTGATCTCCGATTCAAATCCATACGGCGCGTCGAGCTGCGCGCGAATGTTCGGCGGCAACTCGGCAACGACGCGGCCGTAGGGATCGACGTCCATCGTGTAGCCATTGTTGGTGTCGCGAAGCAGCCAGCGGCGATTTTCCACGGCGCGCACCCGCTCCATCATGGCGTGCTGGGCTGACGCGGAGGACCGCCCGAACCACCCGTCATCGGATATATTGATCAAAAGTTGCGCGCCATTGGCGGTGAAGTGCCGCACCAGACCCGGAAAAACCCCTTCGTAACAGATGTAAACGCCAAATTTGCCGCCCGAAAGTTGTCCAACGGAATATGCGTGCCCAGGCGTGAAGTCGCCGATATCGGCAACCAGACTCCCCGCAAAACCAAGCCATCGGCGAAACGGGACATATTCACCAAACGGCACTAGATGGATTTTATCATAGGTGAACACGCGGCGGCCGGAGGGGTCGATCAGCGTCGCCGTGTTGGTGGCCTTCCATTGATGCTCTGCGTTCCTGCGCCAATCGACGATGCCCACCAGGAAATCGCGTCCCGAGTCACGCGCGATCCGTTCGGCCCGCGCGGCGAAATCTGGATTCTGAAAGGTGAAGGGCGCAGGCACCTCCGGCCAAACGATCAGCCCGGGCTGGGCTTTTGCCGCGTCCACGCTTACGTCGTGCAGTTGGTTCATGTCCTGCACGTGACGCTGCATCCAATCCGGCGGATAATTGTAGTACTCCTCGAAATTAGTCTGGACGAGATGCGCCACGTGGTGCGGCGCGACGCGCGGGATGAAAAATTCTCCGCCAAAAGCCAGCAGGACCAGGGCGCCGATGACGATCAGAAGCGCTTTCCAGGCGCGCTGCGTGCCCGCCAAAATCGCGTAAGCCAGAAATGCACCGAATCCCGCCACCACGAAGCTGAGCCCGTAGATGCCCGTAACCGTGGTGAGCTGCACCAGGGCCAGATTCGCGCTGGCCGCGTAACCGATCAGGTTCCACGGAAAGCCGATGATTGGCATATTGGCCCGACCAAATTCCAGCGCCACCCACAGGCACGGCGCCAAAAGACACGCCAGGACGCGGCTCTTTCGCGAGGCGATCGCCACGCCAATGGTGAATACCGCGGCAATCAAGCCGCCTGCCAGCGCAATCAAGGCGAGAATCCCGGCTGACGCCCATGCGCTCGCGCCGCCATATTGACGAACCACCGCGTCCATCCACGGCACGCTCAGGGGATAAAATGCCAGCCCGTGCAGCACACCGTAGAGGGGCGCCATGGAAAGCTTGGCGCCGTAAGATGCAAGCGTAAGCAATCCGACCGCAACCCACGCCAGCAGCGAGAAATTGTAGCTAGGGAAAGAAAGCGCCAGGATGGCGCCGCTCGCCACGGCGAGCAGCACGCGCGTGTACCAATTGAAATTCATTCAACGCTTAATGATAGCTTTAAATCCGGCACGTTCAAGCGCGCTTCTGGCGGATTCGGCGGCGCGTGCGTTGCGATACGGGCCGACCTGCACGCGATAGAAGCGGTCCGAGGCGGGAGCGACCACAAACGATGGAAACCTTTTTTGCTGCAACATCTCGGCCATCGCCAGCGCGTCGCCCTGGTGCCGGAGCGCCGCGACTTGCAGTACGATCGAACCTCTGGTGATACGCGGAGCGCGAAACCGCGCGGCAGCCGGAACTTCCCTTTCGCTGCGCGCAGGCGCGGCACTGGCAACGGGAGCCGGCATCGCGGGCGACGACGAGGCCCAGGGCGAAGATTTCTTCGCGGGCGATTGCAAGTGATCGTCATCATCCTGCTTCTTGCCGTAGAAATCCCACTCGGCCGCATTTGGCGCGGAAGCCGCGGCTGCTGGCGAGTCCGCCGGGGCTGGCCGCGTGCGCGCGCGGTGCGCTGACGCGTTCATATCCGGTGACGACGCGTGCACAGCACCGTCATATTGCGTCTTGCCCATCACGTAGCCCAGCGAGAAGAACACTCCACAAAGCAACACTACACCGAGGAAAAGTCCCACCAGGTGCCTGCTTTCGAGCACCCGATCGCCGCCGCCGCGTTTTCCGCTTGCCGCCATTGTGGCTTACTTTTTGTCCCCTAATTGCTGCATCCAGTACGTCACCAGATCCATGGGCACGGGAAATACCACCGTCGTGTTCTTTTCCGTGCCGATTTGCGCGAGCGTCTGCAAGTACCGCAATTGGACCGACACCGGCTGTTTTTCCAGCACTTCGGCGGCTTCGGAAAGCTTAGCTGAAGCCTGGAATTCTCCGTCAGCGGCGATCACTTTCGCGCGGCGCTCGCGTTCGGCCTCTGCTTGCCGGGCGATGGCCCGCTGCATATTCTCCGGAATGTCGACCTGCTTGACTTCAACCTTCGTTACCTTGATACCCCAGGGGTCGGTATCCTGGTCAAGGATTGTTTGCAGCTTGGCGTTAACCTTTTCGCGCTCGGAGAGGATTTCATCGAGCTCGAATTGGCCCACCACGCTGCGCAGATTCGTCTGCGCCAGTTGAGAAGTGGCGTAGAGATAGTTTTGCACCTGCGAAATCGCGCGGTTGGCGTCGACGACGCGAAAGTAGCAGACCGCGTTCACCTTCACCGACACGTTGTCGCGCGTGATCACGTCCTGAGCCGGCACTTCCACCGTATCTACGCGCATGGAAATGCGGATCAGCTTATCGATCGGCCAAACCACGATGCGTAGACCGGCGTCCTTCGGTTGCGGCGCCATGCGGCCCAGGCGCAGCACCACGCCGCGCTCCCATTCTTTAATCACGTACACGGAATTGAAAAACCAGATCAGAAAAACGATTATGCAAAATCCCACTACAATCGCGCCGGCATCCATCTTCCCCTCCCCTACCCCTAAACTACTTCGCCTGCGATGGCTCGAGCGATTCAACTTCCAGCGTCAGGCCGCTGATTTTCTTCACGCGCACGCGCGCGCCGAGCGGCACCGGCCCGCCGGATACTACCGCGCGCCACAATTCGCCGTGGATGCGAACCAGCCCCGCCGCGCCGGTTCCGATCGGCTGCACCACTTCCGCTTCCGTTCCCACCAACTCTTCTTTCCCGGTGGCCGGTTTCCAGCTGTACGATCGAAGCACCAGCCGCATTAGGACGATGATGAGCACCGCGAACGGAATCGCCACCCCAAATGCCACTCCGGTACTCACGCCCATGCCCGTCAGCGGCGTGCGAATCAACACTAGCGCACCCAGCACCATGGCGACCACACCTCCGACGCCCAATACGCCGTGCGTGGGGAATTTGGCTTCCAGAATAAATAGCACAAAGGCGGCGACGATTAGCAGCAATCCGGTGAAATTGATAGGCAGCAGGTGCATGGCGAAAAGAGCCAGCACCAATGCGATCGCTCCTATCACGCCTGGCGCGAACATTCCTGGATGCGTGAATTCCGCATAGAGCCCAAGCACGCCGATAATCAGCAGCACGAAGAAAACGTCCGGTTGCACAATGCGCGACAGAAATTGTTCGCGACCGGTCATACCGATGGGCGCGATCACCGGATTCGGCAGCGACAACGTCTCCTTCGACCCATCAAGCCGCGTGATCGTGCGGCCATTCAGCTGCGTCAGCAGATTTGCCGGCGAGGTTGCGATCAAATCGATCAGGTTGCCCTTCAGTGCTTCCGTGTCGCTGAACGCCTTCGCGTCGCTCACCGCGGTCATGGCGAGTTCGACGTTGCGCCCCCGCTTGCTCACGTAGCTGCGCAGAAAGGCTTCGGCATCATTGACGATCTTTTTCCGCAGCGTCGGATCGATCTGCACCGTCTGCCCGCCGAGTTCCATAATCGGCGACGCCGCGCCCGCCTCCGTTCCAGGCGACATCGCATCGACGTCCGCCGAAAGCAAAATAAAAAATCCAGCCGACGCCCCCCGCGAGCCCGACGGATAGACATAAGTCGCCACCGGCACCCGCGAACGCAAAATCGACTGGATGATCTGACGCATGGATTCGTCTAAGCCTCCCGGCGTATCCATGGTGATAAGGATTAAGCTGGCGTGTTCGCTATTGGCCTTGGCGATGCCGTTGGTTATGTACTCAGCAAGGACCGGCTCGATTTCGCCGGAAATTTTAAGTTCGACAACTTCGGAAGTTGACGACGAGGAATCCGCTGCGTTCGGCGCGGCCGCTCGCGTTATGCCGCGCGCTAAATAACATGCCGACAATCCCGCAGTCGCCAGCGCCAATAGAAATACACGGCGCCAGGAGAGTCGCCGGAACTCGGATGTCTTCACGGGCGGCTATTATAGCTTATTGCAGAGATCAATTGCTTACACTTGCTGCCGGCGTAGTCCAATCGGCGTCATTCCTGGGCCGTCTGCTTTCCGATGCCGAAAGGAGCGGGCGTGTGCAGTACTTCCTGTACCAGCGGGTTGCGAATTACTCGCTTGAATGAGGGGTCCGTTTCCGCCTCGTGGAGCTTTTTGTACCCGCTGTCGCGGGCGAGTTTCAGGTAATGCGCGGTCTCCTGCGCGTTGCCTAACTTCGCGAAAGACTTCGCCATCAGGAAATAGACGGTGGCCGGATCGGGCGCCGAGCGTTGGAGGAATAGCGAGCCGAAATCGCCCGGCTGCTTGAAAATATTGGGATCGATCGCCAGCGCCTTTTCAAATGAAACCGTTGCGCGGTAGTACTCTTTCCTTCCGCAGTAGGCATATCCAAGGTTGCTGTAGATGGTTGCCTGGTCCGCTCCCACGCTCAGCGCATGTTTGTAATCCTTAATCGCACTTTTATAGCGCTGTTGGCCGTATTCCACGGTGCCCAAGTTATTCATGGCGCCGGCGAAATGCTTATCGAACTTCCACGCTCGCTTGTAGTATCTCTCCGCTTTGCCGTTATCTCCGAGCTGTTGGTAAGCCATGCCTATTTTGTTTAGAAGTTCGGCGTTCCTGGGATCGGTGGCAAGAATGCGCTCGTAGGCGCCAATGGCAATGGCGAATTCCTTGCGGGCCACCAGGATATCCGCTCGCATTTCGGCCACTTGCCGCGGCGTCATCGCTGGCGCATGTTCCGATCCGGCTACGGCGGATTGCTGCTGAGGGACTTCAGGGCTCTGCGGAACCTGCTGGGCGCGGCTCGTGCCCACGGTAAAAAAGAAGAACAGAACTGCGAGAAGGGCCAAACGCGTCATAGCCCGTCACCTGCTGGGCAGCACCGCCAGATTGATCCGCTATTTCGACTTCGGCGGCTGCTTATTGTCTCCGCCGAAGATACCAAATATCTTGCCAAAGATGCTTTTTTTCTTTTCCGGCTCCGCGTTGGGCCGAGATTGGGGATTTTGCTGGGTTTGCGAGCCCGCCTGCGGCGGGATGGAGGCACTCGCTCCATTCACAGGGCCGGACTGTGGCGGCGGGGTTGACGGCGGTGGCGGATTGGACCCCTTACCGCCAAATAAGTGCGCGAGCCAGGACACCGGCGCCGACTGCGATTCTTCTCCACCATGCAACTGGCAGTACTGCGTCGGCTCGGTCCCGGCGATGAAGAACTCCTCCTGCGTCTGCGGACACGAAGGCGTGGCCAATTGTCCGCTCTGCGGGTCGATCATCGCCTCCGCGATCCCGGCGGGCGGCGCGAACTGCTGGGTATTCCGATACTGCGGCAGTCGCACTGCGCGCTTCATGAACTCCGCCCAGATCGGCGCGCTGGTCTGGGCGCCCGTCAAGTCGATATCGCGATCATCGTCAAAACCCACCCAGACGACGCATTCCAAATTCGACGTATAACCGGCAAACCATCCATCGTGCGAAGTGCCGGTCTTTCCTGCCGCGGGCGCGGTGAACCCCATGTCGCGAACCACGGCTCCGGTACCCTGATTGATCACGCCCTCCATCAGGCTGGTGACCAGATAAGCGACTCGCGGGTCCAGCACCGCGCGCGTTTGGGGCGAATTCGCTTCCACCACGCCGCCATCGGACGAAACCACGCTGCGAATGAATAGCGGCTCGGCCCGCACGCCGCCGTCGGCAAACGCCGTATAAGCGGCCGCCACGTCGATCGGCGTCATGTCGTACGTGCCTAATGCCATCGCTGGTGTTGCCAGAATCGGAGTTTTGATGCCCAGCTGTCGCGCCATGTCCACCACGCGCTGGTAGCCGATCATCTCCGCGATCTTGATCGTCGCCACGTTCAACGAATGCATCAGCGCCTGGCGAGCCGTCACCGTGCCGAAAAATTCTTCGCCGTAATTATTCGGCGTGTATTCCTTGCCGTCGAATTCAAACGTGGTGGGCTCATCCTGCACCGTGGTCGTCGGAGTAACCACTGGTTGCAGCCCTTGCACTGCGTTGTCGAATGCCGCCGCGTAGACGATCGGCTTGAATACCGAGCCAGGCTGCCGGCTGGCCAGCGCGTGATTGAACTGGCTCTCGCCGTAATCGCGTCCGCCGACCAGCGCGCGAATCGCGCCCGTCTGCGGATCAAGAGCTACCAGCGCCACTTGTGGGTGGGGCACCGGCTGGCCGCGCCTCTTCCAGATCGCGTATCGCCGGGCCAAAAGCTTGTCGATGCTTTCCATTCCGATCTGCACCGCTTCGGTTGCATCGCGCTGCAAGTCCGGGTCGAGCGTGGTGTAAATCCGGTAGCTCTGATCCTCCAAATCGGTGGCGGAAATTTTTCCCAACAGGTGATCCTTCACCATGTCCACAAAATATGGAGCCGTGCTGCTGGAGGTGCCCGCATTCAGGAATTTCAGCTTCTCTTCTTTCGCTGCCTTTTCCTGGGCAATGGTGAGGTATCCGTCCTCTCTCATCTGCGTCAGGACGCGGTTGCGCGCCTCATACGCGCGGTTCATGTGCCGCTCCGCCTCCGAATAGTGATTGGGAGCGCGAATGATTCCGGCCAGGAACGCATCCTCTCCCGCATCGAGTTGCCTAACATCCTTGCCAAAATAGGCCTGAGCGCCTTCCCCGAACCCGCGAATCGAGAAACTGCCCCGGTTGCCCAGATAGATATCGTTGGCGTACAACTGAAAAATCTGCTGCTTCGAGAAGCGCTGGTCGATTTCAAAGGCCATCAACGTTTCTTTGAGCTTGCGGCGCCATTCGCGCTTGGTGGTGAAAAAGAACGTCCTCGCCACCTGCATGTCGATGGTGCTGGCGCCCTGCGCCCGGTACCCTCTTCCCAGATCGTAGAAAGCTGCTCCGACCACGCGCACGATATCGAATGGCCCGTGCTCGAAAAACCGCTTATCCTCCGCGGCCATCACAGCATGCACCAGCAACGGAGGCAAATCGCGGTACTGAACCACCCGCCGCTTCTCTCGCGAGCTGTCGAAAAGATTGGTAATCAGCTCCGGCTCGATTTCGGCTGATTGCACGAATGTGCCATTCGGCAGTTGCGAAATGCTAGCCACTTCCGCGCCGCTGAACTCTACGCGCAGCGCATTTTGGCCCTGGAAATAGGATTTTGCGGATGGGCGAATCTCGATGGTTGCGTCGTGCACCAGCACTTCGCCGGGCGCGGCGTTCGTCTGGCCTTCCTGATATCCGTCATTCAGAAGATAGGTGGTTAGTTCATTCTCGCGAAGCGGTTCGCCCACGTAGATGTGCCCTGGAGCGGAAAACACGCTGGAAGTGTTGTGGAAGATCTGGCCAGTTAGCCGCTCCTGAATCAGGCGCCCAAATGAAATGTAGTAATACCCGACCACCCCGGCGCCAGCCAATAAACATGCGAGCGCCAGAACCAGCAGCCCGATGCCAAACCGGGACGACCAAAATCCTCGTGCGATGCGAACGCGCAATCCGTCTCTCCGTTTACTTCGCGAACCTCACGGAAACCTGCTTGGGACGCAGCTGGGCGGGCGCGTCGTCAAAGAATGCCATCCTGGGCATCCGGCTAGGCAGACCTGACAAATAACTCATTCCGAGTGGCCTACCTTATGGGAATGCCATTCTAGATTGTATGGTTGTCCGCGTGGGGATGAAATTGCAAAGTGAATTGGTAAACGTACAAGTCAATCGGAACCGAATAGTCCAGCGCAATACTTAGGGCGCCGTTCGAATCATCCAATTGAATATCCTGCGGACTGGCAGGGATACCCAGCCCCTGTGCATCCTGCCATACTTCCCGGCGAATGTCGTCCGGTGACTTTTTGGGGTAAGTGGTTAGCCCATACCGCGCTTCGGTGTTGATGTCGTCCTGGAATTGGTAATTATCGACGTAAGGTGGGGCGATTTTGACGGCTCCGATCGCCATGGACAGCAAAATCAGCAGAGTGAAAAACAGATTGAGCTTCGACCCGCCGCGCTCGCCCGCTCGTTGGCCGACACGCCGGGGCGCTCGTGGCTCGCGGGTGCGGCCTCCATCGGATTGGACTGGTACCTCAGGCACGTCCCTTACGCTAGCACCACACCGGATTGCCGTGAATAGGACTGTCGGCCGCTTGTTTGCGAACAGTAAACGGCCGAAAATGCCGATTGGGCAGAGATATCAGGATCATTACTGGAATCGGCGTGTGTTGGCCATTTCGCATCCGAATCCACTCGTATCCGCCGGTATAACTGATAGCGATAGAGGAGAGCAGGAGCGATGGGCGAACAGCAGACCGCGCCAGACGGCACTGCTGTCCGGGTCGCGTTGTGGCGGGCTTTGCATCTCTACGCCGATCCGCCGCCGCACGTGCTTGAGGACGAAATTGGTTTGAAGCTCGTTGCTCCGGATGACGGGTGGCGCCGCCGCCCGGACATGGACCCGCAAGGCACAAGGCTCTTCCGCGCTTCGATCGTCGCCCGGGCTCGCTTCATCGAGGATCTAGTGGTGGAACTGGCTGGCTGCGGCGTCAGCCAATACGTCCTCCTCGGCGCCGGACTCGATACGTTTGCCCAACGTAGGCCGGAGATCGCCTCTACGCTAAAAGTCTTTGAAGTCGACCGCGCGGGTCCGCAGGCCTGGAAGCGCCAACGCCTGATCGAGCTTGGCTTTGGCGTTCCTGAGTGGCTGCGGTTCGTTGCCGTCAATTTTGAGGACGGCGGCTCCTGGTTGGAGCAGCTGACGGTCGCTGGTTTTGACGCGACCCGACCTGCGGTGGTGGCATCCACCGGCGTCACTATGTACCTCACCAAAGATGCAGTGGCGGCTACGTTGCGTCACGTGGCTACCTTCGCCCCAGGTTCCACTCTGGCCATGACGTTCATTCTGCCGGCCGATCTTACCGAGGCTGAAGTGCGTCTCAAGCATCAGGCCGTCCAAAAATCCGCGCGAGCGTCTGGGACCCCTTTTTTCAGCTTCTTTACCCCGCCCGAGATGCAGGCGCTGGCCCACGATGCTGGTTTTAAGGAGATCAGACATGTTTCGGCGGCGGACCTTAACCAGCGCTACTTCTGGGACCGAGCCGATGGCCTTCGGACTAGCGGAGAGGACTTTTTGATCGCATCGACCTAGGTCAGACGAAGGTTCAGCTAAAGTTGCCGGCAAGCAATTTCTTTCGCTGTTTGATGGGAAACCGCTCGATGGCATACCGCAACGTGGTGCGAGGAATGTGTTCGTAGTGCACGCGCAGAAAATCCAGCAGCGCCACGCTCGAAACTTTTCCGCTTTCACGCAATGCCCAGCCAACCGCCTTGTGAATCAGATCGTGCTCGTCGGCGAGCAGCTTACGCGCGATCCGATAGGTCTCCTCCACTTCCCCTCCGCGGATCAGCGGCAGCGTGGAGACGATCGCGATCCTGCGCTCCCAAATGTTCGCCGAACATACCAGTCGATGCAGCACGTCTCGCGGACGCGCCTTTAAATGCCGAGCGAGGATGTAAGGCGCGGCCGCGTCCACCAGGTCCCAATTGTTCATGTGCGTGGTTTGCCGTAGGTAAAACGCAACGATGCGCTCGCGCTGCGGTTCTTCCGACCGCTCATACTGCGCCCTTAGAATTTCGAGCGCCGCCAGCCGGTATTCGTGAATCGGTGAAGCAAGCAGCCGTGCTAGGTCGCCGAACCCCAGCCCCGCGTGCTGGCGCGCAATCTTTCGCAGCACCGGCACGGTGATGCCGATGAACCGGTCGCCCTCGCCGTATTCGCCTTTACCTGCCTTGAAGTATTTGGCTTGACCGGCAGCGCGCCGCGGACTGGCCGCCGCCTGAAGCGCGCGCTCCAAATCTTTCCGGTTTATCGGCTCATTTCGTGCGTTTCGCGACGCAGCTCGGACCGGCCTTCGATTCGCTTTAGAACTCGTCATCGCCCGGAATGCCCGGCCTAATACGCCTTGGCAAAAATGGCCTTTTCACTCGCTGCGTTCCC